>RAZJ01000160.1 GCA_003612625.1 bacterium 1XD42-1 | reverse complement strand
AGTTTACCGTCAAAAAGAAAAAGCGGAGGAAGGCGCGGCGAAGAACGCCGTTCCTCCCTCCGCAGATGGGGTAAACTCTCCGGTCAGGAGAGCTTAGAAAGCTGGGCCAGTATCTTCTGCACACCGTCCCAAAGCTGTTCCTGCCGCTGGGATATATCCTCCAGGTCAGCGTCATAAACCCGCCCGGTTTCATGCACTTTACGGGTCAGCTGGTTTAAGTTGTTGCTGGAATAGCGCATCAGGGACACCAGCTCCTTCAGCTCCGGCAAATCCAGCTTTACCACATAACCGTCCAACGCCATTTTCCGTAGATAGGCTTCCCGGTTGACTGTCCCAAGCTGGGACATTTTCTGCTCAATCAGAGCCAGCTCCTCCGGGGAAACCCGGAAATTCACCTGTACTTCCCGTTTCCGCTTTGCCGCGCTCATCGTTCCGGTTCCCGTTTCTTAGGGGTGACGGGTCTGCGTTCCGGCGGCTCCTGTTTGAGTTTTTCCAGGACGGAGCCTTTCTCCGGGGGTTGAAGGACTTTCCGCGCCTGCTTCACAAACAGATCGGTCAGACCGGGATTGACCTTATCCACCACCAGGGCATAACTGTGGCGGGGATCGCCGCCATCCTCCGGCATGGGGATTGTTTTCGCCCAGGCTTTGTTGTCGCGGGAGATACGCCCGTCATGCTCCTTTTTCAGCACCGTATTGGCAAGGATGACCTGCACACGCTCCGGCCCGAACTGTTCCAGCACCTCTTTGACAGCGGCCTCGGTATTCAGGCGGTTATCCCCATAGTGGGCGCTGATGGCCTGTTCAATGGCTTCTTTGCAGGCAAGACTGGCTTGCAGGGAGGCGCGGTACTGTGCCATCTCCCCATGCTCGGACGCATAGGCGGCGGAGTGGGGATAGAGCGGGGCGGCCCTCTGTTCTTCTTTGACCCTGTGCATCTCATTGGCCCGTTCCTCAATGCTTTCCCGTATCACATCCATATAGCCGGTTTCCAGCTTTTCAAAATGGCGGTACACATCAGCCAGCGGCGAAGGGGAATCCAGCAGCGCCTGGGCCTGGGCGTCTGTCAGCTCCAATACCTCCATCGCCATCACGATGTCCTCCCGGATGGTGTACTCGTAAGCATGGTTTAAGACTTCCTCCGGGGACTGGCTTTTCAGCCAATCACGGAAGGTATCCTGTTCAGCGGCCATCTTCTCATAAAGGGCCGTATTCTTTTCATTGCTGTTCATATTATCTTGCCTCCTGTTCCTGTTGTCTGGGTTTCTTTTCCATGCTGCGGGGCGGGAGCGGACGTTTCAGCCCTTCCAGCACCGAGGGCCTTTCGCGTTTGGCAATCGCCGCTTCTGGACGGGACTGCCCCTTGCTGTCCATGTTCAGCTCCATATCCAGCTCCACCAGACGGGCGTTCTTGACCCGCAATTCCTCCTCATAGGGGAAGGCTTTGCCCACTTCCTCCTTCGCGGCGGCCTGCTGCTGGTAAAGGTTATCCAGCTGGACTTTGACGCTTTCCAACCGCTGGGGCATCTGGGAAAGCGC
>RAZJ01000159.1 GCA_003612625.1 bacterium 1XD42-1 | reverse complement strand
AATGATGCGGGGCGCTTTGGAACCGGCGCAGGCATCAATGGCGTTTTCCAGCAGGTTCCCCAAAAGGGCGCAGAACTCCGGCTGTGGGATGATGGTTTCTTCCTCCATCTGGACAGAAACCTCCATATCGGTCTGCTGCCTCACCGCCTGCTCCCCATAGTAATGCAGTACGGCATCCACCGCATAATTTTTGCAGAACCGGCGGACTGCATCCGGCGGCAGGCTTTCCCCATAGGCTTTCACATACTCCGCAACCCTGTCTATATCACCGCTCTCCACACAGCCCTGCAATGCCTTGAAATGCTGGCGCAGATCATGGCGGGCGCGCCGGGTGTCCTCAATGCTCTTTTGCAGGATGCGGTACTGGGCGGCCTGCATCTGCAAAAAACGGTTCTCCTGCGTCAGACGCATATTCTTTGTCAGCCCCCTTGCCATCCAGTAAAACAGCGCGTAACAAAACAGCAGCAGCGCCAGAAGCACCAGCATCAGAACCGGATAAAACATCATAACCCGGTTTGTGTAAAGAGTGGAATATTCCTGGGGCCGCATGGCAATGTTCAGGCTCAGGAACACCACCGGAAGAATCCAGAATACATACCATGTCCCCGGCATTTCAATTTCATCCAGAAGCCATCTTGCGGCATGGGTGGCCGGATACCACATAAGCCCCAGCAGCGTCCAGCAAAACAGGGCATAGGCCGCTGCCCCGCCCAGAGAAAAAACCACAGGGCCGCTTTTGGGCGAAAGCAGGGCGTCCGCCAGGACTGCCAGATTTCTCAAAGTGGAAAACGTCCCGCAGACCGCCAGAAATACGCTGACGGTTTTCCAGTAAGACAGCGTGATTGTCCGGCAGTAAAACAGGGCAGACAGCGCCAGCGAGGGAACCAGCCAGAGGTTCGTATCCCACCGGAATCTGTAACAGGCAGCGCCGCCCGCAACAGCCCACAGCAACAGAGCGGGGATTCCCCACAAAGCGATCCGTCTGCCCTTTCCATTCAGGTGTCCTTTCATGGGCAGATAACACAAAACAGCGCCGGGGATTATAACCGAAAGCTCCAGCATAGGGCGGAGAACTGTATCATTTCCCATCTCTAATGCCCTCCTCTCATCCGGGCATAAGTAAAAGCGAGAAACTGTTCCCGCACCTCCCGGTATTTTAACCGGCTGATTGGAACCGCTGTCCCGTTTTTCAAAAGAAAACGGTCAGCCAGCAGCTCCTCCACCTGCTCGAAATTGACCAGGACGCCCCGCGTACAGTCACAGAAATAGGGATAGTCCAGCAGCAAAGCCGCAAAATCCGCCTGCCGCATGGGGACGGTTATCTTTTCCCCGCTGGTGATATGGACTTCCACACAGCGTCCGCAGTATTCCGTATGGGTAATCTGGTGAAGCAGGAGCGGCTGCTGTCCTGCCGCGCCCGGAACCATCACACACTGGTTCTGTTCCAGAAGCTTTGCCCCGCACCGGGTCAGGGCCTGTGCCAGCTTTTCATAGGAATAGGGCTTGACCAGGTAAAATGCCGCCGCCACATCATAGCTGTCCACAGCAAATTCCTTGGTGGTTGTCGTAAAGATTA
>RAZJ01000158.1 GCA_003612625.1 bacterium 1XD42-1 | reverse complement strand
AAGCCGTCCATGTTATAAAACTCAATGCGGTGGTCGGATGCTGTTCTTTTCAGCTCGGTAAAAGCTGCATCGTATTTTTCGTAAGAAATCTTTTTCATTTTATAATCTCCTCTTTCGTTTTAAGTCTATGAATTTATTTTTGTTCGTCCTTCGCTGTAATTACATAATACCATTCATTTGTAGTAAATTCAAGCCGCTAAACCACACAATATTTGTTACATATGTATGGTGCATTTGACAAATTGACATAGCCACACATATGTAGTATACTGAAAATAGAAGACAGATTGGGAGGGAAAGTAATGGCAAAACTAACCATAAAAGAAGGCATGACGCCGATAGACCGAAAATGCGTGGAAATGGGAATTAGCCGCTTGGAATTATCCAGACGCAGCGGCGTTTCGCCTCGAACACTGGAAGCATGGGGAAAGCGGCTAAGAATTCCCCGTGACGTTTATCAGATTTACAAAGTGGCACTGGCGCTGGGATGCCGTATAGAGGATTTAATAGAGCCGGAAGTCGCAGAGGCTACAAGCAAAAAGGAAAACGATTCTCAGTAAAAAAAAGGAACTGGTCACTACGGCCAGCTCCTTTTTTTGATTCTTCGGATTCTATTTTAAATCCTCCTTTACATTTCAAATCCGGCTTTTTTAACGGTTTCGGCAATGGCGTTATATGTGCGCTTCCCGATAGTATCGTACCAGCGGCTTTTGGTTTCCCGACCATCCTTGAAGAAAGCTACATGGCAGATGCCGGAATTCCGATTGATGAAGGCCCGGACACTAAAGGTTTCCTCTCGTTTGCCGTACCAGGCAACCTCTGTTTCTTTTGACCATTCACGCTGGAGTATCAGGCCGCTGCAGCTTTGAACAATCTCATTCTTGACAATCTTCTCGGTAAAGCCGTTTCCATTCAGCAGGTCAATTAAATTCGTTTTCATTTATAAGTACCTCCATTTTATTTTCAGATTTATTTCCTATCGTTTAGCTTGGTTGTATATTACCATTCATATGTAGTAAATTCAAGTCGCTAATCTGCACAATGTTTTACCTCTAATTAAGTGCATATGTATTGTATATATCAAATCGCAAAAAAGAGGATATCACCAATAGAAAGGAAACAATTCTAAGTAAAATAAAAGAAGAAGCCGACCAGTATGGCCAGCTTCCCCTTCTTTATTTTTTTTTGGGATTCTATTGTTTAGCGGTCAGATTATGTAATTTTTCCTTCAGAACCGCCAAGTGGGCCTCTGTCTCTTGGATTTGCCGCTGAAGCTCTTCGATTTGAGAGGCGGTGTCCCATTCCTGTACCGTTTTTTCTAGCAGACGTATCTTCTGCAGCTCATCTAAGAGATTGGGATTGCCAGGCGTTTCCGATGGGACGCTGAAGATATTTTGCAGCGCCGACGTGATGTAGCTGTCCGGACCCAGGGTTTCAATGATGGTTCGGATTTGCTCCAGGGCTTGCTGCTCCTGATTTTCCTGGGACTTCATGTTTTTTGTACACATAACTATAAATGAGCAAATTCAGGAATTGACGAAAGCAGACCGGCAGCGGTGAAGGCCGGTGAGGAAGGGCACA
>RAZJ01000157.1 GCA_003612625.1 bacterium 1XD42-1 | reverse complement strand
CCGTAACCGGAGAAAGCGTTTTGCCCTCCGTTTTTCCTTGATTGCTGGCATTTGCAACTTTGACCGCTTAGCTTAATTTCGCAAGAGGTCTATTATTTTTTCTCCCATCTTCTTGTTTTTCTTCCCTGTATCACCTATAATAAACCGTACAGTAACTGTATAGTCAAGAGGGGATTTAAAAAAATGGATAAAAAAAATAAACTGCTTACGGCAGTTTGCAGCTTTACATGGCATCAACAAAAAAACTTTGATGTGGTATGATGAAATCGGGTTATTCCAGCCTGCCGCAATCCATCCGGAAAACGGTTACCGTTATTATAGCTATTATCAAAGTTCCATATTGGAAACCATTTTGCTTCTTCGGGAATTAAATGTATCTGTCCATGAAATCCAAATATTTATGAAAAACCGTTCTGCTGCCAGTCTGGAACGGCTTCTCCAAGAAAAAATAGAAGAATTGGATCAGAATATTCTCCATCTGAAAGCAGTTCGGAAAACCTTATCGAACCATCACGAAAATATGAAAACTTTATTGACAATGGATTTATCTGAAATCAGCATCATTGAAAAAGAAGAAAGCTGCTTTGTTACAGTGGATATTACTCCTGATACCTCCTTTGATAAACAGGTTGAAATGATTACGGCCGAAACAAAAAAATATCAGTTACATCGGCTGCATGATGCTTCTTATGGTACAATGATTTCTGTAAACAGTTTATACAGCGGCCATTTTGAGGATTATTCTAAACTTTTTATTGAAATTCCTTTTCCCATTCAAAAAACCGGACTGCATATACAGCCCGGTGGAAAATATATCAGAGCGTTTTATAAAGGAAAATGGGATAGCCTTCCTTTACGCTACCAGGACATATTTCATTATGCAGATGCCCATGGATTTATATTATATGGATTTTCTTATGAAATGGGAATTAACGAAAATGTAGTGGATCGGATTGAAGATTATATTGTACAAATTGAAATTCCTGTAAAAACAGAATAGCTAAAAAAACTGGCCGCCTTTCTATAAAGCAGCCAGTTCCCTAACAATGCGGGTAACAGGACTTGAACCTGCACAGCCTTGCGACCATTAGAACCTGAATCTAACGCGTCTGCCAATTCCGCCATACCCGCTTATGAATGCTACCCTCTCTTGAGAGTGCTTCCCTATTATAGCATCTGAAATTTTATTTGTCAATTATTTTTTTCAGTTTTTCAGAGCTAAATTGATTGAAAAAACCTCAAGGTTATAAAAACCTTAAGGCTTTTATTAAGCGGAGAGTGTGGGATTCGAACCTGTAGAAAAATCGTTAAATCACCGCTATTTATGGGGATTTGTGCCTATATATGAACACTTTATTGAACACTTTTCAATATAAAAAAGGCAAAAAATTAAATAAAAAAATAAGGAGTAAGTGGGGCAATCTGGCAAAGAAACCCCCGCTTACTCCTACACACCAATCCCCACAGTCAAACTACGGAGTCATGGTAAATTTATTTTATCATGCCTCCGAGTAAAATACAAGGAGGAAATCAAATTATGTGCTATAAATGAGCAAATCTGAAAAATGACAAAAAAGAGGGCATAGCCTCAAGTGTTATAATGGAAGCACGACC
>RAZJ01000156.1 GCA_003612625.1 bacterium 1XD42-1 | reverse complement strand
AAAAAAACATTTTTTACTTTTGAGAGGAGTAAAACAAATTATGAAAAAAATGATTGCAGGTTTCCTGGCTTCCGCTATGATCGCTTCTATGGGTGCTGCTATGGCTTTAGCCGCTGATACCAATGCTACTTTTACAATGACTCTGGATGCAGCCGATGTGGTTGAAGATACTACTGCTGATACAGGCCTGGCTGCTGATGCAAAACTTGCTGCCGGTGCTACAAAATTAACCCTTTCCACAAATGCCGGTGAAAACTTCGTATTCTCCAGCAGAAAAGAACTGGCCCAGGGCGCTGATAAAGACGCTATCGCCAATGCTTTCCACGGCGCACAGGCTACTACCCGTATCAACGGCGTTATGTATACTGTAACTTTGGCTCAGGATGCTAACACACTGAACCAGTTGAACGCTACCATTTCCCCTGCTGGTAAAGTTGATTTCACCTTAGGTACTGCAAGCTGGTCTCCTTTACAGGGCGATGCCAATAACGGACAAATCGAAATCAAATCCACAACTGCTCCGACAGTAAGTGCTATGTCTAACGGCGTAGGCGGCGTATTAGAAGATAACGACGATGACCGCACTTATGTAGTTGGCCAAATCCTTTATGCCCACGGTAATACACCTGTTGCCATGGTTGACAATGCAAAGCTCATCAATGACAACCATGACGGTGTAAAGAGTGGTTCTACCATCTACTTCATGCTGAACGATCCTTACAGCAATGATGACCTGTTCAAAGTACGTGTAACAAAAGGCGAAAATTCTAAAAACGTAAAATCCATCTCTGTTGTTGAAAAATACTTCAATGACAACCTGATTGAAGTCAATGAAGGCCGCGCTGTGGTTCCTACCAAAGGAAAACGTCTGACTGTTATTAAAGTTGAACTGAAAGAACTCTACACTGACGACGAATATAAAGTAACTTTTGACCTGCGGGTAACACCTACCAGCAAAGGCTCTGAAATCTATGAAAACTTCAGCGTCCAATCCTTCAAAGAGTCCGATATTGGCACTGTATGGCTGAAAAATGCTGTTGCAAGTGCTGACAATGAGTTCCGTGTTGGTCTGGAAGGCCTCATGCTCCAGCCCTTAGAGAACGATACCAATGAAATCGTATGGTACGATGAGAACAATGACCTGGCAAAACTCAGCTTCTATGCTGACAGCGACGTAGAGAAATTTTACAGCAAGCTCTCCACTAAGTGGGAACATGCTGACTATGCAACCTACTTCAATGATCAGGATGCTTTCCTGTTCGACTTCACAGGCAGCCCGAAGATTTCTTCTACCAGCCGCGGCGACCTGGACATCTACAACCCGTTCATTGACGAAGACGGCAATGAAACTGTGGACCCTCAGTCTGTCGTAATCTACCAGGTAATTGACGGTGACCTGTTCGACATTACTGACCAGTTCACCTATGGTGAAAATGAAGACGGCTATATGGCATTCAGCACACGCACCCGTTTCTTAGGCACCTATATCTTCGCTGAAAAAGCTGTTGATCAAGGTTCCGAAGAAATCCCTGAAGAACTCCCCAGTGAAGTTCCTTCTGCTCCAGAAGAGGGTTCCGGTACCAAACGTCCTGCTGCTACCGGCCGTTACGCTTAA
>RAZJ01000155.1 GCA_003612625.1 bacterium 1XD42-1 | reverse complement strand
ACGCGGGAGGGGCGGAAAGGAGGTAGCACTGTATGGATTTTCTGCTGGATGCAATCACCACCTGGCTGAAAGAAATGCTGGTGGGCGGCATAATGAGCAACCTTTCCAGTATGTTCGATTCGGTCAACAACCAGGTGGCGGACATATCGGGACAGATCGGGCAGACGCCCCAGGGCTGGAACGCGGGTATTTTCAGCATGGTCCAAAGCCTTTCGGAAACGGTCATTCTCCCCATAGCAGGCGTGATCCTGGCCTTTGTGATGACGCTGGAGCTGATTCAGATCATCACTGACAAGAACAACTTCCACGATATTGAAACCGCTGTGTTTTTCAAGTGGATTTTCAAGACCGCCTGTGCCATCCTCATTGTCACCAACACCTGGAATATCGTTATGGGCGTGTTTGATGTGGCCCAGGGCATTGTGGCGCAGGCTTCCGGCGTGATCGGCGCGGACGCTTCCACCGACATTTCCTCCGCGATGGCGGATTTGGAGCCAAGGCTCATGGAGATGGATTTGGGGCCGCTGTTCGGGCTGTGGTTCCAGTCCCTGTTTATCGGCCTTACCATGTGGGCGCTGACCATCTGTATTTTTATCGTCATTTATGGCCGTATGCTGGAAATATATCTCGTCACCTCGGTCGCGCCGGTCCCGATGGCCGCTATGATGGGCAGGGAATGGGGCGGCATGGGGCAGAATTACCTGCGCTCCCTGATGGCGTTGGGTTTTCAGGCGTTCCTTATCATGGTATGCGTGGCAATCTACGCGGTCCTGGTGCAGAACATCGCCACCGGCGAGGATACGATTGCCGCCATCTGGTCCTGTGTGGGATATACAGTCCTGCTCTGCCTGACCCTCTTTAAGAGCGGCAGCATGGCCAAGGCGATCTTCCAGGCCCACTGACGAAAGGAGTGTGCAAAAATGGCTTATGTACCCGTACCCAAAGACTTAACGAAGGTCAAGACAAAGGTGGCCTTCAACCTCACCAAGCGGCAGTTAGTCTGCTTTGGCGGCGGGGCGATCGTGGGCGTGCCGCTTTTCTTTCTGCTTCGGGGGCCAGCCGGGAACAGCGCCGCCGCCCTGTGCATGATGCTTGTCATGCTGCCCTTTTTCCTGCTGGCGATGTACGAGAAGAACGGCCAGCCGCTGGAAAAGATCATCGGCAACATGATCCGGGTATCCTTTCTCCGGCCCCGGCAGCGCCCCTACCAGACCAACAACTTCTATGCCGTATTGGAGCGGCAGGACAAACTCGACAAGGAGGTGTATGACATTGTTTACGGCAAAGAAAAACCGGACAAACGGCAGAGCGCCGGAGGGCGAAGGGCCAATGCCGGTGAAAAAGAAGCTCTCCCGCGCGGATCGGAAGCAGATCGAAGCCGCCATTTCCCGCGCCAACCGCACTGACCAGAAGGGGATTTCCGCGCAGGACAGCATCCCCTATGAACGGATGTGGCCGGACGGCATCTGCCGCGTGACCGGCTGCTATTATACCAAGACCATTCAGTTTCAGGACATCAATTACCAGCTGTCCCAAAACGAGGATAAGACCGCCATCTTCGAGGGCTGGTGCGATTTCCTCAACTACTTTGACAGCTCCATCCGGTTCCAGCTGTCCTTCCTCAACCTGGC
>RAZJ01000154.1 GCA_003612625.1 bacterium 1XD42-1 | reverse complement strand
TGACAGATAATCGGGCATTTTCCCTGTTTTTCTCGGCGTTTTCCTCTACGTCTATTCGTCTGGTCGTCAGACGATGAATCTTTAGGGGACAGTAATTCGATCATCAATCAAAAACGATACCTGGAGGGCTATGCCGCTGACCACGGTTATGGTAACATTATCCATTACACGGATGACGGATGGTCCGGCGGCAATTTTGACCGTCCCGCATGGAAACGGCTGATTGCCGACATTGAGGCTGGAAAAGTAGAACATCTTCTGGTCAAGGACCTCAGCCGGGTGGGGAGGGATTATCTCCAGACTGGTTTTTACACAGAGGTTGTTTTCAAACGCTATGGCATCCACTTCGTTGCCATTGGGAACAGCATCGACAGCAACGATCCCAGCTCTGGGGAGTTTGCCCCTTTTGTCAATATTATGTCCGAGTGGTACTTGCGCGATCTGAGCCGGAAACAGCGTACCGCCATCAGGGTCAAAGGTGAATCTGGCAAGCCGACCACCAATCAGGCTATTTATGGCTATAAGAAAGACCCCAACGACAAGTATCATTGGCTGGTTGACGAGGAAGCGGCGGCAATTGTGCGGCGTATCTACCAGTTGGCCGTTGAGGGACACGGCCTGAGCGATATTGCCAACATTTTGTATCGGGACAAGGTTGAATCCCCTGCGGCTTACCTGGCAAGGCAGGGGCGCGGTCCCTGGAAAAGCAAGGAAAATATTGACCGTCCCTATGCCTGGAGCGACTTTATCGTCGGACGGATACTGTCTAAACCTGAGTACATGGGCCATACGGTCAACTTTCGTTCCCACAAAGAATCCTATAAGGATAAGCAGCCAATTTTTCATGCCCCGGAGGACTGGCTGATTTTTGAAAACACCCACGAGGCTATCATAGACCGTGCTACATGGGAGCTTGTTCAGAAACTGCGGGGAACTCCACGTCGGATAGACACCCTTGGCGAAGCCAATCCCCTGACCGGGCTGGTATTCTGCGCGGACTGCGGGGCAAAGATGTACAACCAGCGGACACGGGGCAGTGAGACAAAGCCGTATCCATCGGACGCCTATGAATGTTCCTCGTATAAACTTGCAGGGCAAAGAAGAACGGCTGTTTGCAGCAATCATCACATCTCCACAAAAGCTCTGCGAGCGTTGATTTTAGAAACCATCAAGGTCACCAGCGCCTACGCCATCTCCAATGAGGCTGAGTTCGTTCAAAAGGTCCGGGCAGCGTCCGAGATTCAGCAGGCACAGGCGGCGAAGGATTTGAAGCGTAAGCTGAACAAGGACAAGCGGCGCTTTGACGAACTGGACACTATCATCAAGAAGCTGTATGAATCCTATGCGGTGGGCCGCATTGGAGAGGAACGCTTTGATACCCTTCTCGCCGGATACGAACAGGAGCAGGCAGCGCTCCGGCAGTCCATTGCGGAAGGTGAATCCACATTAGGCATCTTTGAACAGGACACCGCCAATGTAGAACATTTTCTTGACCTTGCAAGGAAGTACGCCAATTTCTCAGAGCTGACTACGCCGATGATTAACGAGTTTGTTGAGAAGATTGTTGTTCATGCTCCGGACAAGTCTACGGGTGACCGGATGCAGGAGGTGGACATCTATCTGAAATTCATCGGTAAATTTGATGCCCCCATGCCGGAACCTACTCCGGAA
>RAZJ01000153.1 GCA_003612625.1 bacterium 1XD42-1 | reverse complement strand
AGCTCGTCAATAAATCGGAGGACGAGTGGATTCGGGTGGAGGGGACCCACGAGGCTATTATTTCGCGGGAACTGTGGGATACCGTAGCCAGCATCGGCAAAAAGAAGGTGCGGAAAAGCGCCCCGTCCGATGGCTGCAAGAGTATCTTCACCGGACTTGTGTACTGTGCCGACTGCGGTTTCAAAATGCGGAACCATATCGAAAAATTCACCTATAAGGATGGCAGGCCGGGACGGTACAGCTCTTTCATCTGCGGCAACTACTCCCGCAGCGGAAGGGGCGCGTGTACCATCCACACCATCTATGAAACGGTGCTGACCCAGCTGGTATTGGAGGACATCCGGGAAAAGGCCCGCTTTGCGGAATATGACCCGGACCGGCTGATGGGCGAGATTCTCCGGCTGAAGGAGAAGGAATCCCACGCCATTGCCGCCTTGTAGGACAGCCCCAATTCCTCAATATCATAGTTACGGCGCTCCGGGAAATCCGTCTGGCCGAGAATGAAATCGGTGGACACGTCCAGGAAGTCCGCGATCTTGATGATATACTCGTCCCCGATTTTATCTGTTTTTTCGCTCAGGAACCGGCTGAGAGAGCTTTCTGCCATGCCGATTTCCGCAGCGAGTTCAGCCTGAGTGATTTTCCGCTCCTTGATAAGCTCTTGTATCCTATGCCGGACAGTTCCCGGTAAATACGCCTGATCCATTTTCGACACCCTCCCCCATAATACCCGATTATACTACATTCCACACCAAAATTTAAGTCGAATTTTGTATCTTGCATTTTTGCAATTTTCACCACTGAAACGGCCTCAACTTGCAATAACGCCATATTTTTTCGGTCAGCACCATTTTCTCCGTATATTGGTATCAGAGGGGTAAAGCCTCAATTCAAACGGAAAGGAGCATTGGATGTTATAGCGAATATCTGTGGAAGCGCCGCCCTTGAGTTGTCAGGGCGGCGTTTTTGCGCCTACAACTGAATAGGGACAACGGACCACCGGCGGGAAATCCCCCTACAAACAAGGAAAGAGAGGTACAATGACGAAAAACACCAGCACCACCATGACCCGGCGAATCGGAAGCACAGTTTTCAAAGTGAACATTTTTACTAAAGAGGGTGGCAGCGAAACCATGGAGGACAAAATTTTACGGCTAATCCGGCGCGAAGGAATAGATGTAATGCGGGCGATTATGGGCGAGGAAAAGAAAAGCGATCTGGACAAGGTGACGTTTACCTCCGACACCCTGCGGAAGTATTTTCCCAAAAGCTACACCCCTGCCCGGATGCAGGAAACCATCATCAAACTGCTGGAACAGTGGCAGAAAAAGCGTCAGAGAGATCAGGAACGCTGAAAGGAGCGCCTATGAGAGATCACGTTGCCAGGGAGTTAAAGGGCCACAACATACTGGCTGTGGAACGGTTTCAGGATAAGACCCGCTGGATGGTGGAGTTTTCCGTCCTGCGGCCCCGTACCGCCTACGGCGCACCCGGCGATGAAACGCGCCTGTTTCTGGACGAGGACGGCTACCAGGCCGTTCTCGCCAGCCAGAAACGCCGGGACATCAAAATCAAACGGTATGCCCGCGTCATTGAGGGGCATATCCTGGACTTCAAGCCCAAAAAGAAACGCCACCCGTAAACCCGACAAATTGAGAGGAAGGAATGAATATGTGTACCGTTAAGGAAATC
>RAZJ01000152.1 GCA_003612625.1 bacterium 1XD42-1 | reverse complement strand
GGTCGTGCTTCCATTATAACACTTGAGGCTATGCCCTCTTTTTTGTCATTTTTCAGATTTGCTCATTTATAGGTATGTAGATAAATCAGAACAGGATAACAAAACAAACTTCTTTGCCGTGCTTTCAAATTATATGCCATTAAGTGACTTAAAACGCCATATCGAAAAATACTATGAAAATAATAATATTGCCCGCTTTACAATTTTGCTTGATTGCATGACAAAGGAAGAAAAACAGGAATGGCTGAAAAGAGCGCAGACAGATAGGAAAACTAACTTTGTCGCTGTCTTATCTAATGTATCACGGGCATCTCATAGCCTGCTGGTGCTCCAAGTGAACTAAGCAGACCCACTATAAATCGTCTGCAAATCTTATTATACGAGGTGCTTTCACATGGGGAATCCGAACCTTTTACCCTATGAAACGATTGTCCGGGCGACCAGCGGAGAGCCGGAAGCCGTGGACGAGGTTTTACGGCATTATAGCAAGCGAATCCGAATCGCCGCCATTGAAAACGGGCATATCGACAGGGATACCGAGGACAGTATAAAATCCCGGCTTGTTGCCGCCCTGTTTAAGTTCCGTTTTGATGAACAGGAAGTATAAGAAATCGCTTTCACTTTTTGCTTAATGGATATATAATAAAGTCAATGGCAAATTATGACTTTTTAAGAGGTGTGCAGATGAAAGACTATATAACAAATCGGGTACATGAATTGTACTGGGAAGAAGATATAAATTGTGCAAAGACAACGCTTATCTGTCTAAGCGAATTATTTGAAATTGCTATTGAACCGCAGGTAATTTGTTCTGCCGTTGGATTACATGGTGCAGGCGGGTACAGAGCGCAATGTGGTCTAGTCGAAGGTACGCTTATGTTTGTAGGGATTTATTTTCATATATTGGGAAAAACAGAATCCGAAATCGTATCTGCGTGTTATGATTTTGCATCTGCTTTTGATAAAGCATTTGGTTCGCTAAGATGTTTAGAATTACGTCCAGCAGGTTTTTCAGAAAGCAATCCACCGCATATGTGTGAAAATTTAACTTGCAGAGCAATCGAATTTGCATATCAGCATATTTTAGAATTATCGAAACTTTAAACAGTACCAGTTTGTAGAACAGTGGATATAAAACTAAATAACCGCCGCTATATAACGGCACACCAAGACAGGAAATCAAGAAAAGGTTTCCTGTTTTTTTGCGCCTATTTTTGGCATTTTCAAAAATCGCCAGTATTATGCCGTGCAAAGGGGGATAAAAAGAATTTCCCTCTCCCGTTTGGCAAATCCGCAAGCTGTCCGTGGAGGACGGGCGAGAAGAAATTTTACAAATTCCCGCCTATTCGAGCTTGCGTGGTGTTGTAAGTAATGAGGGGGATTTTCTGCAAATCAACGTCCATTTTGCTTTTTGCTGGTTTGTAGGTATTAGCGGGAGAAATATCGCCGCTGCTTTGGCAAAATCCCCGCTTGCGGCACTAAAGGTATTGACGGAAGCCCACACAGAGGAAACCGCTACTTTTTAAGAGCAAGATTCTACCACAGTACCAAATTTCGCTAATCGCTCAATTTTGTCCTGCGGGAATCTTGTTGGGGTTGCCACCCCAAGCCCGCCTTTTTGCGGCTTGCGCCGCTTGAAAAAATCCACCCACGAAAGGAGGTTCACAGACATGAAAAAATACAACACGCCCCACCGCCGCCGGGTAATCAAGACACGCTTGACCGAGGAAGAATACGCCGAGTTTTCCGAGCGTGTCACCCTCTGCAAAATGAGCCAAGCCGA
>RAZJ01000151.1 GCA_003612625.1 bacterium 1XD42-1 | reverse complement strand
CCAAAATTTCCGACTCCACACAATCTTCTCTTTTTGATGCGGATATATGAAACAGAAAAGATACCGGAAGCCTTGGAAATGGTTGAAAAGACATTAAAGGCTATGGCAGATGGCGGAATATTCGATCATATCGGCGGAGGTTTTTCACGTTATTCTACCGATCAAAAGTGGCTTGTACCTCATTTTGAAAAAATGCTGTATGACAATGCATTGTTGATTTTAGCTTATCTAGAAGCATTTCAGCTTACCAAAAATTCATTTTATGCCGAAGTGGCAAAACGTACTGCTAACTACATTTTATCTGAACTGACTGATTCAGAAGGCGGCTTTTATTGCGGACAGGACGCAGACAGTGATGGCGTTGAAGGGAAATATTATGAGTTTACTCCTGATGAAATTTTAAAAATACTTGGTGAAAAAGATGGTATGAAATTTTGCGAGGAGTATGATATTACAGAACAGGGCAATTTTGAAGGGAAAAGCATTCCTAACCGCATTGGAAAAAATAGTCCTCCATGGGATATAGATGATCCCTGTCTGAAGAGGCTTCGCGAATATAGAAAATTAAGAACGCAGCTTCATCTTGATGATAAAATCCTACTGTCATGGAACGCATGGACAATTATTGCACTGGCAAGATTAGGTTTGGTTCTTGATAATTCACAATATACCGATGCTGCGGTAAAAGCCCAAAGTTTTATCCGTAAAAAAATGACGGATGAAAAGAACCAGCTTTTCCTTCGTTACTGTGATGGAGAGACTGCCCACTTAGGCCAACTTGATGATTATGCGGTATATGCGCTTGCTTTGATTGTGTTATACGGTTCCACATTTAAAACCAGTTATCTGAAAGAGGCAGCACTTCGGATAAAGCAGATGATAGATTTATTTGAAGATAAGAAAAATGGCGGATATTATCTGACTGCTCATGATGCCGAGCCGCTGATTACTCGCCCCAAAGAAACTTATGACGGAGCAATTCCATCTGGAAATTCCGTTGCTGAAATAGTATTAGAAGAACTTGTGTCACTTACAGGTGAAATCGTGTTTCGGAAGGCAGCAGACCGTCAGCATAGGTTTATGGCAGGACAGATCAAAGAATATCCAGCGGCACACAGTTACTCATTAGTGGCTATGGCAAAATCGCTCTATCCACATAAAGAACTGATCTGCACCGGAACAGAACTGCCAAAGGAACTTTTAGCCTATTACCGCGAACATCCGGCACATGATTTAAGCAGTCTGTTTAAGTCAGCGGAAAATGAAAGGGAACTGTCAGAAGTTGCACCTTTTACAAAATCTTATCCGGTATCCAAAAATACAGTGTGGTATCTTTGCGAAAACGGAAACTGCCATGTGTCACAAACAGATTTCAATAAATTGAATTTAATCTGACTGCTTCATTCTGCTAATTGAATAAGATAAAAAAGAAAGCACACAATTTATAAGTGTGCTTTCTTTTGTGAGAATATCACTTGATTTTTGAAAAAATTTCAGAAAAGTT
Organism: bacterium 1XD42-1; assembly: GCA_003612625.1. GTDB lineage: Bacteria > Bacillota > Clostridia > Oscillospirales > Ruminococcaceae > Anaerotruncus. Next base: position 299 of record RAZJ01000151.1, on the reverse strand, counting down.
ATTTTTCTATTGACAAAATGAATTGGAATTTTCTCTATTATCAGAACATTCTTCTAGGTAGTGTTCACATAAGTTGGATTGTGATATAATTAAAGAATGGAAATAAAGAAAGAGCAATACGAGCAAATCAAAGAGTGCTTTCCCAAACAGCGGAAACCAGCCAAAATCAGCAACCTGGACGTATTGAATGCAGTGCTATACGTAGTGGAAAATGGGTGCAAATGGAGGAGCTTGCCCAAAGAATACGGAGATTGGCACGTGATCTATGTTCGGATAAACCGCTGGGCGAAAAAGGGCGT
>RAZJ01000014.1 GCA_003612625.1 bacterium 1XD42-1 | reverse complement strand
TGTGCCCTTCCTCACCGGCCTTCACCGCTGCCGGTCTGCTTTCGTCAATTCCTGAATTTGCTCATTTATAGAAAGAAAATAATAATCATACCGTAGGAGCCGCTGTCCGATGTAAAAATGGAAAAATCTATACTGGCATTAATGTACCTGCCCTTTGATCCGAATACAGATAAACCTTGCTTTCAAAATACAGTGCATGTACATGAAAATATACCAAAAGGTTTTGTGTTATATTATACAAATCAATGTCCTTTTACGGCTAAGTATGTGCCATTGCTTGAAAATATGGCAAAGGCACGAAACGCTGTTTTTCAGTCTGTCCACATTCAGACCAGAGAGGAAGCTCAAAATGCACCGACACCTTTTACAACCTTTTCTCTTTTTTATGACGGCCAGCTTGTAACCCATGAAATCCTGTCAGAGAAAAAATTTGAAAAAATCCTTGTGAGTAAAGAATCATAAGCCTGGATTGGAAGGTGAGAAAAAATGATTCCTGCAATTTATGACAGACGGAGTATAAGAAAATTTTTAAATACGCCCATTTCAAAAGAAGATATTACAGATATTATCCAAAGCGGAATGAAAGCCCCTTCTTCTAAGAACAGGCAGCCGTGGGAATTCATTGTTGTGCAAGGCAAGGAAAAAGAAGAAATGCTGAAAATATTCCGCCAAGGGATCGCAAGGGAAGAAAAGGAAAACCCTTTATTGCCCCAGAGTAAACAGCATATTGCCGGGGCAAAATATACGGTTGATAGTATGACAGAGGCGCCTGTTATTGTATTCGTTATGAATTCCTTGGGAAAAAGTATTCTGGCAGGCTTATCTCCCGAAGAACGGATCTCCGAAATTTGCAATATCCAGTCCATAGGTGCTTCCATACAAAATATGCTTCTTGCCGCTGCGGAAAAAGGAATCGGCAGTCTATGGATCTGTGATATTTATTTTGCATATTCCGAATTGTGCCAATGGCTCAATAGCCCGGGACAGCTTGTTGCAGCAGTTGCATTCGGTTATCCAAATGAATTCCCTGAAGCAAGACCACGGAAAAAATTTGAAGATACTGTTATATGGAGATAAAGTTCCTCCTTGCGGCTTTTGCTTGGAAATGTTATACTGAAGCCAGTAAAAACCTGCACAAAATAGAAAAGGAGGAAATCCATATGTATGGGAACCTAATCGATACGATAGGATTTGTCGCAGAAGCAGATCCAGAGGTAGGACAGGCTATGAACCGGGAACTGGGCCGGCAGCGGGACAGCATTGAACTGATCGCTTCCGAAAATATTGTAAGCCCCGCAGTAATCGCAGCTATGGGTTCTGTGCTTACCAATAAATATGCGGAGGGCCTGCCAGGAAAACGTTATTATGGCGGCTGTCAGTGGGTAGATGAAGTCGAAAATATTGCAATCCGCAGGGCAAAAAAATTGTTCGGGGCAGAACATGTTAATGTACAGCCCCATTCCGGCGCACAAGCCAATTTAGCTGTTTATTTCGCTTTATTAGAGCCTGGAGATACAGTATTGGGAATGAGTTTAGCCGATGGCGGCCATTTAACCCATGGTTCCCCCGCTAATTTATCCGGGAAATATTATCATTTTATTTCATACGGCGTTGATCCGGAAACCGGACTGATTGATTATGACAAAGTACGGGCTTTGGCAAAAGAACATCAGCCAAAAATGCTGGTAGCCGGGGCTTCGGCTTATCCCAGAACCATTGACTTTAAAACCCTTTCCGAAATTGCAAAAGAAATCAATGCCTATTTTATGGTGGATATGGCCCATATTGCCGGGCTGGTGGCAGCCGGTGAGCATCCTTCCCCTGTGCCTTATGCGGATATTGTTACAACTACCACCCATAAAACTTTAAGAGGCCCCCGGGGCGGCATGATCCTTTGTCGGGAAGCCCTGGGAAAACAAATTGATAAAGCTGTATTCCCCGGCACCCAGGGCGGCCCTTTAGAGCATATTATTGCGGCAAAAGCCGTTTGTCTGGGAGAAGCTTTAACCCCTGCTTTTAAAGCCTACCAGCACCAGGTAGTTTTAAACTGTCAGGCCCTGGCAAAAGCACTGACCAATCGGGGATTCCGTCTGGTTGCCGGAGGAAGCGACAACCATTTGGCTTTAGTGGATTTGCGGGAATTCCATCTGACCGGCAAAGAATATGAGCACATGCTGGACGAAGTGTCCATCACTGCCAACAAAAACGCCATTCCTAACGATCCCCAGAAAACCTTTATTACAAGCGGCCTGCGGGTAGGGACTCCGGCTGTTACCACCCGCGGATTCCAGGAAGATGATATGGAAAAAATTGCGCAGTTTATGTATTTAGCTGCCACTGATTTAGAAAGGAAAGCAGATGAAATCCGTATCGGGGTTGCAGCCCTGTGCGCGAAGCATCCGTTATATCAATAATGCCATTAGCAGATCGAATCCGGCCCCAGACATTGGATGAAGTAGTGGGGCAAAAACATATATTAGGCCCTGGAAAAGTACTGCGGAAAGCCATTGAATCAGGAAATATCCCAAACCTGATTTTTTATGGCCCTCCCGGGGTTGGAAAAACTACCGTTGCTTCTATCATTGCCAAACAGGCAAAAAAGAAGCTGTGCCGTTTAAATGGGACAACAGCTTCTACCGCAGATATCCGGGGCGTTGTGGAACAGCGGGATACCATAGACGGCATCCGGGGGATTGTATTATATTTAGATGAAATCCAATACCTGAATAAAAAACAGCAGCAGACTTTATTGGAATTTATCGAAGACGGTTCTGTTACATTGATTGCGTCTACCACAGAAAATCCTTATTTTTATGTATATAATGCAATCCTGTCCCGTTCCACCGTATTTGAATTTAAGCCTGTGGACCCGGAAGAAATCCAGCAGGCCGTAGAACGGGCTTTTATCAAAGCCGCTGATTATTACGGGGTTTCCCCCCAGATGGAAGATGGAGTTGCGGAATACATTTCCCAAGCCTGCGGAGGCGACGTGCGGAAAAGCTTAAATGCTGTGGAACTGCTGACAGCGGCTGCCCAGGACGGGGTCATTTCCTTATCCGCGGCAAAAGAAATTGCCCAGAAAAGTGCTGTCCGCTACGACCGGGGTGGAGATGAACATTATGATCTGGTTTCCGCTTTACAGAAATCCATCCGGGGTTCCGACGAAAATGCTGCCCTCCATTATTTAGGCAGGCTGCTGGAAGCAGGGGACTTACTGTCCCCCTGCCGCAGGTTACTGGTGATCGCCAGTGAAGATATTGGCCTTGCTTATCCCATGGCTGCTGTCATCGTAAAAAGCTGTGTGGATTCTGCTTTGCAGCTTGGCCTGCCGGAAGCCCGCATCCCTCTGGCCCAGGCTGTGGTTCTGCTGGCAACTGCCCCCAAATCCAATTCCGCATATATGGCGATTGATGCCGCTATTGCTGACATTCACGGAGGCCATGTGGGACGGATTCCCCGCTGCCTGCAAAATAAACATTATGACGGGGCCGAAGTGGAACAAAAAGGCCAGTTTTATAAATACCCCCACGATTATCCCAACCACTATGTAAAACAGCAATACCTTCCAGATGATTTGCAGGGAAAAATTTATTATACTTTTGGGGATAATAAAACAGAACAAGCTGCCCGGGCTTACCGGGAACGGTTATTGAATGATAATATGCCATAAACCTTATACAGTCTGTTTTTTGGGAAGCCTATGGCTTCCCAAAAACAGTTTCTACGGTACGGTGGGAATTTTCCGGGGAATAACGCCAATAATCCATATGGCTCCCTGTGAAATAATAAGTAAATTCCGGCTGACGGGCTTCCCCGTCAAAAGCGTCAACTAATATCAGCTTTATTTTCATCCGTTCCGGAATCAGGCTTTTGATATATACACTGGCATGCTGCCCGGCGTGAACCCCTTCCTTTGGTTCGGCCAGGCCCGCTAAATTCGGGGCCAGTTCTACAAAAATCCCATAATTTTCTACGGAACGGACGATCCCGGAAACCGTTTCCCCTGGGGAAAAATGGGCGGCATTTTCTTCCCATGTACCCAGCAGTTCTTTATGGGAAAGGCATACCCTGCCGCCCTCCTCTACGGAACGGACGATGGCATAAATGGACTGGCCCGGAAGAAACCGGTCCCTGGGATGAGAAATCCGGCTGACGGAAATGGCGTCAATGGGGATCAGGGACGGCAGTCCGCATCCAATATCTACAAAACAGCCAAAACTGTCTAAACGGGTTACACGGGCTGGAATTACGTCCCCAGGCCGCAGCATTTTAATATACTGCTCCACACATTCTTCCTGGGCCGCCCGGCGGGATAAATAGGGAACCACCCGGTCCCCCTGCCGCTCAAAAGATGTGATTTTATAGCAGACCGGCTTATTGACCCGGGAAATCATGGCTATATCCCGGGTCGCACCACTGGCGATTCCCATAGCCCCTTCTTCCCGGGGGATGATCCCCCGCCATGCTCCCATATCTACAATCAGATCATGATGTGCATCACAAATCAGAGCACGGCTTTCTAAAATTTTCCCCGCAGCCTTCGCTTGTTCCATAGCGGCTAAAGTCGCGAATGAGGCCCGGTTTTCAGGCATTTCCCACAGCGCGCCTTCGGGATAATAATATGACATTTTTGCAGCCTCCTCTTTTGCAGCCCGGTATAATGGCTGTTTGCGCCCGACGGGCCTTTTCAACATACTTGAACATGGCAATTATATGCACAGGCAAGGCTGTTTTAGAGCAATTTCGGAAAAGATTTGGAGAAATCAAAAAATCAAGGGCTTTTTCCATTCCTGGAAGGTTGCGTTAGGCTTTATTTTCCGATATAATATAAGAAATATGGAAAGGGGGACCAAAAAACTGTGCATATTTTGGTTGGGGATACCTTACTGATGAAAAAGCCCCATCCCTGCGGCTGCAACACATTTTCTGTGGGGCGTGTAGGGATGGATTTCCGCATCCGCTGTACAAAATGCGGACGGGAAGTGATGGTTCCCCGTGGAAAAGTGGAAAAGAACATCAAACGGGTGCTGCGGAATGGAATCGAACTGAACCGGCAGGCACTGATGGGAAACGGAGAGAATCAAGAACATGCTTGACAGGTTGGATGCGGTAGCGGCCCGGCATGAGGAAATCAGCCGGAAGCTGGCAGAACCAGGTATCGCCGGGGACCCGGCGCAATATGCCGCACTGATGAAAGAATATAAAAAACTGGCCCCTTTGGTTGAAAAATATCAGGAATACCGGGCAGCCCGAGATTCCTATACGGAAGCCAAAGAAATGCTGGAGGAAGGCGGGCTGGATAAAGATCTGCGGGAGCTTTGCCAGGAACAGCTGGAAACCAGCCGGAATGATTTGGAACGGCTGGAACCGGAATTAAAAATCCTGCTTCTTCCCAAGGACCCCAATGATGAAAAAAATGTCATTATGGAAATCCGGGGCGGCGTTGGCGGCGAAGAAGCTGCTTTATTTGCCGGCTCTTTATTCCGTATGTATACCATGTACGCGGAAAGCCAGGGCTGGCGGTGGGAAATATTAAATGCCAATGAAACAGAATTAGGGGGGTATAAAGAAATATCCCTTTCCATTGACGGGGAAAATGCCTATTCCCGTTTAAAATATGAAAGCGGCGCCCATCGGGTACAGCGGGTTCCGGAAACGGAAACCCAAGGGCGTATCCATACTTCTGCCGCTACCGTGGCCGTTTTGCCTGAAGCAGAAGAAGTGGAACTGGAAATTGATCCAAAGGATCTGCAAATTGATACCTTCCGCTCCAGCGGCGCAGGCGGGCAGCATGTTAATAAAACTTCGTCTGCCATCCGTGTGACCCATCTGCCTACCGGCATGGTTGTGGAATGTCAGGATGAACGGAGCCAGTATAAAAATAAAGATAAAGCTTTAAAAGTCCTGCGGTCCCGGTTACTGGATATTAAAACACGGGAACAGGATGAAAAAATTGCCTCCCAGCGGAAGCTCCAGGTGGGTTCCGGCGACCGCAGCGAACGGATACGCACGTATAATTTCCCCCAGGGCCGTGTCACCGATCACCGGATCGGTTTGACCCTGTATAAACTGGAAAGTGTTTTAAACGGGGACATGCGGGAATTACTGGACGCCTTAATGCTGGCGGATCAGGCGGAAAAATTAAAACAGGCAGGGGAGGGGAATTTGTGATAGAAGACCATGAAGATACGCTGATTATTGGATTGACAGGCCCTACCGGCGCCGGGAAAAGCACCGCAGGCAAGCTTTTTTCTGACCGGGGCGCCGTTGTCCTGGACGCGGACGAAATTGCAAGGGATACCATTGACGGTTCCCCGGAATGTCTGGCTGATTTGGTATTGGAATACAGTACGGAAATTATTACTGCGGAAGGGACTTTGAACCGGAAAAAACTGGCGAAATTATGCTTTTCAGATAAAGAAAAATTAGAACGGCTCAATGAAATCACCTATCCCCATATCGTCCAGAATGTCGAGGAAAAAATTGAAGCCGCCTGCGGTACAGCCCCTTTTGTGGTATTAGATGCGCCTACCCTTTATGAAGCAGGGCTTCATGAACGGTGTGACACGGTAGTTGCTGTTCTGGCCGGGGAGGAAACCCGCTGCCAGCGGATTATGGCCCGGGATGGGATGACAGAAGAAGATGCCCGCCTGCGCATTTCTGCCCAGAAAAAAGATGATTTCTATTTGGCCCGGGCCGGCCATATTTTACGGAATGACGGCGATACCGATGCCCTGCGCCTTTCTTTTATTGAATTATGGGGACTGCTGGAACAGGCTCTCCGGGAAAAATCAGAACCTCCTGAGCCGGCTCCCCAGGCTGCCCTGCCTGCCGGGGATGACGCTCCGGAAAAGGAAGATGCTCCAGAACAGGAAACACCACCGGAAGATCCCATTGAAAACGAGATAGAAAATCCTACAAACGAGGTGCCCCTTGCGTAAAAAATCAAGACGACACAGGTCATTGTTCCGGGAAGTGGTTATTCTGGCGCTGGCTCTTTTGGTGTCAGGATTTTTTATACGGACCGGTTTGACGGAATTTTACCGGAGGTCTTATCCTCTAAAATATTCCGATCTGGTGGAAAAAGTCTGTACCGAAAAAGGTCTGGAGCCTGCCCTGATTTATGCTGTAATCCGTACCGAAAGCAGCTTTAATCCTCAGGCGGTAGGCCCTGTTGCTACGATAGACGCCCGGGGCCTGATGCAGGTAACTTCAGATGCTTTCGACTGGGTGCGGATGCGCCAGGGCCAAAAGCCAATGGACCCGGAAATGTTATTTGAACCGGAGGTTAATATTGACTGCGGTTCCGAAATGCTGCGGATGTTCCTGGATGAATTTGACTTTGTGGAAAATGCTTTATGCGCTTACCATGCCGGGCGCACCAACGCCATGAAATGGCTGGCTGATCCGGAATATGCGCCGGATGGGAAAATTATCACCAATATCCCTTTTGGCGATACGGCAGCTTATGTCCATAAAGTCTGCAAAACAATGGAGATCTATCAGGAATTATATGACATGTAATTTTATTTCAGGAGGAGATTTTCTTATGGAAAACGAGAAAAAAACAGAAGCTGAATTGCTGGCTGAAAAACTGCTGCTGAACCGGAAAAATATGGGCCTCACAGTGGATGACGCCACAGAACAGGCTGCACAGGATTTCTGCGGGCCTTACAAAGCTTTCCTGGATGCCTGCAAGACAGAACGGGAAGCGGTTGCCCACATTGTGGAAATGGTTCAAAAACAAGGGTATCAGCCTTTTGAACCGGGCAAGGCCTACCAGCCAGGGGAAAAAATCTATTATAACAACCGGGGGAAGGCTTTGATCCTTTGCACCATGGGCAAAAAGCCTTTGTCCGAAGGCGTCCGCATTATGGCCAGCCATGTGGATTCCCCCCGTTTGGATCTGAAGCCTGTCCCCCTCTATGAAGAAGCCCAGCTTGCCATGTTCAAAACCCACTATTATGGCGGCATTAAAAAATACCAGTGGACTGCTATCCCATTAGCCCTCCATGGGGTCATTATCAAGAAAAATGGTGAAACCTTAAATGTAGCTTTAGGGGAAGATCCGGAAGATCCTGCTTTTACTATTACCGATCTGCTGCCCCATCTGGCAAAAGAACAGATGAAACGGACTTTGCAGGAGGGCGTCAAAGGTGAGGAGCTTAATGTTTTAGTAGGATGCCGCCCCTTCAAAGACGATAAACAAAGCGAACGGGTAAAGCTCAATATTATGAGGCTCCTCAATGAAAAATACGGCATCATTGAAAGCGATTTCCTGTCGGCGGAATTAACGATGGTCCCTGCTTTCCAGGCAAGGGATATTGGCCTGGATCGGTCCATGATCGGCGCTTACGGCCATGATGACCGGGTATGTGCTTATACGTCTTTGATGGCTGCTTTGGAATGTGACGCTCCGGAACAAACCATCCTGACAGTCTTTGCTGACAAAGAGGAAACCGGTTCCGATGGAAATACCGGCCTCCATTCCCGTTTTATGGCCTATTTCATAGAGGATTTGGCACGCCCCTTTGGCTTATCTGCCGGCCAGGTTCTTTCCCATTCCAACTGCCTGTCTGCGGATGTCAATGCCGCTTTCGATCCCACTTATCCCGATACCCTGGAAAAACGCAACTGCGCTTACCTGAATTATGGCGTGGTTATCACCCAGTATACCGGTTCCGGCGGCAAAAGCAGCACCAGCCAGGCCAGTGCTGAATTTATGGCCCAGGTACGGAATATCCTGGATGAAGCCAATGTAAGCTGGCAGACCGGGGAGCTGGGCAAAGTGGATGCTGGCGGCGGCGGCACCGTTGCAAAATTTGTAGCCGCTTTCAATGTGGATGTAGTCGATGTGGGCGTTCCGGTATTATCCATGCATGCTCCCTTTGAAATCGTTTCAAAGCTGGACGTTTATTCCACTTACCAGGCTTTCCGGGCTTATGTCAACGCTTGATAGCTGCCGCAAAAATTTTCCCCGATCCGTATAATAGGATACAAAAACGGCAATCCTCTCCAGGAAAACAGGAGGGTTGCCGTTAAAATATTTTTGGAAAAATCATTGACAAATTGAGGATTGTGTGATAACATGATATACTGTATCAAAATGGATTAGTGTGCGTCTATTCTGTAATAGTATACCATATTTCGACAGCGTTGGCAATAGGATTGTGCAAATTTTCGCAGGAAATAACCTAAAAAATTATTTTATTTGCACAATATCGCAGGCTTTAGGAATGGGCGGTTATGGAAGCTTATGACATTTTTTTGCTTCCTAAAGGATGCGCCGGCGCACAGGACAGATACAGCAAGTGGGATGCGCGGCAGGGCTGCGGCTGGTGCGCAAATCAGATGAATGGAGTTGAACAAAAGCCTATGGTGAATGTCAAGCCGGTGAAACAGGGAAAGACGACACGCATGAGTTTCTCTCACATCAACGAGGTCCTTTCAATGCCAAACCTGATTGAAGTGCAGAAAAACTCGTATCAGTGGTTTCTGGACGAGGGGTTGAAGGAAGTCTTCCGGGACGTATCTTCCATCACCGATTACCAGGACAACCTGGTGCTGGATTTTATTGATTATCACCTTGACGACAAACCGAAATATACCATTGAGGAATGTAAAGAACGGGATGCTACTTATGCTGCGCCATTGCGCATCCGTGCCAGCCTCCTCAACAAGGAAACCGGGGAAGTCAAGGAACAGGATATTTTCATGGGCGATTTCCCGCTGATGACTGACAGCGGCACCTTCATCATCAATGGCGCGGAACGTGTTATCGTTTCCCAGTTGGTCCGTTCCCCTGGCGTCTATTATGATTTTTCCCGGGATAAAAGCGGTAAGGAGCTGTATACCAGCACCGTTATCCCTAACCGGGGCGCCTGGCTGGAATATGAAACAGATTCCAATGATATTTTTTATGTGCGTATTGATAAAAACCGCAAACTCCCGGTTACTACTTTTATCCGGGCTTTGGGGCTTTCTTCCAATGAGGATATTTTGGAATTCCTTGGGGATGACGAACGTATTCTGGCTACTTTGGAGAAGGACAGCACAGCCAATACGGACGAAGCTTTGCTGGAAGTTTACCGCAGGCTCCGTCCTGGGGAGCCTCCTACGGTGGAGTCTGCCCAGACCCATTTGGATAACCTGTTTTTCGATCCCCGCCGGTATGATTTGTCGAAAGTCGGACGCTATAAATATAATAAAAAGCTGGATATTGTCCACCGGATTTCCGGCCAGACCCTTTCCCGTCCCGTTGCCGATCCTATGACCGGGGAGCTGCTGGCAGAAGCCGGAAGCGTAATCACCCGGGATCTGGCAAAACGGATTGGAAAATGCGGTGTAGATACTGTCTTTGTCAAGCTGGAAGATGACAAGGAATTTAAAATTATTTCCAACGGCATGGTGGATTTAAAGGATTTTGTGGATTTCGACCCCGCTGAAGTCGAAATCAATGAAAAAGTCCGTTTCTGTGTCTTAAGGGAAATTCTGGAAGGTGACGATACGGATTTGAAAGCCCGTATTGCTGCCAGCCGGGATGATTTGATCCCGAAACACATTATTAAAGATGATATTTTTGCTACCATCAACTATTTGTGCGGTTTAGGCCATCATATTGGCGTTACAGATGATATTGACCACTTGGGAAACCGCCGTATCCGCAGCGTTGGCGAGCTGCTGCAAAACCAGTTCCGGATCGGTTTTTCCCGTATGGAACGGGTTATCCGGGAACGTATGGCTACGCAGGCCCAGGATATGGAGGTCGTAACGCCTCAGGCTCTAATCAATATCCGTCCTGTGGTGGCGTCCATTAAAGAATTTTTTGGTTCTTCCCCTTTGAGCCAGTTTATGGATCAGACCAACCCTCTGGCAGAATTGACCCATAAGCGCAGGCTGTCTGCCTTAGGCCCCGGCGGTTTGTCCCGTGACCGGGCAGGATTTGAAGTCCGTGACGTTCATTACAGCCATTATGGACGCATGTGTCCTATTGAAACCCCTGAAGGCCCGAACATCGGTTTGATCTCTTATCTGGCGACCTTTGCCCGCATCAATGAGTATGGCTTTATTGAAGCCCCTTACCGTAAGGTGGAAAAAGGAACCGGAAAAGTTTCCGATGAAGTCCAGTATATGACTGCTGATATTGAAGATCAGTTTATCGTTGCCCAGGCCAATGAACCTTTGAATCCCGACGGAACCTTTGCCAATGAAAAAGTCAGTGTCCGTTACCGGGATGCCGTTATGATCTGCGAACGGGAAAAAGTCGATTATATGGATGTTTCCCCTAAAATGGTGGTTTCCGTTGCTACGGCAATGATCCCATTCCTGGAAAATGACGACGCAAACCGTGCCCTGATGGGCGCTAACATGCAGCGTCAGGCTGTTCCCCTGCTCCAGACCGAAGCCCCGATTGTAGGCACCGGTATGGAATATAAATCTGCGGTGGACTCCGGCGTGGTGGTGCTGTCAAAGCATGACGGTGTTGTGGAAAATGTTTGCGCCAACGAAATTGTTATCCGGGATGAAAAAGGCGAACGCCATAATTATCATCTGATTAAATTTATGCGTTCCAACCAGGGAACCTGTGTCAATCAGCGGCCTATTGTCGTGAAAAATGAAATCGTCAGCAAAGGCCAGGTTATCGCTGACGGGCCTTCCACCAGCTATGGCGAAATCGCTTTGGGCCGCAATATGCTCATTGGCTTCATGACCTGGGAAGGGTATAACTACGAGGATGCCGTTTTAATCAATGAAAAACTGGTTCGCAATGATATTTATACTTCCATCCATATTGTGGAATATGAAACAGAAGCCCGTGACACCAAATTAGGGCCGGAAGAAATTACCCGCGACATCCCAAACGTAGGTGAAGACGCCCTGCGTGAATTGGACGAGCGGGGCATTATCCGCGTGGGTACGGAAGTCCGCGCCGGTGACATTCTGGTGGGTAAGGTTACTCCGAAAGGGGAAACGGAACTCAACGCGGAGGAACGGCTGCTGCGGGCCATCTTCGGCGAAAAGGCCCGGGAAGTCCGGGATACTTCCTTACGGGTGCCCCATGGGGAATATGGCATTATTCTGGATGTCAAAGTATTTACCCGGGAAAACTGCGACGAATTGTCCCCAGGGGTCAATATGGTGGTACGCTGTTATATTGCCCAGAAACGTAAAATCAGCGTAGGGGATAAAATGGCAGGCCGTCATGGAAATAAGGGTGTTGTATCCCGGGTTCTGCCTCAGGAAGATATGCCGTACCTGCCTGACGGGCGTCCCCTAGATATTGTATTGAATCCTTTGGGCGTGCCTTCCCGTATGAATATCGGCCAGGTATTGGAAGTCCATCTGGGCCGGGCTGCTTCTGAATTGGGCTGGAAAGTAATGACGCCTGTTTTCGACGGCGCCAACGAAAAAGATATTGCCGAATGTCTGAAGGAAGCCGGGCTTTCCCCGGACGGTAAAACCGTTTTGTATGACGGCAGAACCGGAGAGCCTTTCGATAATCCCGTTACAGTAGGCTATATGTACTTCCTGAAGCTCCACCATCTGGTTGATGATAAGATCCATGCCCGTTCCACTGGCCCGTATTCCTTAGTCACCCAGCAGCCTTTGGGCGGCAAGGCCCAGTTCGGCGGCCAGCGTTTCGGGGAAATGGAAGTTTGGGCTTTGGAAGCTTACGGCGCGGCATATACCTTGCAGGAAATTCTGACTGTAAAATCGGATGACGTGGTTGGCCGTGTGAAAACCTTTGAAGCCATTGTAAAAGGCAAAAATGTTCCAAAACCTGGTATTCCGGAATCCTTTAAAGTTCTGATTAAGGAACTGCAGTCTTTGGGTCTGGATATGCGGGTATTAGATAAAGACAATAACGAGATCGATCTGAAACAAAGCTTTGATGATGATGACAACATGGGCCTGACGCCTGTGGATGACAGCCTGATGGAAGGCGTGGAAGTGACGGAAGAATTTGACGACGGGTTCGATATTGAGCACCTGGACGGCGAAGAAGAACCCGAAGGTGATATTGATCTTTTGGACGTGGATCTGGAAGAAGGGCTGGACGACAGGTTCGACCCGATTGAAGAATTAGGGATCAGCGGGATCCGGGACGACGACGAAAGCTTCTGATTGAGCGTATAAAGAAAGAGGGGTTCGCGTTTGGAATTCAATGTGTTTGAATCGATCAAAATCGGATTGGCTTCTCCGGATCTGATCCGGAAATGGTCTTGGGGTGAAGTAAAAAAACCGGAAACCATCAATTACCGTACCTTGAAGCCGGAACGGGACGGCCTGTTTTGCGAACGTATTTTCGGGCCAATGAAAGACTGGGAATGTTACTGCGGACGCTATAAACGCATCCGTTATAAAGGCAAGGTCTGTGAACGCTGCGGTGTTGAAGTAACCCGTTCCAAGGTGCGCCGGGAAAGAATGGGCCATATTGAACTGGCTGCCCCGGTTTCCCATATCTGGTATTTTAAAGGCACCAGCTCCCGTATGGGCCTGCTGTTAAATATGTCCCCCCGTTTGCTGGAAAAGGTTCTTTATTTTGCTTCCTATGTGGTAATCGATCCCGGTATTACAAATTTGAAAAAGTATTCCCTTTTGTCCGAAAAGGAATACCGGGAAATGAAAGAAGCTTATGAGGATGATTTCCGGGCCGGTATGGGCGCGGAAGCTGTCCGGGAACTGCTGGCAGAAATCGATCTGGATAAACTTTCCGAGGAATTGAAAACCGATCTGGAAACTGCCGCAGGCCAGAAACGAATTAAGCTGCTAAAACGGCTGGAAGTGGTGGAAGCTTTCCGTTACAGCCATAACCGGCCGGAATGGATGATTCTGGATGTGATCCCGGTAATCCCGCCGGATATCCGTCCTATGGTTCAATTAGACGGCGGCCGTTTCGCTACCAGTGATTTAAACGATCTTTACCGCCGGGTAATCAACCGGAACAACCGTTTGAAAAAGCTTCTGGAACTGGGTGCTCCTGACATCATTGTACGCAATGAAAAACGGATGCTCCAGGAAGCTGTGGACGCCCTCATTGACAATGGGCGCCGGGGCCGTCCTGTTACCGGCCCCAACAACCGGCCTTTGAAATCTTTGTCTGACATGCTGAAGGGCAAGCAGGGCCGTTTCCGTCAGAATCTGCTGGGAAAACGTGTTGACTATTCCGGTCGTTCCGTTATCGTTGTCGGGCCGGAGCTGAAAATGTATCAGTGCGGCCTGCCGAAAGAAATGGCCTTGGAATTGTTTAAGCCTTTTGTTATGAAACGGCTGGTAGATTTAAAAGTTGCCACCAATATCAAAAATGCCCGTAAAATGGTGGAACGGGCTACGGTAAAAGATGTTTGGGATGCTTTGGAAGTTGTTATCAAGGATCATCCTGTACTGCTGAACCGTGCCCCTACCCTGCACCGCTTAGGCATCCAGGCTTTTGAACCGATCCTGGTTGAAGGCCGCGCCTTAAAGCTCCATCCTCTGGTTTGTACCGCTTATAATGCGGACTTTGACGGGGATCAGATGGCTGTCCATCTGCCTTTGTCCGCCGAGGCCCAGTCCGAAGCCCGTTTCCTGATGCTGGCTGCCAACAACCTGTTGAAGCCCTCCGACGGCAAACCTGTAACTGTTCCTACCCAGGACATGGTATTGGGTTCCTATTACCTGACCATGGTTCGGGAAGATGAAAAAGGCGCCGGTAAAGTATTCCGTGACTTCAATGAGGCCATTATGGCTTATCAGGCTGGCGCTGTGGGCTTACATGCCCCCATCCGTGTCCGTGTGACAAAGCAGGTGGGAGATGAACGGGTTTCTCATATTATTGATGCTACCGTAGGCCGCATCATCTTTAACGATCCCATTCCCCAGGATTT
Source organism: bacterium 1XD42-1 (assembly GCA_003612625.1). Taxonomy (GTDB): domain Bacteria; phylum Bacillota; class Clostridia; order Oscillospirales; family Ruminococcaceae; genus Anaerotruncus. The sequence goes on along the minus strand of RAZJ01000014.1, from coordinate 52,036 downwards.
GGGCTATGTTGACCGTTCCGATCCGGATCATGTCTTTGATCTGGAAATCGGTTTCTTGGTCCGCAAAAAAGAATTGGGGAAAATTATTGATAAATGTATTCGTACCTATGGTACTGCTAAAACTGCCGAAGTATTAGACCGGGTAAAAGCCCAGGGCTTTAAATATTCCACCAGGGGCGCTATTACGGTTGCCGTTTTTGATGCGGAAATTCCGCCGGAAAAAGCCCAGTTTATTGCCGAAGCAGAGAAAAAAGTTGACGCCATTAAACGCCAGTATGACCGTGGTTTTATTTCTGATGATGTGCGCTATGAACGGGTGGTTTCTACCTGGAATGACTGTTCCTCCAGAGTAAAAGATGCCCTGCAAAACACATTCGGAAAACATAACCCCATCTATATGATGGCGGATTCCGGCGCCCGTGGTTCTATGGATCAGATCCGGCAGCTTGCCGGGATGCGCGGCTTGATCGCCAATACTTCCGGCCGGGCCATTGAAATCCCAATTAAGTCCAATTACCGGGAAGGGCTTAACATTTTGGAATACTTCCAGTCCTCCCGGGGTGCCCGGAAAGGCTTGGCTGATACGGCTTTGCGTACTGCTGACTCCGGTTACCTGACCCGCCGCCTGGTAGACGTTTCCCAGGATGTTATTATCCGGGAACATGACTGCGGCACCCATGAAGGTATCGTTGTTTGCGATATTGTGGACAGCGGCCGTGTTATCGAAGATTTGAACGAACGGCTGATAGGCCGTTACGTAGCGGAAGATATTATCGATCCCAAAACCGGGGAAGTCTTGGTTTCCCGGGATAAGATGATGAACGAAGCCGACGCCAAACGGATCCGCGACGCAGGCTTTACAGAAGTAAAAATCCGGACGCCTTTAAACTGCGAAGCAAAATTAGGGGTTTGCGCCAAATGCTATGGGGCAAACCTGGCCAACGCCCAGCCTGTGGGAATCGGGGAAGCTGTCGGCATTATTGCCGCCCAGTCCATCGGTGAACCGGGTACACAGTTGACAATGCGTACCTTCCATACAGGAGGTATTGCTTCTGCCGCAGATATTACACAGGGTCTTCCCCGTGTTGAGGAGCTTTTTGAAGCCCGTAAACCAAAAAACAGTGCTGTTATTTCCCATTTGGACGGGGTTGTTTCCTTTGAAAAAGATCCAAAAGGCAGCGACTTTGTAGTCGTTACGGCTGACGACGGGGAACGGTTTGAACGGCAGATCGTCTATGGTTCCACTTTGCGGGTCAGCTCCGGGGATACCATCAAAAAAGGTGATCTCATTACCGAAGGCGCTGTGGAACCCAACGAAATCCTGACGGTTTGCGGCCATTTGGCAGTTCAGGACTATCTGATTAAGGAAGTACAGCGCACCTACCGTACCCAGGGCGTTGACATCAACGACAAGCATATCGAAGTAATTGTCCGCCAGATGATGCGTAAAGTCCGTATTGTCGACGGCGGGGATACTTCCTTAATTATCGGCGCTACGGTAGATAAAACGGAAATGGCCAGCATAAATAATGAAATCCAGAAGCTGAATGAGGAAGACGGCGGATGCCGCCGCCCGGCAGAAGGAATGCCTGTGCTTTTAGGTATTACAAAAGCTTCTCTGGCTACCGATTCCTTTATGTCTGCCGCTTCCTTCCAGGAAACAACCCGCGTACTGACCGAAGCTGCCATCAAAGGCAAAGTCGATCATCTGCTGGGGCTGAAAGAAAATGTTATCATCGGCAAGCTGGTGCCCGCAGGCACTGGCACGGTAGATTATGACACCCTGGAACTGGTAAACACTGTAAATGCATCGGAACCTGCCGAAGAAAAGACAGAAGTTGCGGAACTGGCTCCGGAAAGCAATGTAATTGCTTTCCCGCAGGCTTCCATGGCTGCTGTTTCTCCGGCGCCAGTGCCAGAGAATACACCGGTGTAAAAAGCTTTATTTGTGCATCCCGACGAAAATGAGAAAATTTTTCGTAAGGATTGACAAAGTTCCCCAACTGGGGGTATAATAATTGACGCGGGTGTTTTTTACGCCCGCGTCAATTATTATTTTAAAAAGAGGAGGTGCAATATGCCGACATTTAACCAGCTTGTACGCAAGGGCAGAGAAGTCCAGGTCAAAAAATCTACGGCTCCAGCGCTTTTGAAAGGTTGGAACTCCAAAAAAAGGACGGCCATTGATCAGAATTCCCCGCAAAAGAGGGGTGTCTGTACTGCTATCAGAACTTCTACCCCGAAAAAGCCGAACTCCGCGCTTCGTAAAGTCGCCAGGGTACGTCTTTCCAATGGGATGGAGGTTACATCCTATATCCCCGGGATCGGCCACAACTTACAGGAACACAGCGTTGTTCTGATCCGCGGCGGCCGTGTAAAAGACCTTCCTGGTGTCCGTTACCACATCATCCGCGGCACACTGGATGCCCAGGGCGTTGCAAAAAGGATGCAGGCCCGTTCCAAATACGGTGCAAAACGTCCAAAGGCTGGTGCCGCAAAGTAATAAAACTTTTCGATTAAACAAGCCGAATCCAGGCTATCCTATAAATAGAGATTCCATAACGCCATGATAATTCTGGCGCGCTGTTATCACAAGGATATGCCCCGGAAGGCCCCACGGAAGTTTTGTCGCTTTCGAGTACCATTGAATTCATTCTTATGAAGGAGGGAAGCGAAGTGCCAAGAAGAGGTTGTACAGCAAAACGGGATGTTTTGCCGGATCCAGTTTACAATTCCAAGCTCGTCACACGCCTGATCAACAATATTATGTATGATGGCAAAAAAGGCGTTGCACAAAAAATTGTTTACGGCGCGTTCGATATTGTCAAGGAAAAAACAGGCAAGGATCCATTGGAATGTTTTGAACAGTCTATGGAAAATGTCATGCCTGTATTAGAAGTAAAAGCCCGCCGGGTTGGCGGCGCAACGTATCAGGTACCAATGGAGGTCCGCCCGGAACGCCGTCAGACGTTGGGTTTAAGATGGATCACCAATTATTCCAGGAACAGAGGGGAAAAAACCATGAAAGAACGCCTGGCAGGTGAAATCATGGATTCCCTCAATCAGACCGGCGGCGCTGTCAAAAAGCGCGAGGATACCCATAAAATGGCCGAAGCCAATAAAGCTTTCGCCCATTACAGGTGGTAAGGCCGGGGTTCTATTTGAATTAGGAGGACACTATGCCAAGAGATGTCTCTTTGGAGCAAACCCGTAATATCGGCATAATGGCCCATATCGACGCCGGTAAGACCACTACAACGGAGCGCATCCTGTATTATACGGGCATCAACCACAAAATTGGTGAAACGCACGACGGCACGGCGACCATGGACTGGATGGCACAGGAACAGGAACGTGGTATTACCATCACTTCCGCTGCCACCACAGCTTACTGGAAGGGCCACCGCATCAATATTATTGACACCCCTGGACACGTGGATTTTACAGTTGAGGTCGAACGTTCCTTAAAGGTACTGGACGGCTCTGTTACCGTGTTCTGCGCAAAAGGCGGTGTTGAACCTCAGTCTGAAACCGTTTGGCGTCAGGCAAACAAATATAAAGTACCTCGTATGGGGTATGTCAATAAAATGGATATTATGGGCGCAGATTTTTATCACGTTGTTGATATGATGCGCGGCCGGCTGAAATGTAATGCTGTGCCTATCCAGCTTCCTATCGGTGCAGAACAGTTCTTTAAAGGTATCATTGACCTGGTGGAAATGAAAGCCGACATCTATTATGATGATTTGGGCAAAGACATGCGGGTTGAAGAGATTCCGGAAGATATGATGGAAAAAGCCCAGCAATATCGGGAAGAACTGTTGGAGCATTTGTCTGAACAGGACGAAGCTTTTATGGAAAAATACCTGGCCGGGGAAGAAATTTCCGTTGACGAAATCAAGGCGGTTATCCGTAAGAGCACCATTGCCAATACAATGGTACCTGTTACCTGCGGCACTTCTTACCGCAACAAAGGCGTTCAGAAATTATTGGATGCCATTGTGGACTATATGCCCGCCCCCACCGATATTGAAAGCATCCGGGGTACTGACCCTGACACAGAAGAAACCGTACAGCGTCATTCTTCTGATACAGAGCCATTCTCTGCTTTGGCTTTCAAAATTGCCACTGACCCGTATGTAGGCAAGCTTTGTTTCTTCCGGGTTTATTCCGGCAAAGTAGACGCTGGTTCTACCGTATACAATTCCAATAAACAAAATTCCGAACGGGTTGGCCGTATTTTACAGATGCATGCCAATAACCGGAAGGATATTGAAACCTGTTATGCCGGGGATATTGCCGCAGCCGTGGGCCTGAAAAATACAACCACTGGTGATACCCTTTGCGATCCCAAGCATCCTGTTTTATTGGAATCCATGGAATTCCCAGAGCCGGTTATTGATTTGGCCATTGAGCCGAAAACAAAAGCTGGTCAGGAAAAAATGGGTATCGCTTTATCCAAGCTGGCAGAAGAAGACCCGACTTTCCGCACCTATACCAATAAGGAAACTGGACAGACCATTATTTCCGGTATGGGCGAGCTGCATTTGGAAATTATTGTAGACCGCTTGCTGCGGGAATTTAAAGTCGAAGCAAACGTTGGTAAGCCTCAGGTTGCCTACAAAGAAACCATCCGTAAATTGGCTGATGTGGATCATAAATACGCCCGTCAATCCGGCGGTAAAGGCCAGTATGGTCATGTTAAAATCCGCATTTCCCCCAATGAAAGCGGCAAAGGTTATGAATTTACCAATTCTATCGTAGGCGGCGCTATTCCGAAAGAATACATTGGGCCTATCGACCAAGGTATCCAAGGCGCTATGCAGGCTGGTGTATTAGCCGGCTACCCGGTAGTCGATGTAAAAGTTGACCTCTATGACGGTTCTTACCATGAAGTCGACTCCTCTGAAATGGCATTTAAGATCGCTGCTTCCATGGCGTTTAAACAGGCTATGGCAAAAGCCGATCCGGTGCTTTTGGAGCCGATTATGAAGGTAACGGTCAACACACCAGAGGATTATATGGGCGACGTTATCGGCGACTTGAACAGCCGCCGTGGCCAGATCCAAGGCATGGAAGCTATTTTCGGCGCACAGGAAATCCGCGCATTTGTCCCGCTGTCGGAAATGTTCGGCTATTCCAATGACCTGCGTTCCAAAACCCAGGGCCGTGGCCAATATACAATGGAACCCAGCCATTATATTGAGGTTCCCAAGTCCATTGCTGAAGGAATTATGAAAACCCGCGGCAAATCCGAAGAATAACTCTTGCTTTTTTGCCTGCAACTTGATAGAATACAATTATCACATGTTCCGTAAAAAGTTCATGCCCCAATTTTCTGGGGACAAACAATTTGAAACCCAAGGGAGGATTTATGAATGGCAAAGCAACATTTTGAACGCAACAAGCCCCATATTAACATTGGCACCATTGGTCACGTTGACCATGGTAAAACAACTTTGACTGCTGCTATCACAAAAACACTGGCAATGAAAGGCCAGGCCAAATATGAAGCTTATGATATGATCGACAAGGCCCCTGAAGAGAGGGAACGTGGTATTACAATCAATACCGCCCACGTAGAATATGAAACCGATAACCGCCATTATGCCCACGTTGACTGCCCCGGACATGCTGACTATGTTAAAAACATGATCACCGGTGCTGCTCAGATGGACGGTGCTATTCTGGTTGTATCTTCTGCCGACGGCCCGATGCCTCAGACCCGTGAACACATCCTGTTGGCCCGTCAGGTAGGCGTACCTTATATCGTCGTATTCATGAATAAAGTTGACCAGGTTGACGATCCGGAATTACTGGAACTGGTGGAAATGGAAATCCGTGACCTGCTGTCCAGCTATGATTTCCCTGGCGACGATGTGCCCATCATCAAAGGTTCTGCTCTCCAGGCTCTGGAAGCTTCCGACGATCTGAGCAATGAAGCTTATAAACCCATTTTGGAACTGATGGATGCTGTTGATTCTTATATTCCAACTCCAGAACGGAAAGCTGATCTGCCTTTCTTAATGCCTGTTGAAGACGTATTTACTATCACTGGCCGTGGTACTGTTGCTACCGGTCGTGTAGAACGTGGCCAGCTGAAAACCGGCGACGAAGTTGAAATCGTTGGTTTGTCTGAAGAAAAGAAAAAGACTGTTGTTACCGGTATCGAAATGTTCCGTAAAATCCTGGATTATGCTGAGGCTGGCGATAACATCGGCTCCCTGCTCCGTGGTATTCAGCGGAATGAAGTAGAACGCGGCCAGGTTTTATGTAAACCCGGTTCCATTCATCCTCATACTAAATTCCATGGCCAGGTTTACGTCCTGACAAAAGATGAAGGCGGTCGTCATACTCCTTTCTTCAACAATTACCGCCCTCAGTTCTATTTCCGTACAACTGACGTTACCGGCGTTATCAGCCTCCCAGAAGGCACTGAAATGTGCATGCCTGGCGATAATGTCGAAATGGATGTAGAATTGATCACCCCTATCGCCATTGAAGAGGGCCTCCGTTTCGCTATCCGTGAAGGCGGACGTACCGTTGGTTCTGGTGTTGTCACAAAAGTCAATTCTTAATTTGAATTGAACCTTTTATGATTTTAAAACGTGCCGCAAAATGTTCGTTCATTTTGCGGCATGTTCTTTTTTTAGAAAATAATTGCAGAAAGGGCCGGTTTACATGAAAGTTTTGATTCTTGGCGGCGTCGCTGCTGGAACGAAAGCAGCAGCAAAATTAAAACGGAAAGATTTTGGCATGGAAGTTAAAATCTTAACCAAAGGGAAAGATATTTCTTATGCAGGATGCGGGCTTCCCTATTATGTAGGCGGCGGGATTCCGGACCGGGAAACCTTGATTGTTAATTCCCCTGAAAAATACCAGGGATTGACTGGCGCTCAAGTTATAACTGGTACAGAAGCAACCAGTGTAGATTTCCAGGCTAAAACAGTTACTGCTGTCCAAGATGGTCAATCTTTTGTAGAAAACTATGATAAGTTGATTATTGCAACAGGAGCTTTGCCTTTTGTGCCAAAAGTACCTGGCGTAGATTTATCCGGTGTTTTCTGTATGCGTACCCCGGATGATGCAGGCGGACTGCGGGATTATGTAAAAGATAACCACTGCCGCAATGCTGTCGTAGTAGGCGCCAGCTTTATTGGCCTGGAAATAGCGGAAAACCTCCATGCCCAGGGTGTATCGGTAACGGTAATTGATTTTGCCCCACAAATTATGCCGAATGCTTTTGATCCGGAAATGGCCGGCTATGCTAAACGGAAATTAAAAGAAGCTGGTTTCCGCATTTTAACCGGCAACGGGTTAAAATCCATTGAAGGCACTGGTAAAGCTGCTGCCGTTGAAACAGATGCTGGACGGCTTCCTGCGGATGTGGTGGTTCTGGCCGTAGGTGTACGCCCTGCCACAAGCTTCCTGGAGGGCAGCGGCTTAGAAATGGTAAAAGGCACTATCCTGGTCAATGACCAGATGCAAACCAATATACCGGATGTTTATGCTGCCGGAGATTGCGCAATGGTCTGCAACAGGCTTACCGGAAAGCCCCAATGGTCCGCTATGGGATCTACGGCGAACCTGACAGCCCGTGTCCTGGCAAAGCAAATCGTCGGGGAAAACGCTGTTTATGGCGGCTGCTTTGGAACAGGTGTTGTGCGCCTTTTGGAAGGCTTAAATGCGGGCCGGACCGGCCTCACGGAAGCCCAGGCAAAGGATGCAGGTTATGATCCCGTTTCCGTACTTTGCGTTACAGATGATAAGGCCCATTATTATCCGGGGGCTTCTACTTTTGCAACCAAGCTCATAGCCGACCGTGAAACCCATCTTTTATTAGGCATTCAGGTAATCGGCAGTGGTGCTGTGGATAAAATGGTGGATATTGCTGTAACCGGTTTAGGCGCTGGCATGAAGCTGGAACAGTTTGACACCCTGGATTATGCCTATGCCCCGCCTTTTTCAACGGCAATCCATCCTTTTGTGCAAGCCTGCTATATTTTAGAAAATAAATTAGACGGCACATTGGACTCCTTTACCCCTGCGGAATATGCTTCCGGCGCCGCAAAGGATTACCAGGTGATTGACGTCCAGCCCCAGCCTGCTCTGCCCGGCGCAAAATGGGTAAATTTAAGCCAGGTAACAGAAGGAATTCCTGGCTGCGGCAAAGAAGATAAACTGCTTCTTGTGTGTGCCAAAGGCAAACGGGGTTATTTCCTGCAAAACCGTCTGCGTCATATGGGTTATACCAATACTAAGGTATTGGAAGGCGGCGCAACCTTTAACCAGGTGAAAGTAGAATTTGCCGGAGGGGTTATCCCGGCAGAAGAAGTAAAACGGGTAAAAGGCTTGGGATGCCTGCAAGACAAACGCCAGCCGGATCATTTTAATGTACGTGTCATTACCCGGAACGGAAAATTAACCAGTGAAGAACAGCGTACCGTTGCAGAAGCCGCTGAAAAATTTGGTTCCGGTGAAATCACAATGACAACCCGTCTGACCTTGGAAATCCAAGGGGTTCCTTATGAAAATATCCCGCCGCTGATTGAATATCTGAATCAGGCTGGATTGGATACAGGCGGCACCGGCTCAAAAGTACGGCCTGTTGTTTCCTGTAAAGGCACCACCTGCCAGTACGGATTATGCGATACCTTTGCCTTGAGCCAGAAGCTTCATGACATGTTCTATATTGGCTATCATAATGTGTCATTGCCTCATAAATTTAAGCTGGCAGTTGGGGGATGTCCCAATAACTGCGTCAAGCCGGATCTGAATGATTTAGGCATTATTGGCCAGCGGCTGCCGGAAACAGATTTGGCGAAATGCCGGGGCTGTAAAACCTGCCAGATCGTAAAGACCTGCCCAGTTGGTGCAGCTTCTGTGGTAGATGGGAAGCTTCTGATAGATGAAGAAAAATGCAATCATTGCGGACGCTGTGTCACAAAATGCCCCTTCCATGCTGTGGACGAAAGCACTTACGGATATAAAATTTATATCGGCGGACGCTGGGGCAAACGGGTTGCGGAAGGAAAGCCTTTATCTAAAGTTTTCACCTCCGAAGAAGAAGTTCTGGCTTTAGTGGAAAAAGCAATTTTATTCTTCCGGGACGAAGGCCGCAGCGGGGAACGTTTTGCAGATACTGTTGCCCGGTTAGGCTTTGATTATGTAGAAGATAAACTGCTCAATGGTGTTTTAGACAAAGAAGCCGTTATGAATAAAACCGTTGTAGGCGGCGCTACCTGTTAAAAAAGCAGGTTCTTTCCAAATGAAAAAGGGATGCTGTAATTCCAAAAGAATTATGGCATTCCCTTTTTTTAGGCAAAAGTGCTTTTGTATTCTTCCGGCGAATATTTATAAAAGTGTATTTCATCCTGAAATGAGGGGTATCGTTTGCGGAAAATACAGCCCTGGTTTCCCTGTTTAATGGCTTACCTTGCTGTATGGGCTATCTTTGGCTTTGCCTATTGGATTGTAGGAAAAACACCGGAAAATTATGTGGTACAGCCAGAAATCCTTTTGGAACATAAAGTGCATTATTTCCTGGCAAACCGGGAAAAGCCTTCCCAGGGGCTAAAAGAAGCTGCTGCCGGATTATTTGCAGCCTATGGGGAGGAGGACGGAGGGATAGAAGGATGGGGTATTTCCCATGGGCCTGTACCCCATTTTACTACAGAAGGTTATACTGGAATTGGGGAAGCCTGGGCAGCTTATTACTGTGCAAAATATCGGGACATGGATGCAGACCGGTTTGCTTATACAGTGCAGGAAGGCTTTTGCAGCCGGTATTTCCATATTGAGGTTTCCCTTTATCCCTGGACGGGCCAAAATCCCATAGCTATCATTGGATTGGAGCTGCCCAAAGAAAGCTTTGACACGAAAAGTCCCCCAGATTCTTTAAAAGATTTATTAGCAGCCTCTGTATTTTATCCGGATGGAGATATTCTCATTTTTTGGCAGGCTGAACAAGAGGGCCACCGTTTAGCCCTGGCTGATTTTCTTTATTTCAGCGCCGTTACCCTTGCCACATTGGGGTATGGAGATATTGTCCCCAACTGCTTATTGGCCCGGGGGCTGGTCTTATTGGAAACCTTTCTTGGAATGACCTTATTGGCTATCTTTGCTTCTTCCTTTTATGATTTTTTGCGGAAGGGGTTGACAAAAGAAAAATAATGGATATAATAATATATGAACAATCAATCATATGAAAGGTTATTAACTTTATGCGTCCAGATGAAACCATAGAATGTTGTGAACTGATGTATGTCCATAAAGACATTGTGGAAAAAGTCCGTGAAGAAATGCCGGATGAGGAAGAATTATATGATTTAGCGGAACTTTTTAAAATTTTTGGGGATTCCACTCGGATTAAAATATTATACCTGCTTTTTGAATCGGAAATGTGTGTCTGTGATATTGCACAGCTTCTCAATATGACCCAGTCGGCGATTTCCCACCAATTGCGGGCATTAAAGCAATCTAAGCTGGTAAAATACCGCCGGGAAGGAAAAACGGTTTTTTATTCGTTAGCTGACGGCCATGTACGCACTATCATTGATCAAGGGATGGAGCATGTAAAGGAATAAAAAATAAAACAATGATAAATGAAAGGGGCTTTTTCTGATGAAAAAAAATTACAAATTGAAGGATCTGGATTGTGCCCACTGCGCCGCCAAAATGGAAACCGCTATTAAAAAAATCAAAGGGGTAAATGATGCAACCATCAGCTTTATGACCCAGAAATTAACGGTTGATGCAGAAGATGAAAAATTTGATTCCATTATGCAGGAAATTGTAAAAGCCTGCCGTAAAATAGAACCAGACTGTGTCATTCAGCTTTAAATCTCCCTATTACATAACAAAAAATGGGATATATGGAAACCGGAATTCCGTTATATCCCATTTTTTGTTGTTGGCGTAAGATTTACCACCAATCCATAATCCGGAATTTCCGTTCTTCCACCGGAGCCAATGGATGAAGTTCAAATTCATAGATCTGGGAATAACGGTTTCCCTGGCGGACCCGCTCAATAAAAGCATCTATATCTTCCTGGATGCCCTGGGCTTCCAGTTCCACGTCACCATCTTCCAGATTCCGAACCCAGCCTGTAATGGAATAAAGGCTGGCAGTTTGCGCCACAAAATAACGGAATCCTACCCCTTGCACGCGGCCAGATATCCGGATATAAAAACGTACCATAACGGCCCTCCTGAAAAATATTTGTCCCCTTTCCTGCCATACTAAAAGCATGGAAACAGTGAAAATCAATTTTTTAAAAATGATAAAAATTTCTTTTGGGTGCTGTATTGCTGTACTGATTGCTGACGGCCTGGGGCTTTCCGGCAGCACTTCCGCCGGCATCATTACCCTGTTGAGCATCCAGAACACCAAACGGGAAACCTTAGCCATTGCAGGAAAACGGTTCCTTGCCTTTTTTGCCGCTATTGCGGTTGCTTATCTGACGTTTATTCCTTTGGATTTCCGGGTAGCTGCTTTTGGGCTGTTCCTGTTTTTCTTTACTTTTTTCTGTTATGGAACAGGCTTAGAAGCTGGGGTTTCTACCAATACCGTCCTGGTTACCCATCTTTGGAAAGCCCATTCCTTTTCCCCTTCTTTCATTGTCAATGAATTTTTTCTGCTGGCCATTGGTATTGCGGTTGCTGTACTGGTAAATTTATATATGCCCCGGATTTTAGAAACCATCCGGATGGATCAGAATACTTTGGATCAGGCTTTGAAACAGTTATTAGAACATATGGCCAATATGCTGGAAGGGACAGAAAAAATGGAAGAAACCGCTTTTCAAAAATTAGAAAACAATGGAAAAGCTGCATTGGAAAGGGCCTACCGGAATATGAATAATACCCTGGCAGTTGACATGCGGTATTACGTCCGGTATATTGAAATGCGTATGGATCAATGCGCACTGCTGAAACGGATTTACAAAAACTTAAACCGGCTCCAATGCCCTACCATACAGGCAAAAGGCATAGCCCAATTTATGCGGGAAATTGCCGGTTCCCTGGAAGCCCCTAAAAATACAATCCCTTTGCTGGAAGATCTGGAAGAAATGCGCCGCCATTTCCGTTCCGGCAAGCTGCCTGTTACCCGGGCCGAATTTGAAACCAGGGCTGTTTTATTTACTATTTTAATTGATTTGGAATATTTGCTGCTGGCAAAGAAAAAATTTGCAGAAGATTTAACGCCCTGGCAGATTTCCTATTTCTGGGGAACAAAAAGCCGCCTTACAGTACAGTAAGACGGCTGGTTTCTTTGTATTAGTCGCTGGTATATGGCAGCAGTCCCAAATGACGCGCACGTTTGATAGCAACAGTCAGTTGGCGCTGATGGCGGGCACAAGTCCCGGTTACACGGCGGGGAACAATTTTAGCCCGTTCACTTAAATATCTTCTCAAACGAGGGACATCTTTATAATCAATCGGGCCTAATTTATCCACACAAAAGGAGCAGACTTTTTTTCTGCCCTTGCGACCGCCAGGACGGGGGCCTCTGTTTTCTCTCTCTGGTTTATCAAAAGCCATGGTTCAAACCTCCTGCTTCATTGATGGGCCGGCATATTAAAAAGGCAGATCTTCCGAATCCAAAGGTGCTTCTGCAAAATCCCCCATATCGCCGCTGGCATAAGAAACCGGTTCTTCTGCGACAGGGGCAGGGGCTGCCGGAGCAGGACTGCCGCCATAAGGCGCAGGAGGGGCATAATTCTGCGGCTGGGAGGAAGCACTTTTGGTTTCCCCAAATTGAACATTGTCGGCTATGACCTCCACGGCAGTCCGTTTGTTGCCGTTGCGGTCTTCATAATTCCGGGTCTGGATGGACCCTTCTACAATAATCATTTTGCCTTTATTGAAATACTTTGAGACAAATTCTGCGCTGGACCGCCAGGCTACAATATTAATAAAGTCTGCCTGACGTTCACGGTCTTTGGAAAAAGGGCGATCCACAGCAATACAAAACCTGCAAACAGGTATCCCATTTGTTGTCTGCCGCAGTTCCGGATCCGCTACCAGGCGCCCCATTAAAATTGCACGGTTTAACATAGCGCAGTATTCCTTTCTTTCATTATGCAGCTTCTTCTGGTTCTTTTGTGACGATCAGGGAACGGAGAACGCCGTCTGTAATCTTATAAACACGATCCAGTTCTTTCGGGAAATCCGGTTTAGAAGAAAACTCTATCACTACATAATAAGCAATGGTTTCATCATCCATTGGATAAGCCAAAGCCCGTTGTCCCCAAGTATCAATTTTCCCAATGGTTCCATTGTCTGCAATGAGCTTTTGAAATTTTTCGGCGAGGGCTTTTGCATCGTCCTCCCCGTTCTTCAGGCTAAGCACCATGACTGTTTCATAGTTGGCTGATAATTGTGCCATTTTGAACACCTCCTTTTGGACTTATGGCCCGGAAAAAATTTCCCCGGGCAAGGATTGTCCAGCCGCTGCCAGTAATACAGCACCGAACTTTCTAATTATAACGGCTTTTCACAGGGAAGTCAAGCCTTAAAAAACCATGATATCCTGTTTTTTCAGATAATCCTGCCAGAATTCCGGCAAAGGCTGGTCGCAAATGACAGCATCTATGGCCGCAATATCGCAGGTGAATGCAAAAGATGTGGGGCCTACTTTGGAAGAATCCAGAATTAAATAAGTATAATTGCTCCGCTGGGTGATCAAATGATGGATTGCCGCTACATCTTCCGAAATATCTGTTATGCCATTTTCCATGCTCAGGGAACGGCAGGAAATAAAAGCTTTATCCACATAATAATTCCGTAAGGTTTTACAGGTATTTTCCCCCTGGAACGACATGCTGTTGGGGGAAAATACGCCACCAATCATAATCAGCCGGATGTTTGGGGAAGATGAGAGGATGGTGGCAATCTGTAATGAAGTGGTCAGCACCGTTAAATTATGATTGATAAGCTGGCGGGCTAAAAACCAGCAGGTGGTAGACATATCCAGAAAAATAGAATCCCCTGACTGGATATGCCGGAGGCATTTTTCAGCAATCGCATTTTTTTCTTCTGCTTTAATGACCTGCCGGATGGAAATATCTATATCATTTTGCACGCCATCCAAAATATATGCGCCGCCATGGGTGCGGATTAAATCCCCTTGTTCTTCCATCAGGCGCAAATCCCTGCGGATGGTTTCTTTTGTTACATGAAGATGATGGGACAGATCGGAAATGGTAACACTTTTCCGTTCCAGAAGCTGGGCTTTAATCGCATTACGCCGGGTAACGGCTAACATAGGAAACCCCTTCTTCCCGTGACATATATACTATTGCTTATATTACCATAATTTCTGCCAAAATGCAACAAACCATCAGGAAAAATCCATTCTCTTCTGTTATAATTGATGAAGCAGGTTTACCATTTCAATAGCGCCACAGGCACATTCATATCCTTTATTGCCGCTTTTGGTTCCGGCCCGTTCAATGGCCTGTTCAATATTTTCCGTGGTGAGGACCCCAAATAAAACAGGAAGCCCTGTCGATAAAGAAACCTGGGCAATCCCTTTGGAAACCTCATTGCATACATAATCATAATGGCTGGTACTGCCCCGGATGACAGCGCCTAAGCAGATAACTGCATCATATCTTCCGCTTTGTGCCATTTTAGAGGCAACCAGCGGAATTTCAAATGCACCTGGTACCCATGCTATGTCAATATTTTCCTCGGAAACTTCATGGCGTTTCAGGCCGTCCAAAGCGCCGGAAAGCAGCTTTGATGTGATAAATTCATTAAAACGGGCCACCACAATCCCGATTTTCATATTTTTTGCTGCAAAAGAACCTTCTAAAATACGCATATCCAAAATCCCCTTTATTTTAATAATTCAAAAGATGCCCCATCCGGGACTGTTTCGTTTTCAAATAAAATTCATCAAATTCTGTGGGAGCCATCTGGATCGGGATACGTTCTACAATTTCCATCCCAAAATCAGACAACTGGTATACTTTATCCGGATTATTGGTCAATAACCGCAATGTTTTTGCCCCTAAATCCCGCAAAATCTGCGCCCCGATAAAATATTCCCGCAAGTCCCCTGCAAAGCCAAGGGCAAGGTTGGCTTCCAAGGTATCCATTCCCTGATCCTGCAATTCATATGCCCGAAGCTTATTGATTAAGCCAATTCCCCGGCCTTCCTGCCGCATGTAAAGCAATATGCCCCGGCCTTCTTTTTCAATCTGCATCATGGCTGAAGCAAACTGCTGCCCGCAGTCGCACCGCATGGAACCAAAGGCATCCCCTGTCAGACATTCGGAATGGACCCGGCATAACAGATTTTGCCCGTCGCCTACGTCCCCTTTTACCAAAGCTACATGATGTTCCCCGTTTAAGTGGTTGATATAGCCATAAGCCGTAAAATTCCCGTATTTGGTGGGCAGCTTTGTAACGGCGACCCGTTCTACAAACGTTTCATGACGCTTCCGGTAATCCTGAAGGGACTTTATGGTAATCAGCTTCATATCCCATTCCCGGGCGCAGGCTTGCAGTTCTTTCCCCCGCATCATAGTCCCGTCCTCCCGCATAATTTCACAGCATAAGCCGCAGGGAGCCAGGCCCGCTAAACGCATCAAATCAACGGTAGCTTCTGTATGGCCGTTCCGTTCTAAAACACCATTTTTTTTGGCTTCCAGAGGGAACATATGGCCCGGACGCCGGAATTCCTGCGGGACAGCATCTTCCCGGCAGCAGGCCCGGGCTGTCATGCCCCGTTCCTCCGCAGAAATCCCTGTTGTTGTGCTGGTATGGTCGATTGAAACGGTAAAAGCTGTTTCATGGCTTTCCGTATTATCCGTTACCATGGGGAATAGGGCCAATTTCCGGCATAATTCCCGGCTCATTGGCATACAGATCAAGCCCTTGGCATGGGACGCCATAAAATTCACATTTTCCGTTGTGGCAAACTGGGCCGCGCAAATCATATCCCCTTCATTTTCCCGATTTTCGTCATCGGTAACGAGAATGATTTTTCCTGCCCGTAAATCTTCTAAAGCTTCTTCAATGGTACTGTATTGAAGCATGGGTTCCGATACCTCCTGAAATGCAAAACGTTTCTGATTTAAAATCCATACCGGGACAAAAATTCTTTTGTAATGCCGCTGGACTTCTGGGGCGTACCCAGCAATTTTTCTACATATTTCCCTATAATGTCATTTTCAATATTGACGCAGTCTCCGGTCCGTTTTTGCGCCAAAGCTGTTTGGGCCAGGGTATGGGGGATTACAGAAACTTTGAAATAATTCGCCCTGACTTCTGCCACAGTCAGGCTGATCCCGTCCAAGGCAACGGAACCTTTTTCCACAATGTACCGTAGAATTTGTGGAGAAGCCTGCAAGGTGTACCAGACTGCATTTCCATCTTTTTCAATATTGGAAATGGTTCCGGTGCCGTCAATATGGCCTGCAACCATATGCCCTCCAAAGCGCCCGTTGGCTGCCATAGCCCGTTCCAGGTTGATTGGGCTTCCCGGGTGCAGATTTCCCAATGTGGACCGGCGGAGGGTTTCGTGCATGGCCGCAGCCGTAAAAGAATGGGAAGTAAATGCAGTTGCCGTCAGGCATACCCCGTTTGCCGCAATGCTGTCCCCTATTTGGAGGCCCTCCAGCACCCTTTTGCAGGAAATTTCAAAAACGGCTCCGGCAGCTTCTTTCTGTAATTTTTTTAAGCTTCCCACTTCTTCTATGATTCCGGTGAACATGGTATGACCTCACTTTCCAACAGGAGATCTTCTCCCAGAACGGTTACAGCCGGCGGTGCCAGCCGGAAGGCTTCTTCAGGAGTGGGCACGCCATTTCCGCCAACCGGAGAAGGGGCTTTTTGCCCGCCAAATAATTTTGTCCCTATGTAAGCCTGGACTTTTTGAACGATGCCTGCCTGTAAAGCGGACCAGTGCAGCTCTGCACCGCCTTCCAGCAAGATGCTGTCAATGCCTTTGGCCCCTAGCTTTTCCATTAGAGCAGCCAGATCCAAATGCCCGTTTTTTTCCGGCACAGCCAGCAGCTCACAGCCTGCCTCCAAATAAGGTTCCCGGCGTTCCGGATCTGTACAGCAGGATGCCAGGATGGTACGGGTTTGGGAAGCCGTTGCAACTACCTGAGCATAAACTGGAGTACGCAAATGGGTATCGCAAACAATGCGGACAGGATTCCGCCCTTGGGGCAGGCGGCAGGTCAGCAAAGGATCATCTGCCAGTACCGTACCAACTCCCACCATGATTGCGGTATACTGGTTCCGGTCCTCATGGACTTTTTTACGGGCTGTTTCCCCTGTGATCCACCGGGAAGCCCCTGACACGCAGGCCAGCTTCCCATCCATGGTCATGGCGTATTTCATAATAACGTAAGGGGTTTTTGTCCTGATGAAATGGAAAAATATTTCATTCAGCTTTTCACAAGGCCCTTGCAGTACCCCTTCTGTCACTTCCACACCATGGGCTTTTAATTTTTCAATGCCCTTCCCGGCAACTAAAGGATTGGGATCTCCTGACCCGACTACCACCCGGCGGATGCCGTTTTCTAAAACCGCATCCGTACAAGGGGGCTGTTTTCCATAATGGCAGCAAGGCTCCAAAGTCACATATAAAGTGGAACCCCGGGGAGCTTCCCGGCAGCTTTCCAAAGCGGCCCGTTCCGCATGGAGCCCTCCGTAACAGGCATGGAAGCCTTCCCCAATGATCCGGCCCTCTTTCACCAGGACGGCCCCTACCATGGGATTGGGGCTGACCCTGCCCCGGCCTTGTTCCGCCAGGTGCAAAGCCCGTTCCATATACAGCCGGTCGTTTTCTTCTTTCAATGGCAGCGCCTCCGAAAAAAAATTAACACCTGAAAAGGAAGGTGCCTTTCAGGTGTTAGAATTTATTTCCGGCATATCAGCATCCGCCTCTCCCTTTTGGGAGGCGTCATGTAATACGGCCAAATTTTTCCATCACATCTTCTTTCATCCAGACTTTACTGTCGGTTTTGGAATTGCACC
The DNA here is from genome assembly GCA_003612625.1 of bacterium 1XD42-1. GTDB lineage: Bacteria > Bacillota > Clostridia > Oscillospirales > Ruminococcaceae > Anaerotruncus. The sequence continues at coordinate 34,036 of RAZJ01000014.1, read as the reverse complement.
AAATCCTGTCCTGGCTTTCGTTGCCAGGCCCTGCGCATGCGCGCTCGCGGACTATACCGCCGGTCGGGAATTTCACCCTGCCCTGAAGACATCATCTTTAAATTCAGTTGTTAATCAGTATCATAGCACGGTTATTTCAAAACTGCAAGACTTTTCCCGTGAAAAAATCTAAGAGGGTGCTTGTTCTTTCCCAGAGTTTGTTATATAATAGTTTTTGGTATCACTGCCTTTATTGCCCGTTTGGGGGAACCGCGCCTCGCGCCGGGTTTCGGGGCTGCGGTGGCCACTCGCATTTGCAGGCGGGAAAATATTACAAAGCAGGTGAATAAGTATGAGCGTATTTGACGAGAGTATGATTCCAATGCTGGAAGTCTTTATTTACGAGACAACCACCCTGCTCGACCAGTTGGATGAAATCCTGCTGGAGGCGGAGAAAGAAAAAATCCTGACAGACGACAATATCAATGAAATCTTCCGTACCATGCATACGATTAAAGGTTCTGCTGCCATGATGGGGCTGACCAGTATTTCTACCCTGGCCCACCGGGTAGAAGATATGTTCTCAATCTTGCGGGAGACCCCTTCCAAAATGAACGATCAAAACAGGGGCCATATTTTTGATTTGGTATTTCAGGCGTCTGACTTTTTTAAATCTGAAATTGAGGCAATCCAACAAAACGGGGATGACTATTATCCCGCTGACGCCGGAAGCCTGATTGTAGAAATCGAGCAGGAAGGCGCCGAAATGAAAGGGGAAGCCCCTGTTACGCCAAAGCCCCAGCCTTCCCCTGCCGCACAGCCAGCCGCAGCCCAGGCTCCTGACCAGCCTGCCCAGCCGGAACCGGCGGCGCCGGAAGCCTCCCCCACCCCGGCTGCGGAAGAAGCCGCTTCCGAAAACGGCCTGCACTATGTACGTGTATTTTTTGAGGACGGCTGCCAGATGGAAAATATCCGTGCATTTGCACTGCTGTCCCAATTAAAAGATTCCTGTGGGTTCCTGGAGTCAGAACCCCATGCTCCGGAAACCAATATGGCATGTTCTTCCGACATTGTGAAAAATGGCTTCCTGGTGATGTTCCGGCCTGCGCCATCGTCTTCCCTGGAAGAAATTTATTCCATTATTGAAAATGCCATGAATATCAAGTCCTATGAGGACGTTACCGAAGAATACGGCACGGTATCAGCAGGGGTTGCACCTGCCGCGCCGGCTGCCTCCAGTGTCCAGCCAGCCCCGGCAAGCGCTCCCGCAGCCGCAGCGCCTTCCGCTGAAGCGAAAAAAGCCCAGCCCCAGGCGGCCCCGCAGCCGCAGCCGCAGCCGGCTCCCCAGGCAGCCCCGCCCAAGGCCCCTCAGAGAGCCGGCGGAGCAGGGGAAGGCGGCATTGGCCGGAATGCTTTAGGCAAACAAAGCCTGATCAGCGTCAACCAGTCCAAACTGGATCAGCTTATGGCTTTGATGGGCGAAATTGTAATTGCAGAATCCATGGTAACCAGCAATCCTGAATTAAAAGGCTTGCAGCTGGATAACTTTTATAAATCTGCCCGGCAGCTGCGCAAGCTGACCAACCAGCTGCAAGATGTTATCATGTCCACCCGGATGGTGTCCCTGACAGGCGTATTCCAAAAGATGAACCGCATTGTCCGGGATATGAATAAAAACCTGGGCAAAGAGGTGGAACTGGTTACGGTTGGCGGTGAAACCGAAGTGGATAAAACCATCAATGATGTTTTAGGCGATCCTTTTATGCACATGATCCGGAATTCTATGGACCATGGCATTGAAAGCCCGGAAGAACGGCTTGCCGCCGGCAAATCGGAACAAGGCACCATTACATTATCCGCACAAAATGTGGGCGGTGAAATTGTAATTTCCATTGCAGACGACGGCCGGGGCCTGGATCGGAATAAAATCCTGGAAAAAGCGGAACGCAATGGGATCCTTACCAAGCCAGCCAGCGATTACAGTGACAAGGAAGTTTTTGGCTTGATTATGCTTCCCGGTTTTTCTACCAATGAAACTGCTACGGAATATTCCGGCAGGGGCGTCGGCATGGACGTGGTACATAAGAATTTGGAAACAGTAGGCGGCAACATTTCTATTGACTCCAAAGCCGGGGAAGGCACTACTTTTACCATTAAAATCCCGCTGACATTAGCCATTGTGGACGGTATGGAAATTGCAGTCAAACATGATACCTTTACCATCCCCATTACTTCTATCAAACAAAGCTTCAAGCTCAGTGAAGATACCCAGCTTTTAACTGATACGGACGGCAGCGAAATGATTATGCTGCGGGGGGACTGTTATCCCATTATCCGGCTCCATGAAGTTTACGGCATTGACACAGAGGTTGTCAATTTAGAAGACGGTATCTTTGTCCAAGTGGAAAATGAAAATAAAACAGCCTGTATCTTTGTGGATCAGCTTATTGGGGAACAGCAGGTGGTTGTAAAATCCTTCCCGCCCTTCCTCAACCGGTATAATTTAAAAGATGCCGGATTTTCCGGATGTACCATCCGGGGAGATGGCAGCATCAGTTTGATCCTGGATATCAATAACTTCTTGAATAAATTTTAAAAGGAGGAGTGAGTGAGATGCCAGAAGAGTTCAATCCCGCTACCACAGAAGACGATCTGACTGGACGGTTTCTGACCTTCTATATTGACAATGCTGTTTATGGGATAGAATTGACCCATGTTATTGACATTATCAGCGCCCAGGAAGTAACCAATGTTCCAAGTACCCCTGCTTATGTAAAAGGCATTATCAATTTGCGGGGCAGTATTGTTCCAGTTATTGATGTACGTTTAAAATTTAATATCCCGGAACGGGAATATGATGACCATACCTGTTTTATTGTTGTAGATATTGACGACATGCAGGTAGCCATTGTTGTAGATACCGTTGACGAAGTCGTAAATCTGGATAACCAGGTTACCGCAAGCCTGCCGGAATTTAATAATGTGAATACCAAAGAATACCTGCGGTCAATTTCAAAGGTAGATAACCATTTGGTATTAAATCTTGATTGTGAAAAATTCCTGGAGGATGGAAATGGATTCTGATAGGAATATGCTGCAAATGGTTCAAATGTCGGATCAGGAATTTATGACCCTGACCAAATATATTAAAGACCATTACGGAATCAATTTAACAAAAAAACGTGTGTTGATTGAAGGGCGTATGTCTTCCGTTTTGCGCAGCCGCAATATCCCCAATTTCAAAGCTTATTTAGACATCCTTTTTAATGATAAAACCGGCGCGGAAATGACAACGCTGCTGAACAAGCTTACAACCAACCACACCTATTTTCTGCGGGAAAACGAACATTTTAACTATTTAGCCCAGGAAGCCTTGCCATATCTGGAACGGGTCCATGGAAATGATCATTCCCTGCGCATCTGGAGTGCCGGATGTTCTTCCGGCCAGGAACCTTATACCATTGCCATGGCTTTAAATGAATATTTTGGTACCCGCAGATCCTTATGGAAAATCCAATTACTTGCAACGGATATTTCAGTGAATGTTCTGACAAAAGCCTGCAATGGGATTTATGAGAACGAGTCCTTAAATGATGTTCCGCAGCTTTGGAAAACGAAATATTTCAAACGGCTTCCTGACGGGAACTTCCAGGTATCAGACAGTATCCGTAAATCCGTGGATTTCCGCACTTTAAACTTAATGGACCCTTTCCGGTTCCGTAAACCTTTTGATATTATTTTCTGCCGGAATGTTATGATCTATTTTGACGGCCCTACCAAGGAAAAACTGGTCAACAAATTTTATGACTGGAGTACCGAAGGCGGTTTCTTCTTTATCGGCCATTCGGAAAATATCAATAAGGATACCACCAGGTACCGTTTCATCAAGCCTGCAATCTATCAGAAAGGGAGCCGTAAATAATGGCACTTTTGAAAAAGATCAAGGTTTTGATTGTGGATGATTCCATTTTATTCCGCACTACCCTTCAGCAGAAATTGAGTACGGATCATACCCTGCAAATTGTAGGGACTGCCGTAGATCCGGTAGATGCGATGGATAAAATCAAAGCCCTTCGACCTGATGTCCTGACTTTAGATGTAGAAATGCCAAAAATGAATGGCATTGAATTTTTAAAGCGTTTGATTCCCAAAAATCCGATCCCGGTAGTCGTAGTAACTTCCCTGCCGATGAATGCTTTAGATGCCATGCATGCCGGAGCCGTAGATTTTGTACGGAAACCGGCTGTCAATTCTCCCAATGATCTGGCGTCCTTTGTGCGGGAATTAAGCAGCAAAATTAAGGTGGCTTCCAATGCCCATGTTTCTGCCGGCCAGCCGGTACGGAAACCTGTTGCATCGGGCTTTCCGCCTGCGCTGCTGCAAAAAGCCAACGCTGCCAATACCATTTTGGCCATTGGCGCTTCCACCGGCGGTACGGAATCGATCCTGCAAGTGGTAAAAGATTTGCCCGCAAATACTCCGGGTATTGTAATTGTACAACATATCCCCCCTGTATTCTCTAATATGTATGCACAGCGCCTAAACAACCTTTGCAAAATGTCTGCAAAGGAAGCAGAAGACGGGGACCGGGTAGAACGGGGCAAAATCATTGTAGGGGCAGGCGAATACCAGCTCCGCCTGTGCCGGGACGCCAAAGGCTATTATGTCCGCAGCCAGAAAGGTCCCCGTGTCAATGGCCACTGCCCTTCCGTAGACGTATTGTTCCAGTCGGTCGCTGAAACCGCTAAGAAAAATGCCGTTGGGGTTATCTTAACCGGCATGGGCAGCGACGGCGCCAAAGGGCTGCTGCAAATGCGCCAGGCTGGAGCTTATACCATTGGCCAGGACAAAGAATCCTGTGTCGTATATGGAATGCCTATGGTAGCTTACCAGTTAGGAGCTGTTGCAAAACAGCTTCCGTTGGATCAGATTGGCGGAGAAATGATCCGTTATTTGAATTCCTTGTAATAAAAAAAGCGTCCGCTTCCGTGCGGGCGCTTTTTCATCAATTTAACACAGGAGAAAATCATATGATGTTTGATTTTGGGTTCAACCTAATGTCTACGGTATTTCCGATTATATTTTTACTGTTTTTTGCTGTCTTCATTGCTTTTGCTGTTTCCATCCTGGTGAAAGGCTTTACACAATATAAACGGAATAACGCTTCCCCAGTTTTAACGGTCAACTGTACCGTTGTAACAAAGCGGACGGAAGTTTCCCACCATCACCACCACCATGACAGCCATATGCATGTTTCTACTTCCACCACGTATTATGCTACTTTCCAGGTGGAAAGCGGCAGCCGGATGGAATTTGCTGTCAGCGGCCAGGAATATGGCCTGCTGGTGGAGGGAGATCGGGGAAATTTAACATTCCAGGGGACACGTTACCTGGGTTTTCAGCAAATGTGAAGGGGGCTACCACCTGCGGCCCCGTATGCTGTACAGAATTAACAAAGGGCCTACCACAGGGGTTAAAATGGAAGCAAGGCCAAGGACTATCTCTGCCATGCCAAAGAAAGCTCCAAATACCGGAATAACCGAAAGGATGGACAAAGCCAGGACAATGGTAGGCAGGCAGCTAATGGCTGTAAATAAGACGCACCAGCGGGGAACATAAAAAGAAAATATCAGATAATATACCAGCAGGGTGCCAAAGGAAAGGACTAAATTAGCAATCCCGCTGAAAGGATAGCGCAAAAGGGATTGCGCTATGGAAATCAAGGGCAGGGCATAGGACAAGGGAATATTTCCAAACATACTGTTGACCTGCGGGTTGAGGTATTTTAAGGAATCCCCGATTTGGCCCAGCATAAAAAGCTGGAAAAATGGAATAAATGCAAAAATGGGATTGGGCAAGTTCCGGATAATAGCCAAACGGTATATGGCATAGGATTCCAGTAAGTAAACGCCGATTGACAAAATGGTAGACAAGATTGGTTCATCTCCTTGTTTATAAAGGCTTGACGGGATTTCTTTTTCTTATACGTTCGGATGGATTATTGCTAACTGCTGTATTTCCTCTAAAATTTCGGGGCGGTCAGCATCTATAAATTCCCATGGTTCACCGCAGGGGAAATTCCGTAAAAGCTGTGGATAAGCCTTTATTACATGTTTTCCGCCATGATTGGGGGGAAGGCTGGCCAAAGCGCCTCGGAGGGACTTGGGGAAAATAATCGGGTTTCCTGGCTGGCCTTGACAGGTAGGGATTATAATTTGTTCCGGAGTTTCTGCAAAAGCATCACATAAAAGGCTTATGGTCCGGGGGCGCAAAAGAGGCTGATCACAGACAAAAAACATATAGCCCTCTGCTTCCGGTACAGCTTCAAGCCCCATCCGGATTGTCTGGGCCGTATCATCCTCCAAGGATGTATTTTCTACCACGGAAAAATGATGGCGGGCTGCACAAGCTGCAATTTCCGGATAACGGGTTACAACGGCTACTTTTGAAAATTGTCCTGCTGGCAGGGAATCCATTACCGTTTCAATTAAAGGGCGGCCCTGGAACGGTGTCAGCAGTTTATTACATCCAAAACGTTTTCCATAGCCGGAGGCCATGAGGATTGCAGCAATTTTGACTGGTTTTCCCATTCTGATTCCTATGCCTCCTTTTTTCTACCAATCATAACACAAATCCTGTCAAATTGCCAGCAAATTTAAGTGGAACTCTGTCTTTCTTTTATGGAGCGGTCTTTGGTAGAGGGTTCCACCCCTACCATATCTACGGTAGATTTCCCCACATCTGTCAGTTGTTCATAATCAGGCAAATCACCGATTACATTATCTACCAGCCAATCCATATTGACAATTTGTTCCGGAGATAAGCTATGGCCTTCTTTATGGATTACCTGGCCATCCTGACGGCACAAAGGGCCGTAAAAAGGCTTACAAATGCCGCTGCAAATCCCTTGCCGGAGAAATTCTGCTAATTTTTGTGTACCATCCGGCAGCCGCTTGGAACAAAATAATTCTACTACGCCAGCTTCCATCCCCCAATAATAATTTAAAGCTTTTGTACTTTCTTCATATTCAGACTGGAAGGAACGGTTTAAAATATGGCGTAAAATCGTTTCATAATAAACGCCCCAATGCCAGACAGGCATTGCCAGATTAACAGGCCCATCCTTTGTAATATGTGACAATCCAAAGGTATACGATTCCGCATTGGGATTGGCTAAATCCTGGGACGAAATTAAAGCGATCCCCCGATCGGTCAGCCGCTGGGTTGCGGCAGATAAGCCGTTGACACAGGACCATTCCAAATATACTTTTGCATTGGGATTCACCATTTTAGCCCCTAATGCAAAAGCATTGATCTCCGCAATCTGGCCAAAAATCGGATAATTGCAGATATAGCCTACCGGGTGGCCTCCTGCCAGAGAACCGGCAATGGCGCCAATAATAAACTTCACTTCATACATCCGCGCATAATAGGTGCGGATATACCGGTGGGATTTATTCAGGGAACAATTCAATATTGTAATTTCCGGATGTTCCACCGCAGCCCGTAAGCTTACAGATAACATACGGGGAGCTGTTGTGAAAAGGATGGTATTTTTATCTTTGATTGCCTGTTCGATTACCTGGGAAGGATCGCCTGCCATAGCATCATGATAGGCTGTTGTTGTAATATGCCCATGAAAGACCTGCTGTACATGGAGCCGGCCCAATTCGTGGCCATAAGTCCATCCCGAATCTGAAGGGGATTTATCATTGATAAAGGCAACCCGCCGTTCTTTTGATTCCCCATTGGGGAGTATTTTTAACAAAATGCCAGGTTTTTTCTCCTGATTGGGGGCCAGCTTCAAATCAATTAAGGAATCTTCCTGTTGCAGTGTAAATTCTTCCCAAATCTTACCAATGGATTTTTTGATTTCCTGCTCGCTTTTGCTGTGCAGCTCCTGATAGCCATAGACTTTCATATAAGCTATCATGGCGTCCCCAACTGTTACCAGGAGGCGTTTTCCGCCTTTGGCCTCATAGACCTTTTTAAACCGGTAATAAGCAGATGAAAAATTGCGGCGTTCTTCTTCTGTCCAGGCTTCACCCGGCTTTTTCCCCACCAAGCGCTGCAATTCCAAATACCGTCCGGGATGGGAAAATTCAATAAAATTGATTTTGCTGTATTTATTAAAATCCAAAGATTCATAATAAATTTCTGTTTCCTGGCTGCCCCGTTCCGGCAAAATCCGGACAGCATGGGCGGCAATGGTGACAGCCCCAAAATATTTTAACACACTGACGCGTTTATTGCCTTCCGCCACATAGTAGCGGTTCATATACTCATAAACTTCAATGGGATCCCGCAAGCCTTCTTCCAAATGGGCCCCGCATAATTTCATCCATTTTGCAGCAAATTCAGTTGATTCATCCAAAAGCGGCATATAATTGCGGGCAAAAGCAGTGGTACGTCCTCCTGTTTTTGTGCCGACAATCCATTCAATCGGAATTTGTATGGTTCCTACTTCCGTAGCTGCTGCTGACTTTTCGGCTGGAATAAAGTCATCCAATACAGAAAGATAGGGATACTGTCCACGGCTGATACAACGGCGGCGTTCTTTTTGTGCCAGTTTTTGCGCCTCCTTGTAATACTGCGTATACATATTGCAAAAACCTCTTCTCTCTTTTATTCGTGCGGACTCAATATACCACCTTGCCGCGCCCTATGCAATACTTTTTTTATAAATTTCCAAAAAACTCCATAAAAAAAGGATCTTTGCAGCAATCCGGAAGCTGCTGCAAAGATCCTTTTTTGCGTTTTCTATTTGGAAAGGATCAGGCATCCATAAGGGGGAAGCACGTTTTTAAATTCCCCAAGGATGGCTTCTGCTGTTTTAAATTCGTCTGGAACTGACAAAGGGATTTCCTGTTCTGTACGGTTCACCCCGATAAAAAGGCTTTGTTCCCCGCAGTCCCGGATATAGGAAACGGATTCCGGCGTAAAAGAAACAGCCGTAAACCTGCCCACCGATAAAAAAGGATAATTTTTCCGGAGCTGGCCCAGTTGATGGAACCATTGCAGCAGTTCCTGATCTTCCCTGCCCCAAGGGTAACAGGAACGGTTCAAGGGGTCCCGGTAGCCGTACAAACCGGCTTCATCCCCATAATAAAGGCAGGGGATGCCTGGCAGCGTATATTGTAACACAGAAGCCAGCCGGAATAATTTTTTCCCTAAATCATACCGTTCCGGGCTTAACCGGTTATTTTTCCCCTGCCAGTCCCGGCCCCGGCCCTGGGCAGGCTCCCCGGCTAAAGCAGTGATTGCCCGTTCTACGTCATGGGTGGAAAGGGAATTCATCAAGACGCCCCATACAGGCTGGGGGTAATGCTCTAAAATATCCAGTAAGGTATTATAAAATTGTGCCGCCGTCCCATGGCGGATATAGCTTAAAATGGCATCTTTAAAGGGATAATTCATAACAGAATCCAACTGCTTTCCTAAAAGGTACCGCCGCCGGACACCGTAAGAAATTTTTGTTGTAGCATCTTCCCAGACTTCCCCAATGACCGCGGCTTCCGGATCAAAGGCTTTGACACTGGCGCAGATTTTATCCAGAAAGCTGTCGGGCAATTCGTCCGCTACATCCAGCCGCCAGCCGGAAATCCCGTTTTTCAGCCATTTTTGCAGGATTCCATTTTCCCCGCAAATAAAATTACTGTATCCCGGATCATCCTCATTGAAATTGGGCAGTGAGAGAAAGCCCCACCAGCATTGGTACCGGTGCGGGTATTCATCAAAGGAAAACCAGGAACGGTAAGGACTGTAAGGGTCCCGGTAAGCACCCCCATCTCCATAGCGCCCTTCTTTATTAAAATAAAGGCTGTCACTGCCGGCATGATTAAAAACGCCATCCAAAATGATATGGATACCAAGTTCTTTTGCCTGGGTACAAAGTTCTTTTAAATCTTCTTCTGTCCCCAGCATGGGATCGATTTTCTGGTAATCTGCCGTATTATACCGATGATTGGAATGGGCTTCAAAAATCGGGTTCAAATAAAGCACAGTTATCCCTAAAGAATGGAGATAAGGCAATTTTTCAATAATGCCAGGCAAATCCCCGCCAAAATAATCATTATTCCGGAATTCCCCATCCCGTCCCGGCTCATAATTGGGCAGTTCATACCAGTCCTTATGAAGCCACCGGTCTTCCGGCACATTTTCCTTTGGAATACCGGAATTACAAAAACGATCCGGAAAAATTTGATACATAACACCTTTTTTCATAAAGTCCGGGGTTTTCATTTCCCGATCATATACGGTAAGCTGCCACATGGCTCCAGGTTCCCCGGAAAGGCTTCCAAATCCCTGCTGATCCCTGCTGATATACATAATCCCATTGGGGCCCTGCACCTCAAAGCGGTAAAAATACAACTGGGGATCCTGGGCATAAAAAATACAGCCATACGAGCAGCAAATACCGTCGCTGTCCTCCAGGCGCATGGGAAACCGTTCCGGCGTGTCCCAGCGGTCTGCCTGATACATCAACAGAACTGGGGCAGACAAATGGTGTGCAATGGGTAAAAAGATATGGAATGTGGCTACATCCTGCGTAGGCAGTGCGCCAAAAGGCGTTTTACATCGGGGATCACGGCTGTCAAATAAAAGCGTATTCACCAATCAACCAGCTCCACAAAAAGGTTTTTTTGACTTTGATAAGGATTGCGCCCCGCTGGTTTGGGGCGGGGCGCGATGGGTTTCAATTTCCTATTCCGGTTTATTTTAAGCTCCAAATTTTCTGTGCATATTCCAGAATGGCCCGGTCCGCGCAGAAGTAGCCGGAAGCTGCTATATTATGCAGGGACATCTTCTGCCATCTCATGGAATCCCGATATAACGCGGAAGCTTTTTCCTGGGCTTTGCAGTAAGCTTCAAAGTCAGCCAGAACCATATAAGGATCATCAAACCGTAAGGAATGATAAATATTGGGGAACTGGGTTCCGTCAATACCAGAATTTAAGGTTTCCACACAGTTTTTCAAAACCCCGTTCCGGTTATAGTAATCACTGGGAGAATAGCCGCGCTTTTTCAAGCCATTGACTTCCGGAGTAGTCATGCCGAAAATCAAAATATTATCATCGCCTACACACTCTTTGATTTCCACATTGGCCCCGTCCAGGGTTCCTAAGGTAATTGCACCATTCAGCATCAGTTTCATATTGCCTGTGCCGCTGGCTTCTGTGCCGGCCAGGCTGATTTGCTCGGAAATTTCAGAAGCAGGCATCAGCAGTTCCGATAATGTAACGCTGTAATTCTCCAAAAATACAATGCGCAGCTTCTGACGGATGCGTTCATCCTTTTCGATAACATCCCGCAATGTGCAGATAAATTTAATAATCTGTTTTGCCAGGAAATAACCCGGTGCAGCTTTTGCGCCAAAAATATACGTTTTCGGCGTAAATTCCATATTGGGATTTTCCCGCAGTGCCAGATATTCCGCCAGAATATGCAGGGCATTTAAGTGCTGCCGTTTATATTCATGAAGCCGTTTTACCTGGGTATCGAAAACAGAATCTACATTCAGCTTTACACCGTCTGTTTCAAATACGAATTTGGCCAGACGTTCTTTATTTTCCCGTTTAATGGCCGCCAGCCGATCCAATACGGTTTTATCATCTTCGTATTTTTTAAACCGGGAAAGCTGGGACATATCCCGCAGCCAATCCTCTCCAATGGTTTCCTTCAGCAGGTTCGTCAAGCCAGGGTTAGACTGGTATAACCAGCGGCGGGAAGCAATACCATTGGTAACATTTTTAAATTTTTCAGGGGTACGGACATAATAGTCGTTAAAAACACTGTCCTTGATGATTTGGGAATGGAGCTTGGATACGCCATTGACCGAATGGGATCCAATAACTGCCAGATTAGCCATCCGGACTTCGTGATCGTAAAGCACCCGCATCCGGTCAATATCATATTGATCATAATGGAGAGCCTGGAGTTCTTCACAGAACCGGCGGTCAATTTCGATTACGATCTGATAAATCCGGGGCAGCAAGGTACGGAAAATATTTTCATCCCATTTTTCCAGAGCTTCGGCCATAACCGTATGGTTGGTATAAGCAAAGGTATCGGAAACGATTTTCCAGGCAGCTTCCCATTCATAGCCGCAGTCATCCAGCAGTACACGCATCAATTCCGGGATGGCTAATGTAGGATGGGTGTCGTTAATCTGGACAGCATTCTTCTCGGCAAAGTTGTCCAGTGTGCCAAAAGAAGTAATATGCCGGCGCATAATATCGGAAATAGAAGCACTAACCAGGAAATACTGCTGTTTTAACCGCAGGCTCTTGCCCTGGGTGTGGTTATCATTGGGATAAAGGACTTTGGAAATGGCTTCATTGGCAGAATTGGCAGCCATTGCACTGGTATAGTCCCCTTTGTTAAAGGCTTCCATATCAAAGCCCGGGCTTTGGGCTTTCCACAGACGGAGTACCGCTACGCCTTCGCTGTCGAAGCCGGGAACCCACATATCATGGGGGACTGCATAAACGGTTTGTGCATCCACATGGTTGATCCAATGGCGCCCGTTTTCCCAGCCTTCTTCGATATGGCCGCCGAAATGGACGGCAACGGTACGATCCGGTTTTACCCGCAGCCATACGCTTCCGCCGGGCAACCAGTAATCCGGCTGTTCTGTCTGCCAGCCGTCAATAATCCGCTGTTTAAAAATCCCGTATTCATAAAGGATAGAATATCCCATAGCAGCAATATTATGGGTTGCCATGGCGTCCATATAGCAGGCTGCCAGGCGGCCCAGACCGCCGTTTCCTAAGCCGGCATCGGGTTCCAAAGCATACAGCTTTTCCAAATCTACATTTAATTCTTTCAATGCCCCAGCAGCAGCTTCCTGAATGCCCAAGTTGTAAAGGCTGTTTTTCAAGGAGCGCCCCATAAGGAATTCCATACTCATATAATAAACTTTTTTCTGTGCCCGCGCATTATAATGGGCAGAAAAAGTACGCAGCTTATCCCCCAAAAAATCCTGGGTAACACGGCATAACGCATCATAATAAGTTTCATCCGAAGCCTGTTGTGGGTCCATATGCATTTCATTGACCAGGGTATCAAGCAGTCTTTTCTTCAGTTCATCTTTGCTGCATTGACAATTCATTCGATATATCCTCCTGTCTTTCTGTAAAATGCGCCGGACAAAACCGGCAGCGTAAAGAAAACGTTTTCCAGTTTTCTGACATGCCGGCTCATTCCGGCACCCTACGGCTTATTATACCTTTTTGGGGCCACAGTTGCAAGGGAAAGCAGCGTTTTTTTAAGCCTGAGCAAATTTTGCAGCCAGACCCTTCCGTTCCAGCAGCACTGCCAGACCTACACCCAGCACACAACAGGACAATGCCTGTCCCACACCTACATAGCCGGCATTGATCCAAAAAACGGCCGGATTCCATCCGCCTGCAATCACATAACATAATTCCCCGCCAATGACAACTGCATTCACCAGTACCGGAGGCAGGGATGCCGCAATGGGAAGCCCCCAGAAACGGATTCCCCGTAATCCATAGCTCATCCATCCTGCAAGAAGGGTGGCAGCAGTGCCAAAAAGCACATCCAATACACCAATAATATTGGCGCCGGTCATAATGCCGATTGCATTGGTTAAAGCACATCCCAATGTAACACCCCAAATTCCAACCGGCCCAAATATGGCTGTCATGGTGAGTGCTTCTGCAATACGCACCTGAACTGCCCCAAAAGATAAAGGCAGTAAACAGACACTGACTGCGCAGTATAAAGCGGCAATCATTGCAATGTAGGCCATACGCCTAGGGGAAAACTTTTGACTCATTTCTTTCAAACTCCTTTTCTGACCGGAATTGCTTCCGGCCCCCGACCTCGCCCGAAACCCGCGGGCCGCTAGTTTTGATTCAGGCTTTCACGCCTGGCCAGGATGTTCCGAACTGGCAGCCGCAGCAGCGGCGTTTTCTATTTTATACCGCACAGGTCCAAAATGCAAGCCTTGCCTTATAAAAATGCAAAAAAAATGCTGCCCAGGCTTTTTCCGGGAAGCAATTTTTTATACAATATTACATATTTTTATGTATGGAATCCAGCCTTGTCCTCTTTTAAAATACCGGGATACCATTGACGCCTCCAAAATCCAGATCTGAATAATCCACATTATACGGGGTGATCAAATAGACATTGCCTGCCACCCGTGTCAGGAGGCCGTTCTTTGCATAAGCAGCCCCGCCTAAAAAATCAATCAGCCTCCGGGCTGTTTCCCGGGGCACAGACTCTAAATTCAATACGACAATCCGGTTTGCAGTAATATGATCCGCTATCCCGATAGCATCATCAAATTTTTCGGGCTGAGCCAATACCACCTCATGACAAGGGCCTTCTATCTCTTCCTCTGGAGAATCCGCTTCTGACCGTTCCCCGGGATCTTCATAATCATCTTCCGGATAGCCCATAAAATCACGGATTTTTGCGGAAAATCCCATAAGCATTCCCCTCCATCTACTGACTTACCATTTTATTATAGCGCGGTTATGGTAGTTTGGCAAGCTTTTTTAAACCGATTTCAAAAATAGGAAAAAATTCCTTTCAAGGGTCAGGCTGCCTCAAGTTCTTCTTTTTGGCATAAAAAGCCCGCTAAACAGGCCATTCTGTCCACGAAATCCCTGTCCTGAACCGGAAAAAATTCCGGAAGCTGGAGGGATTCCAAAATTTGTTTATGGACCCGCTGCAAATGGCGGTCACACAGTCCCAGCCGTTCCGCACAGGCTTCCATAGAAAGGCCGTCTATGTAACGCATCCGCAAAAGGGTACGCTCCCGGCCGGGAGATGCCTGTAAAATTGCTTTTTCTACCAGCAAACGGGCCTGAAGGCATTTCCGGTAACGGCCCTGCAGCATTTTACAATAGTATGCTTCCCATTGGGCCGCCTGCGGGTTTCCGGTTTCCTCTGCAATTTCCTGTATCCGGCGTTTCCAAAATAAAAATTCCTGTTTTGTCCGTTCTCCTTCCCGTTCCGCATCCTGGTAGCCGTTTAAATAGGCAATTTGTTTTTTCAGATCCATGATAGTCTCCTTTCCGAAATCTTTGTTTCTTTTAAGTAACTATTATTATATCCGGATTTCTTCTTTTGTCAATACGTAAAAGAAACTTATTTCGGGGTCTTGTGTTTCGTATCCGTTCATGATATACTTGTTTTGAGAGCGGGACGCTCTGTGTTAGGAGGAACACATTATGGAATTCCGTGATATTTTACGTACCCGCCGTAAAGCCCTGGGCCTGACTCTGGAGGAAATTGCCCAGGCTACTGGCGTAACCCGTGCGACAGTCCAGCGGTGGGAAAGCGGCGGCATCCGCAATGTGCGGTATGACAAGCTGTCTAAACTGGCAAAAATCCTGGAAGTCACGCCTGCATACCTGATGGGGGCAGCGGAAGAAAAAGACAGCAGTCAGGAAGTAGAAGAATACCTAGATGAGCTGAAAAACCGTTCGGAAATGCGTATGCTGTTTTCTGTAAGCAGGGATGCTTCCAAAGAAGACATTATGCGCGCAGTCGCAATTATTGAAGCATTAAAAAAAGCGGAGGGTGATCCATGACACAAGGAGATGTATTTATCCGTTACGTCTCATTTCCCTATACCGTAAAAGGGGTAACATTACCCAATGATGATGGGACATTTTCAATTTACATCAACAGCGACCTGCCGAGAGCACAGCAGGAAAAGGCGCTGCGCCATGAACTGGCCCATATCCGTGAAGGCCATTTTTATGATGAAACGCCTTTAAATGAGGAAGAAGCTGCCGCAGATCAGGACGAAACACCAATCCCAGAAGATGTTTTAATTTTTGCCCGGGGAGGCGGAGCTGTTACCGGACAGAAATACCAGCGGCTGCTTAACCTGCTCAATGATACCATAGATAACGTATTGCGCCATTGGCCGGCAAGCCCTTAAATCCCTTAAAATTGCCGTCCTGATGGTATGAGATGCCTGTTTCCCGCATAAGTATGGATATATACAAACTGTCGCGCCGTAACCAAATGGCGGCTCATCTTTTGCGGGAGGGAAATTTATGTTCACCATATCACTGAAAATTACAAAGCGCCAGATTATTGCAGCCGGTGCGGCTTTTGTGCTGGCGTTTGCCGGAGGAATCTGGGCCAGGGCAGCTTTTACACAGCTCAGGGGAACCCCGGCCCAGTCCAGCCATGTGGTAAAAATCAATAAAGCGGCTGGAAAAACTGCTGAACAGCGGATCGAGCTTTTAGGCGCTTTTGGGTGGAAGGTCCAGCCGGAGGAAGCCGAAATTGTAGAAGTATTGATTCCAAAAGAATTTGACGACGTATTGGAAGAATACAATGCCATTCAAAAGGCACAGGGCTGCGACCTGAAAAAATACTGCGGGAAGCGCTGCAAACGGTATTCTTATACAGTCCTCAATTATCCGGGCCAGACGGAAAATATCCAGGCCAATATTCTGACCTATAAAGATAAAATTATAGGCGGGGACATTTGCTCTTTGGAGCTGGATGGTTTCATGTACGGCCTTGCCGGAAACCCCGGAACCGGAAATGATGCCGCGTCCGGGGGCCAAGAGGGAAATAATCCTTCTTCCAGTACGCCTTCCGGGGAGGCTGGCAATGGGAATACAAAAGCAAAAAATTGATCCGGGCGAGATTCTATGCTACAATAGTGGCCTGCTGGAAGCAGGCCGCTTTTTTGTTTGCGGAGAAGAAAAGACAGGAGGAATGGGAAATGGGAAGCCAAGGGGAACGGCTTGACAAAGCCGTATCCAACCGGACCAGCTACACCCGGAAAGAAGTACATGCCCTTGCAGGACGGGGGCTGGTTCTTGTGAATGGTACCCCTGTGCGGGATTGTGCTATAAAAGTGACGGGACAGGATCAAATTACAGTAGACGGGAACTGGCTGGAAATGGCCCAGTTTTCCTATCTGATGCTGAATAAGCCGAAAGGCGTTGTATGTGCCACAGAAGACGCCGCCCTGCCGACAGTGCTGGATCTTGTGCCGGAAGCTTTCCGCCGGAAGGGTTTGTTCCCAGCAGGCAGGCTGGATAAAGATACAGAAGGTTTTGTACTGATTACCAATGACGGGGCTTTGGCCCACCGGATTTTGTCCCCAAAAAGCCATGTGCCCAAAACCTATTGCGCCACATTGGACAAGCCTTTTCCGGCCCGGCTGTCCCAGGAGTTTGCCCAGGGAGTCCTCCTGCCGCCGGAACGGCCCCGGGAAGGGGAAAAGCCTTTCCATTGCATGCCCGCTCTGGCAAGGCAGGCCGGAGAAGATCCCCGGATGGTACAGGTGGTTCTGCGGCAGGGGATGTACCACCAGGTACGGCGGATGTTTGCCGTTTACGGATTGCAGGTGATCCGGCTGGTACGGGAAAAAATAGGGGGGCTTCCGCTGGACCCGGCCCTGCCGGAAGGCGGATGCCGGAGGCTGACCAGAGAAGAACTGGAAAAACTGGAAGAAAGATAATCCCTGTTCAAAAATCCGACAAAGTTCGTACATCATTTTCACAGGAAAAAGGAGTATGATGTTGGGTAGGCTTACACTGGAAGATCAAAACTGACAGGCCCCAACAGGTAAAATCATACAGGTTAAATATATTTTTTTTGAAACTTTATGGAATATGACGGAAAGTTTATCCAAAATGCCGGAAGCTTTTCACCCTGTTTTTGAAAATGTTGGAGGCAGTATGCAGCCTTATAGACAGAAGCGGAAAAATATAATTGTTTTTTCACAACAAAATTACGGATTTCTGTTGCAAGTTATACAAATTTGTTGTAGAATATGTCTGTTAGCTTGTATGTTTAAAAATTCGGCATTTTTACTGTTTCTGTTTTATGAAGCAAATTTATAAAGAAGGGGAATTCGATATGTCAAACAGACTCTTCCAGGGGATCGTCCACCAAATGAGAGACTGCATTGACCGGGTCATTGGAGTTGTGGATGACAGCGCGACTATCATTTCTTGTAGTGATCTGACGAAAATTGGAGAAACCAGTGACTTTTTTGCACCAGAAAGTGCAGATATCAATGAAGTGTTTGTTCGTGACGGCTATACTTATAAGCCTTTCAGCAGCAAGATCAAGCCGGAATTTTCCGTTTTTGTAGAAGGCGTAGATGAACTGGCGGCAAAATACTGTAATATCCTGGCAATTTCCCTGACCTCGATCAAACAGTATTATGACGAAAAATACGACCGGAACAATTTTATTAAAAACGTGATTTTAGACAACATCCTGTCAGGAGATATTTACGTCAAAGCAAGGGAGCTTCATTTCAACACCGATTCTACCCGGGTCGTCCTTTTGATCCGCATTGTAGCCTCCAATGACATTTCCGCTTTTGACGTGATCCAGAATTTATTTCCGGACAAACAAAAGGATTTTGTTTTTAATATTTCCGAAAGCGACATTGTACTGGTCAAGGAAACCAAACCCGGCATTGAAAGCAAGGATTTGGAAAAACTGGCCCGTTCCATTGTGGATACCTTAGGCAGCGAATTTTATACGAAAGTCGTTGTCGGCATTGGCACTTCCATCGTAGGCGTAAAGGATCTGGCCCGCTCTTTCAAAGAAGCCCAGGTTGCTTTGGAAGTGGGGAAAGTATTTGATACGGAAAAATCCATTGTAAGCTATGACAATCTGGGGATTGCACGGCTTATTTACCAACTGCCTACCACCCTTTGCGACATGTTTTTGCGGGAAGTCTTTAAAAAAGGATCGATTGAAAGTCTGGATCATGAAACTTTGTTTACCATCCAGAAATTCTTTGAGAACAACCTGAATGTATCGGAAACTTCCCGTAAATTATTTGTCCACCGGAACACGCTGGTATACCGGCTGGAGAAAATTAAAAAACTCACCGGCTTGGATCTCCGTGAATTTGACCATGCCATTATTTTCAAAGTCGCTTTAATGGTGAAAAAATACCTAACCTCCAATCCAATTAAATATTAAGGAAATCCCCAAAGGCCGGCTGGATACAGCCTTGTCCTGCTCCTTACTATCGTTAAGCGGATAGAAACAAAGGCGGTGTACTTTTTTTGATCGAATTTATCAACGTCTCTAAAACATACCGGACAGGGACGCATGCGCTTCATAATTTCAGCTTAAATATTGACCGGGGGGAATTTGTATTTGTTGTGGGGCCTTCCGGGGCAGGCAAAAGCACTTTTATTAAGCTTATGATGCGGGAAGAAAAACCAACGGAAGGGGAAATTTATGTCAACGGGCAGAACCTTGTAAAAATGCGGCGGCGTAAAGTCCCTTATTTCCGCAGGACATTAGGGGTTGTCTTTCAGGATTTCCGGCTGATCCCTTATATGAATGTCTATGATAATGTAGCCTTTGCCATGCGGGTCACCAATGTGCGGCGGCGGGAAATCCGGGAACGTGTCCCATACATATTAAAATTAGTCGGGCTGGAGGGCAAATCTAAAAGCCTTCCGGAACATCTGTCCGGCGGGGAACAGCAGCGGGTCGCACTGGCCCGGGCTTTGGTGAACAATCCTCCCCTCATTATTGCGGACGAGCCTACTGGGAATATCGATCCGGAGCTGTCTTTTGAAATTGTGGATCTGCTTTCGGAAATCAATAAATGCGGCACTACGATTGTTATGGTAACCCATGAACATAACCTGGTCAGCGAATTTAACCACCGGGTCATTATGATTGAAGAAGGTTCCGTGGTTTCGGATAACCGTAACGGGAGGTATAGCGCCGAATGAGTTTCGGAAGTTTTATGTATTTATTCAAAGAAGGGTTTAAAAATGTATGGGTCAACCGCCTGATGTCCTTTGCCTCCATTGGCACGCTGATGGCCTGTATGCTGTTGATCGGCGGTTCCCTGCTGCTTTCCCTCAACGTAAATACAATTATCGGAAGTGTGGAACAGCAAAACGAAGCTGTTGTTTATCCCAATGATGAAATTACTGACGAGGAAATCCGGGAATTAGATACCCAGATTTCCCTGATTGAAAATGTGACAGATGTTATTTTTATTGATAAGGATCAGCTTTTAGCAGAAACCATGGCTAAAGGGGATGAACTGGCCAAAGCCATGGAGGGGCTTCCCTTAGGGGAGGACAACCCTTTGCAGAATACCTTCCGGCTGCGGCTGAAGGATCAGGCTTTAGCCGTTGAAACCAAATCGGAATTGGAATCCTTGGATCATGTTGCAGAAGTTTATATCCAGTTGGATCTGGCTGAAACCATTACCAGCATTAAACGGGCCGTTTCTTTAAGCGGCTTTACCATTGTTGCCATCTTAGTGGTGGTTTCCCTGGTGATTATTGCCAATACCATTAAGGTTACGGTATTTAACCGCCGGAAAGAGATCAATATTATGAAATCCGTAGGAGCCACCAGTGCTTTTATCCGGATGCCCTTCCTGATTGAAGGCTTTTTTATTGGCTTAATGTCTGCTTTAATGGCTTTCGGGCTGTTATGGCTGGGGTATAATTATATTATGCTGGCAATCTCCACCAGCCGTACCGGCTGGATTAAAACGGCTTATGAAAATATGCTGACCTTCCGCCAGATTGCCCTGCAAATGTTTATTTATTTTTCGGCCGGCGGCATTGGGATCGGCGTATTTGGAAGCATGTTCTTTATGAATAAATATCTGAAAGTATAGGGGGGATACGTTATGCGGAATAAACGCTCTAAAACGGTGCGGATTTTAGCGATCCTGTTTGCGGTTGTGCTTGCCCTGAGCCTTTTAGCTCCTGCCATTACGTTTTTCGCCTATGCCGCAGAAGGCCAGGCAACCCAGGCTGAACAGAACCGGATTGATTCCCTGGGGGATGAATACCAGCAGCTTCAGGCAAAACAGCAGGAAATCCAAAGCAAAATCAACCAGGTTCAAGGGGAAAAACAAAAACAGGTGGTTCTGAGCCAGCAAATCGGCGCGCAGATTGAAACCACGACCCAGCAAATCAATGTACTGACCGAACGGATCGAGCTGCTCCAACAGAACATTCTGCAAAAAGAGCAGGAACAGGAAGAAAAACAGCAGGAATATAATTCCACTTATGAAAAATTCAAAGAACGGCTGGCTGCCCTGTCAAAAATCCCTACCGGCAGCACTTTAGGCATGGTGCTGGGGGCTGACAGTTACAGCCAGCTGGTAGACCGGAATGAAATTATGAACCGGGTAGCGGCTTATGACCGGGATGTTATGAATGACCTGACCCAGCAGAAGCAGGAGCTGGCTGAAATCCAGAAGGGCCTGGAAGCAGACCGGAAAGACGTGGAAAACGATAAAGTCCAAATGGATCAGAAGCGCCAGGAATTAAGTGCCCAGCAGGCAGAAACTCAAAAACAGATCCATGATATATCCGCACTGGAGGAGCAGTTTATGCAGAACCAGGCGGAATATAAACGGAAAATGGCCCAGATCCAGGCGGAATTAAACAAGATTTTTGCTGAAATCGCTGCCCGTTCCGCCATGAGCGAATATGTGGGCGGTGAAATGCAGTTCCCAGTCCCTGGGCTGACCCAGATTACCAGTCCTTTTGGCCCCCGCTTTAATGGGGCGGACAACCATACAGGGGTAGACTTTTCCGGGCCGGGAGCTTATGGGAAACCTGTCCTGGCAGCCAATGACGGCGTTGTGGCAAAAGTCCTCTACTCTGAAAACGGCTATGGAAAATATCTGATTTTGGATCACGGCGGCGGTATTACCACTTTGTATGCCCATAACAGTGCAATTCTGGTCAGCGAAGGCCAGGAAGTCAAACGGGGCGACACCATTGCCCAGGTAGGTTCCACCGGCTGGTCAACAGGCCCCCACTGCCATTTTGAAGTCCGTGTCAATGGAAGCGCTGTAAATCCTATGCCCTACCTGAAGGGGTAAGCCGGAATAATGAAAAGGCTGACAGCATATCAATGGACAGCCTGCGTGTTAATCCTGATGGGGGCAGCCTTCTCCATGCCCGGGTACGCCAGCAATGACGAACAGCAGCGGCTTTCTGATTTAAGCGGGCAGTACAGCCAGTTGGAAAACCAGCAGGAGCTTTTGGAAGGGCAGTTGGGCAAAGCAAAAACAGAACGGGAAAAAAGGATGGCTGAAATCCAGCGGATTGACGGGCAGATTCAGACTGCTTCTGACCAGATTGCTGTGCTGGATGAACGGATCAGCCTGCTGGAAACCAGAGTTTCCCGTATGCAGGCTGAAATGGACCGCAGGCAGCAGTTGATTGACAGCCGGTTTGAATCTTTTAAAAAACGTTTACGGGCTTTAACTTCTGTCCCCAGGGCTTCTAATTTAGGGATTGCTTTAGGGACAGACAGTTATTTTGAATTTATTACCAGCCAGACCATGATTGAACGGGCTGCCAAATATGACCGGGAACTGCTGGATGGCTTGAGCCAGGAAAAACAGGCTTTGGAAAATATCCGCCAGGAGATCCAGCAGGATCAGGATGCTGTATTGCAGGATCGGGAACTGCTGGCAAAAAAACGCCGGTCTTTGGAAAAAGATTTGGACGGGGCCAAAAAGCGGATTCAGGATATTGCTTTGATGGAGGATTTATTCCTGGTAAACCGGGACGCTTTATCCCGGCAGATGAAGCAGGTACAAGCTGAAATAGATGCTGTATATGCCGCCCTTCATGGGGGGGCAGATCTTTCTAAATATGTAGGCGGAGATGTGGTATTTGGTTCCATGACCCATCCTGCACCGGAACTGACCCAGATTACCAGCAGTTACGGACTGCGTTTTAACCGCAGCAATTTTCATACAGGGGTGGATTTTTCAGTAGCCGGTGCTTATGGAAAAGCGGTTGTTGCTGCCAATGCCGGGAAAGTTGCTTTTGTCAATACGGCTTACACTCCGGGATATGGATATGGAAAATATCTGATTTTGGATCACGGCGGCGGCATTACAACTTTGTATGCCCATAACAGCGCGATTCTGGTGCAGGAAGGCCAGACCGTAGAAAAGGGGCAGAAAATTGCACAGGTAGGATCGACTGGCTGGTCAACAGGCCCCCACTGCCATTTTGAAGTCCGTGTCAATGGCACCCATACCGATCCCATGCCTTATCTTGGAAACAGTTGATTTCCCGATTCTAAACGCCTTTTGGGGCGTATCAGGAGGGACTTTATGAATAAAAAAATTGCATTGGGTGCAGCAATCGCTTTTATGGCTATTGTTGTAGCCGCTACGATGGCCCTTACCCGAATGTGGGCATTGCGTTCTTTTAATGGAAAAGTAAATGATTTGGTCAACCGGGAAGAACGGTACAGCAAATTAGCCATGATTGACGATATGGTTCGTGAAAATTACAACGGCTCCATTCCCCAGGAAGGGCTGATGGATGCCATTTCACAAGGCTTCATGGAAGGGATCGGGGACCCGTATGCGCAATATTACAGTTCTACCCAATACCAGCGTTTACAAAATGAATACAGCGGAAAATCTGTTCAAATTGGTATTGTGGAGGCAAAAGATGACAGCGGGTATATTTTGGTAACAGAAGTTTATCCCGATTCCCCTGCCATGGCTGCCGGAATAGAAGCCGGAGATCTGATTGTAAAGATTGACGACATGGATGTATCTGCTGACAACTACTATGAAGCTATTGCAAATTTACGGGGGGAGGCTGGTTCTACCGTTTCCCTGACCATCCGCCGGAATAATGAAGACCGGGAGCTGCCGAATATTACCCGGCGTTTTGTGGAAACACCTTCTGTTTCCAGTGAATTGCTGGTGGATCAGATTGGCCTTATCCGCTTTTCCCAGTTCAATAATACAACCCCTGACCAATTCATTAAACAGGTGGATGCTTTAATGGATGAAGGGGCTATCGGCTTGATTTTAGATGTGCGGGGGGTTGATACCTGCACCATCGATCCGGTTGCGGATGTGCTGGACAAGCTGCTGCCGGCCGGGGAGCTGGTTTATACCTCTGACAAGAGCAATTCCTTAACAGTATTAAAAAGCTCTGATGCCCGGGAAGTTGATTTGCCTATGGCAGTGCTGATCAATGAAAAAACCACCTGCGAAGCAGAACTTTTTGCCGCCGTTATCCGGGATTATGGAAAAGGGAGATTGGTTGGCGTTAAAACTTTTGGAAAAGGGACTGTCCAGCGCATCCTTCCTTTACCGGATGGCTCCGGGGCTATCCGTCTGACTACTGCTTTATATTTGCCGCCTTCCCAAAAAAGCTTTGATAAAGAAGGCATTAAACCTGATTTTGAAGTCAAAATGAACGAAGAACTCATGGCCCTTCCAGAAACAGATTTACAGCTTTTAAAAGCCCGGGAAGTGGTTGCCGGTATGCGCAAATCTTCTGAAAACGGCGCATAATTGGGCTGTATCCTGCATATAATGAACCGGCACTCAGGGGAATGATGGTGAGGTAAATTTCCCCTGTTTTCGGAAAGGCTTGACAGATGCATTATGTATGACTATAATTGCTCTATTGCTTAAAAACCTTTCCTGGGGATTGCATTCCCAAAATAATTATTATGGATGCGGCCTGTTCCGGCCGTCTGCAAAGGGGAAAATGTAAAATGGCAACCGAAGTATTGATGACGCAGGAGGGCTATGACGCCCTGAAAAAAGAACTGGATCAGCTCAAAAGTGTTACCCGTGGGGAAATCTCTGAAAAAATCCGTGTTGCACGTGGGTTTGGGGATTTGTCCGAAAACAGTGAATATGACGAAGCAAAAAATGAACAGGCTGTTGTGGAAGCACGCATCAAAAAGCTGGAGGATCAACTGAAATGTGTAAAAATCATTTCCCGGGAGCAAATGTCAAAAGATGTGGTCAATATTGGCAGCCGTGTAAAAATTTTGGATATGGAATTTGACGAGGAAATGGAGTACGTAATTGCCAGCTCTGTGGAATCTCATGGGGATTTGGATACAATTTCTGATGAGTCGCCAGTTGGCAAAGCACTAATGGGACATAAAGTCGGTGATGTTGTAGAAGTCCATGCACCTGCCGGGGTCTTAAATCTGAAAATCCTGGAAATCAGCTTGTAATGTAATTTTTATGGCGGGCAGCCCCTTTTATTTAGGGAAAATTCTTGCCCGCCATGTTTTTTTTTGCTATAATGGGGACATTGATTTGTAATGAAGGAAGTGCCTAAAATATGTCAGAATCGAAAAAAAATTTGAACCAGGAGGAATCTTCCGAACAAAAGCTGTCTGAAGTCATTCAAATCCGCCGGGATAAATTGGCTGATTTGAAAGCCCAAGGGAAAAATCCTTTTGAAATTACTTCATTCCCACGTACCGCCTATGCTGCCCAGATTGTAGGGGAATTTGATTCTTTTGAAGGAAAAACCGTTTCTATTGCAGGACGCATTATGAGCAAACGGGGTATGGGAAAAGCTTCTTTTATCGACATTCAGGATCCTTCCGGTCGTGTGCAAAGCTATGTCCGCCAGGATCATGTGGGGGAAGAAGATTATGCTTCTTTTAAAAAATGGGACATTGGAGATATTATTGGCCTGACTGGGGTGGTATTCCGTACCCAGAAAGGTGAAATTTCTGTTAAAGCCAGTGCGATTACACTTTTGACTAAATCTTTGTTGCCTTTGCCGGAAAAATGGCATGGCTTACGGGATACAGAACTGCGTTACCGCCAGAGATATGTAGATTTAATCGTAAATCCGGAAGTAAAAGAAACCTTTGTAAAACGGTCTAAAATTATTTCTGCCATCCGTTCTTATCTGGAAGATAAAGGGTATTTGGAAGTGGAAACCCCTGTCCTTCACTCTATTGCAGGCGGCGCCGCAGCCCGGCCTTTTATTACCCATCATAATGCTTTAGATATTGATATGTATATGCGGATCGCTTTGGAGCTGCATTTGAAGCGTTTGATTGTAGGCAATTTTGATAAGGTTTATGAAATTGGCCGTGTATTCCGCAATGAAGGCATTGATACCAAACATAATCCGGAATTTACATTGTTAGAGCTTTATGAAGCTTATACGGATTACAAGGGGATTATGGAAATTACAGAGGGTTTATTCCGTCATTGCGCCCATGCTGTATTGGGAACAGGTAAATTACAGTATGGTGATGTAGAAATTGATTTGGATCAGCCTTTTGCCCGGATTTCTATGGTAGAAGCTGTTAAAAAATATGCCGGTGTGGATTTTGAACAGATTAAGACTTTGGAAGAAGCCCATGCCATTGCAAAAGAACACCATGTGGAATATGAAGAACGCCATGGAATCGGTGCTATTCTAAACCGCTTTGTAGAAGAATTTGTAGAGGATAAACTGATCCAGCCTACATTCTTGACGGGCCATCCAGTTGAAATTTCCCCGCTATCCAAACGTATGCCTGAAAATCCGGAATATACTGAACGTTTTGAATTGTTTATTTTGGGCCGTGAACATGCAAACGCTTTCAGTGAGTTGAATGACCCCGTTGACCAGCGGGAACGTTTTGAATACCAGGCTAAAATGAAAGCGGCTGGAGATGATGAAGCCTGCGACATTGATGAAGATTTTCTCACAGCGCTGGAATATGGTATGCCTCCAACAGGGGGACTGGGGATTGGGGTAGACCGGATGGTTATGCTTTTAACCAATAGCGCCTCTATTCGTGATGTGCTGTTATTCCCGACGATGAAAACGCTTGGCAAAGAAAACCAGTAAAATCAAGGGTTTGCGGTACTTGAACTTGTAAACTACAACAAATTTACAACAATTTTACAACGCATAACAAAGAATAATGAGCGTTAATGAATAGTTGTACTCATAAATCCAATTCAATATTTTGTACGATAAGGACATTTTTCTAAAAGAAAATTTTAGGGAAGTGTCCTTTTGTTATGGTCAAAAACAAAATAAGAAATGGAGGAAATGAACATGGGTAGTACAGCGTTAGGAGCAGAGAAAGCGATTATTTTTATCAGCGATGCACATGAAAAATTCTACTACGAGAAATTGAAAGAGGTCAGGTATCAGGACGTATACCACAAGGCATTTGTATATTGTCTTGGTATTAGCGATGACACAAGAAGAAATATCAAAAGTATTTATGATTTTAAGACAGGCTGCGTGAAAACGGAATGCCTGCATGAAGGCTGGCAGACCAGCGGGAGCGTGAGAGTGGTCAGGATGGCGTTTAACCTTTACTGCAACGGTACGCCGAGCGTCCTTGACTATGATGATGCGGAGGAACAGGTGGACGAGTGCAGACGGTACACAGTGGAGGAACTGTTCTGCTGTGCCTATGCGCCCTATTTTTGGCAGGCAATACAGATTCGGTATCCGGAATACGCAACGTATAACCACGATCTGTACGCCATGTTCGGAGGACGGGACTGATGTTAAAGGTTATGGAAGCCGGGTAAGGATATTTGCCAATGTCATTCCCATTTCTGTCCGGGCGGCGGAAATTTCAGCGGAGGGTGTCAGCATCTACAAGCATGATCCAAAGGGGAAAGTGGCGTCAGCTTATGATTCTCTGACAAAGGAGGTGCTTGCAGATGGGCAGTAATATAAAATCAAGAAGCGCATCAAAGGTTGCTCTGGAAAGTTTTGATGATTTGTTCGGCGGGAGTGCCGCACAGGAAAACGGGGTAGAGCAGATTTGTATTGGTAAAAAAAATAGAGGGGCATGAGGAAGCGAATAGTTCTACTGAAAACAATCCTAAAAAAATAAAAGAGGTTACGAAAACGTATTTAATCACAGATTTTGAAGATGTGGAGTATACAGATGATAATTTGATTGATTTAAAAGAATTAGAAGAAATGCAAAAAAAATTCTTTGGGGATACATCTCAGACGTTATATACTTTGCTATATTATATTCAGCAGGAAGATAGGCTTGATTATTTTAAAAATAATGAATCTGGTCGAATGGGCAGTATTAATTCATTATTTCAAATTGAGGATGAAAAACAAAAGCTTGTAAATATAAGACAGGCAAGAAAAAGAGTAGGAGAATTAACAGATTATTTGGAAAAACAGATAAAAGAAATAGAAAGTAGTTTATGTAAGGATTTGGAAAATATTCCAGGCGCACAAGCAAAATATAAAAAACTGTTTAAAAAGGATATTGTATGGGATGTTGAGAATCCGGTTATTTCGACAAAAGAATCATTGGATCAGATATTACATATATTAAACGGAATTAGAGAAATTGTCTTAAACAGAGAAAATTTAGAAAATGATTTCAAAAATATTAAATATAATAACTTTTTAAATGATGCAATGCTAGAAACACGATTAAAGGCATATATTATTGTTGAGAAGATACAGGCTGATATAGAAAAATATATAGAAAAAAAGCAAAAGCTATTGTTTTTAAAAGATGAAGCTAAAAAAGTAAAGAAATTAGATTTTATAAATATAGAATATCGACAATTAGGAGGGTATGTAAATAAACCAGAGGTTTGTGAAAACTTAGTTCAAAAGGTTTTAGAGTATCGGCAGATTGAAAAGAATATTCATGAAACACAACAATCAATAAACGAATTAATTAGAATGCGTGAACAGTTAATTAAAATTTCCGATGATGAAACGATTTTAGGGGAGGGGATATGCCCTTATTGTGGTTATGATTGGAAAGAAAAGGAACAACTATCAAAGAATATTGAAAAAACAACCGAAGACGTGAATTCTCTGCTTGGAACAGCGGGAAAACAAATGAAGGATACTATTGATGAGATTCGTGAAATATTTATGAAAAACGTTTGGAGTAATGCAGAGTTACTGATTTCCGAGTTGGAGAAAGATGTTTTGCTTAGCTCTTTTATGGAATTTGAAGAAAGTGATATTATTGAAAAACATAAATACATAGAACAATTTTTAAAGAATAATGCTTTTGAAATTAATATGTCGAAAGAAAATTCTGTAGATAGTATTGAAAAGGATATTCAACAAATTCAAGATATTATAAAAGAAACGATATGTATTCTTCCAGAAGAATATTATCAGAAGAAGACTCAATATCAATTCGACACTATTTTAACAGATTATTTCTTCTCAATAGGAGATATTGCAGAACTAAAGGAAACGGATATATCAGAAAAAGCGATATTTCTAAAATACAAATTTGCTTTGCAAGAGAGGGAAAAGACAAAGCAGGTTGAACGGTTAAAACGTCAAAAGGAATGTCTTGAAAAAGAAGTTAGTAAAAAACTTAATCAATATATGAAAGATTGGAAGGCTAGTATTGATAAGTATCAAGGGAATATAATTTCGCAGATTGAAATTCCCTTTTATATTTACAGTGCTAGAATTTTACAATCTTATCAAGGAGGTCAAGGTATCCTCATTCGAGATAAAGATGGAAAAGAGGAATTGAATTCTATTAGATTTACGACTCCTAATGAGGAACATGATGTATTATATACTATGAGTTCTGGACAATTATCAGGTATTTTGTTAGCATTTTCGTTGGCATTACACAAAATTTTCGTAAATGAAGGATTGAACATAATGCTTATTGATGATCCGGTTCAATGTATGGATGATTTAAATATAGTTTCGTTTGTTGAGTTGATGAGAACAGAGTTCCCGGATATACAATTACTAATCTCTACACATGAAAATAGTTTTGCAGGATATATTTTATATAAATATAAGAAATATAGCTTGCCAGCTAAAAGATGTAATTTAAAAGAAATTAGTATGAGTCAAAATTAAGTATTATATTTAATGTTTATTTACAGCGATAAAAGCAGGAAGGAGATAAGTAATCATACCACGAACACCTCTGTTAGTCAATGTAAATACCTCTATCAGATGTTTCTTTGTATCGCCTTCCCTGGGTACAATAGTCGTGGGGTGATGATATGGACTATAAGAGGTTAGGAAATCGAATCAGAGAAGAACGCCTGCGGCTGCATCTCACCCAGGCCCAGCTTGCAGAGGACGTGGACATATCCGACACCTACATGGGAGCCATTGAGCGCGGGGAGCGGAGCCTTACGCTGGATACACTGGTGCGGCTCGTCAACCGTCTTGGCGTGACAGTGGACTACCTGCTGGCTGACTCCGTGTCTGACAGTGACGCCAACATCATGGAGCAGTTCAAGCAGATCGTAGACCAGCAGCCATTGGAGCGCAAGCAAATGGCAATCAACGTACTGCGGACGATCTTCTCATACTTTGATGATACGGAAGGGGCGTAGGGGACTACGCTCCTTTGATCTTTCCAGTGCGCAGGCTCCTTACAAAGTCAACATCTTCCACCAGCCGCTTCACAGCAACGTTGACCAACATCTCTACTGATACCGAATATTCAGCCGAGAGCGTATGTAGCCTATCATAAAGCATGGGATCGGTGAGTTGGATTCTGAAGTCCTCCGAAGAGAACCTACTTTCGCTGATGGTACTATTCTTGTCAATACTCATGTCTGTAACCTCCATATGAACCCGTATTGTAGTGCATGAGGCGGGGGTTGTAAAGCCCTGTAAAGGAAGTTTGTAGGGAATATGCACAAAAACTCGTTCAATTATATATTATAGATTTCATTGTGCAGTTTGCACAACCCCTGAGTGGCATACGGTGCTCATGCACTGAAAGAATATATACTTATGACTACCGCTCATCCGGCTTGATCCTCGGCGGCTTCGAGCGTGATCGGATTGAGAATGATGATTCCTCTGCCCAGCTTCCGAGCGTATCGGACAGTAGCCGCAGTACCGCCACGGCAGCTTGTGTGGCCGATGGCCCGTGAAGGCGCAGGAGTTATCCAGCATAAGATCCACCTCCGCAAAGAGTTGCATCTAATTATACTCTATGCGTCGAGTTTTGTCCATAGCGTTCTGGAATTAACACGTCTAGTTCGCTCATAATATGGGTGAAATATCGACGCAGGAGGGATAGCGGTGGACTTCAAGCAGGGAGGACAGGCCATACAGCGCATACGCAAGGAGAGAGGCATGACCCAGGAGCAGCTTGCGGAGATAACGGATGTGGCCTCTAACTCGATCTCACGGATTGAACGTGGGTTACTGATGCCAGCCCTGCCTACCTTGATTGACATCTGCAACGCCCTTGGAACCGGAGCTGATGCCATCCTGTCAGCCTACGTTGCGGTGGATACTCCCATTCGATGGACACCTTTGGCGGAGAAGCTGGGAGGGCTGGACTTGGAGAAGCAGAACAAGATTGAAGCTATTCTTGACTGCCTCATTGAGACAATCTAATCAAAATCTCTGCTTTCATAAAAAATAATCTCCCCGTGCCGCTTTGAAGGCGGCACAGGGAGACTTTGCAGCTACTTGATTAAATATCGCGCTGTAGAAATTCCTCTGGAGTAATTGCCTGAACACGAGAATGATTGAAGTCATCAACATTTCTCGTCACAATATAATCTGCGGATACTTCCTGCGCACATTCATCTTGCAGACAGTCTTCAAAGTCCGAAAATTCGCCCCGCGAAATCGCGTCACAAACCCTCTCATGGCTTGCTCCTGTCACCCGAAGGATCAGGCAGAGTTTTTCCAGCATAGAACGTCTGTCCTCATCAGTATAGCTTTTACGGAGAATGTAGAAGATATTGGGCAGGGAGTGAAAAGCAATGTAGCCTTGCACGTTATCGCTGGCACAGGCTTTCAGGATCGCCTTTGCGCTCTGATAAAACGGCTGCCTTACCGTCAGAAAGTCCAGTGCAACATTTGTGTCAATCAGAACGACCATATTTCTCATCCCTCGCGTCTTCCAATTCTTTCTTGTAGTCCAGCTCCGGCACGGACCTAACCATTTTCTCTAGTTCTCCAAATGCTTTCATTTTTGGAGAACTAGCAGATTTGCTTTCAAGGGAATGGTCAATCCCAACTTTTCTTACGAGGGAATGGAGATATTGGATGATGTTTGGCATTTGATCTTCCGGAATCTGTTGAACGAGCTGCACAGCCTGCTGTCTCAATACTGTCATCATCTTCACCGCCTTTCTGCTTATCTATAGTATACCTCTGTAGCAGGAAAATTTCAACCGGAAGATGTTGAACTTTCCTTGCTTTTGCGCTATAATGACTGTACTCAAAGGCAAGAGGGATGTGCGGAGCTTGCCCAAGTCGTGCCCAAAATTTGCCCAACACAGAGAGAACTTCTGGATGCTTATAGCGGATTACCAGTTGAAAAGAGTAGCTGAAATTCTGTTATATAGGTATTTATAGGAACTTATAGGGCATCATTTCCGATGTTTCTCTGTTCCCCACGATGAAAACGCTTGGCAAAGAAAACCAGTAAAATCAAATGTTTACGGTTAGAGGGAAGTAATTTCAGATTAGGCGGTATAGCCCCAATTACAAGGGCTGTACCGTTTTTTCTTGCGCTCAACGAGCGCATTTTCCTTATGCACCTTGCCGTTTCGGTTGCGTGGCAGAAAGGAAATTGATTTCCCCTACAAAGTTGAAAACAATATCTACTTTCTGTACCCGTTTCCCGTTCACCTTTTCCGGCGCATGGACTATGATTTTCTTGATAAATTCATTGACAATTGCAGGGGTGAGTTCCTTTATCCCCACATACTTGCGGATAATCGCGGCGAAGCTGTCAAAATCGCTCTTGTTCTGTTCGTAGGTATCGACTTCCTGCTGGTCTGCCTTGACCTTTTCTTCCAGTTCCCGCTGTTCCGCTTCATACTCTGCGGACAGCTTCAAAAACCTGTCATGGCTGATTGCCCCGCTTATGTCGTCCTCATAAATCCGCTTGAAGATACAGTCAAGTTCCGCTATCCGCTTCCTCGCCTGTCCGACTTCCCGCTTCCTGCGCTTCATTTCCTTTTCCGTTTTGGCAGAGCGTTGTGCGTACATCATTTCATGGAAAGCCATGATGTCATCAAAGAAAAGGGCGGTCACGTCAAATATCCTGCCCCACACTATCTGCTTCAACACTTCCTCGCGGATAAAGTGTGCCGTACAGCTTCCCGTATATTTGACCGTCCGAATGCAGATGTTTTGACGCAAAAAGTCGGGATAATTATGGACGCTATTTCAGTCCATACAGCTTTTTCAAAACTTCCTCATCGCTGACGCTGTACTTTGGCAGGTCAACCCCAGCGATCACATCACGCCCCATGGATTTTTCGATCGCCCTCCGTTTCTGCTCGGTATCCGCATAAGCGTAGACCAGGGTGGTTTCGAGATTGGAATGCCCAAGCCACTGGGATATCAGCGAAAGGGCCATGCCGTGCTGGTAAAGATGCATCGCCCGGCTGTGTCTCCAGAGATGCGGATGCACATTTTCCGGGACTTCAGGGCAGTTCCTCCTTGCTGATGCCCCATACCGCCGGAGAAACTTCCTGACATTGTCATCTGACATGGGATGCCTTGCGCCGCACTGTTCCACATAAAAAAGCGGCTGCTGTGAATGCATCTGCCCGTCCGGATGGAACAGCTTCATATAATTCCGGAAATGGTTTATCGTTTCCGGCATCAGCGGGACACTGCGTATTTTGGAACCTTTCCCTTTCAGCACCGCTGTCGGCGTGTTCCCAAGACGTATATCACAGACCCGCAGATCCAGCATTTCCTGTATGCGTGCGGCACTGTCATACATGAGGATCATAAAAAACTGATCCCTTACCCCGCGGCGTGTTTTTGTGTCAGGCTGTTCCAGCAGGGCTTTTACTGCAGTTTCGCTCATATAGTCCACGCCTGAAAATTTTTCCTGCTTCTGCCGGGGAATCCTGTCAAGCCCCGCCAGCAGGACGATATTTTCCGGATTGGCTGCCGCTGCGTAACGGAAAAAAGAACGGATACAGGCAAAACGGTGGTTCCTTGTGGATGCGGAGCATCCTTTCTCTGCAACAAGCCAGTCAAGGTAACCGCTGACCATGCCGCTGTCCAGAAGGCCAAAGGTGACTTCACTGATGGAAATACCGCTGGCTGAAGCCGCATACCCGATGAGCTGGTCGAGCGCTGTGCGATATGCCCTGACCGTATTGCTGCTGGCACACATCTGGTTGGGAAGATAGATTTTCAGGTAGTCATGCACCATCTGGAAAAATGCTTCATCTTTTATTCGTCCCATAGTTCCACCTCCGGTATCATCTGTCTTAGGACGTGTTCACATAAGAGCATCCACAGCAAGAGCAAAATAGACAAAAGTCAAAAAGATGACATCAAGT
>RAZJ01000150.1 GCA_003612625.1 bacterium 1XD42-1 | reverse complement strand
ACGCCCTTTTTCGCCCAGCGGTTTATCCGAACATAGATCACGTGCCAATCTCCGTATTCTTTGGGCAAGCTCCTCCATTTGCACCCATTTTCCACTACGTATAGCACTGCATTCAATACGTCCAGGTTGCTGATTTTGGCTGGTTTCCGCTGTTTGGGAAAGCACTCTTTGATTTGCTCGTATTGCTCTTTCTTTATTTCCATTCTTTAATTATATCACAATCCAACTTATGTGAACACTACCTAGTAGACCTTTAAAATTAGCTATAAGTTTGTATTCAGCATCCTTATTCCATTTCCAAGATACTGTATATAATATTCCATCCATAAGCAATGCGAATGTTACAAGTTCCCCCTCCCATGTAACTTGTTCAAAATATTGTAAAACATAATGTAATGGGAGTAGAACCAATCCATCTGGCGTAACATTTAAGCTGTAACCTGTAGTAGCTTCGGATGCTAACCCGCCAATCCACATATCAATGCAATAGCCACTTTTGGTATAGTTTGTTTTATTTTGCTGGTTCACTGGATTTTTAAGATTCCAATTAATGAACAGATTTTCCTGTGGCTGTATGTAAGCTTCCGGGGCCAGCCCATTCAGCTTTCCCGCGTTCGTGGCGTACAGCGCCTGTCCATTGTGCAAAATAGCTAAACAGGTTCGGTCAGTCCCCCCCGTTTCCACAAATTGGAATATAGCAGAAGTCACAAAACCTGCCCGGAATGCCCCGTCTGACACGGCTAAATCTGTATTGCTGTAGACTGCGCCGCAGTCTTGTCCATTGAACCGCAGCTTGTCCCCAGCGTGGAAATCTGCGTCGGGAATAAAGGTCACGGGAATTATCCCGGATGTAGGAATCGTTTGGCTGCTGTTAGCTGGGGTAAGGACGTGAACTTTATTTATGGCGTCATAGGCAGCGTTGCAAGGGATAATAGACTGTCCAGTTTCTGATCCAATAGCGTCTACTGCTGCGTATAGATCCCCTACATCCTGATTGTATTTTTCGTGCCAGTCCGGCGTCCCTTTTACCAAGGCTGTGAACTTTTTTAAAAAACCCATTATTTCATCCCCTTCAAATATTGAGAAGTAACTTTATGTATAGGCTATCCGCGCCTGAATAGGTCAGCGTATAGACATAATCGCTTATTTTGTTAATCGTGGGAGTCCCTAACTCTGCAAATTTCTTAACTGTGTATACCGTCAGATTGTTGGCGTCCTGGTATGTTTGGCGGCAGGGATATTGCGTCAGTTCTTCCCCACCTGCCGGACCATCCCCAGCCCCGCCTGTCCCGGCTGTATACCGTCTTTCCAGCAATAACACATTTGGATAGCCGTTTAGGTTATGCTGGATTTGGCAAAGAAGCTCAGACGGTTCCGTCATAGCTATATAGTCCTCAAGTGTAGTGTCGTCCGGCATAAGAACCTGGCTGGCAGTCGTCAGCGGCGCATGGGGAATGTATTCATCCCCCACACGCACACGCATTACAAAAGGAATCAATTCTGCTTGATTCGCCATTTAACCGTACCTCTTATTCTGTTGGTTCAGTGACAGGTGTGGACGTATCAAACCAGATCATCCCTTCCTTTGGTTCCGCTGGCTGTGTTGCTCCTATGGAGATTTGCGATTTTTGGCTGAATTCTTTGATTTGTTCCTCGGTAACAAACTGATGGTTTTCATCTGTCGCTACCTGTTCAGCCGTAGTTGCGGGATACATGTTCTCCCATTTTTCGTTTACATAAGATTTCTGTGTGTAGTTCATATTGGACCTCCTTTAAATTTTACCCCATATGAGGGATTTATCTTCAGGCGCTGTG
>RAZJ01000149.1 GCA_003612625.1 bacterium 1XD42-1 | reverse complement strand
AGAAACAGGTTTAAGGTCAGCTGTTGATAAGTTCCGCCAGCAGAATCTCCTCCGCCTGGGCCTTGCAG
Organism: bacterium 1XD42-1; assembly: GCA_003612625.1. Lineage (GTDB taxonomy): Bacteria > Bacillota > Clostridia > Oscillospirales > Ruminococcaceae > Anaerotruncus. The sequence continues at coordinate 1,763 of RAZJ01000149.1, read as the reverse complement.
CTGTTCATCAAGCCCACCCACTGCATCATGTCGCGGGCTTTCAGTTCCTCGGTCACGCCCGCCGCCTGCGCCAGTTTTGGCATCAGCTGCTCCAATCGGCTGTTCGCGGTCCGGTCGATCTCCAACAGGTGCGGGTACAGCTTCTCGCTCATCAGCAGACGGTTGTAAAGGATGGGCCGGTGATCCTTCAAGTAGGTTTTCCGCATCCTGCCGTACTTGCCCAGGGGCGTTTCGGGCTGTTCTGTCAGTTGCAGGTTGGGAATCAGATAATCCCCGTTCTGAATGTAAGTTAAGGTGTTGTTCATTTTGCTGGCTCCTTTCTTTGTTGGCCTCACGTTCCGCGTTTAGAATGGTTACGCCGATCTGCCGCAGCACCTGCTGGTTGATCTGGCTGACCGCCGTTCCCAGTGCCCCAACGGTGGCCGGTGTGTTGAAATCGAAAACCGGCATGAAATCCTCGTGGGTGAAATACTGTTCCGGGGCCAGCCCGCAGCGGGACATCAGGGAATAGGCGATGCTGACGGTGGCAGCGGCTTTGAATTGGACTTCGATGTTAAGTTCATCGTACTCCTCCAAAAAGGAATCGTCAACGATGTAAAGGAAGTCCCGCCCGTTGTCCGCCCAGTATTCCCCGGCCAGCCTGCGGGCGATCTCGGCCAGCTGCCCGCCTAAATCATCGCCGCCCACCCCATACCGGTTTTCCAGCATGGCGGAGATGGAATCTATATGCCGTTCCTCCATCTTCCAGAGCCAGGGTGTGCGGGAGTGCGGGCGGGTTCCGGTATCGGAAATGTCAAAGACATACCGCAGCCGGGTCCGGTCCCCGGAATCGTCCACCAGGGCGATGCCCTTGGAACCGCGCCGGACATAGCGGCCCATCTTGTCATTCCACAGGTCATACTCCGCGCAGGCGGTAGCGTCCGGGCGCTGGGCGTAGATCATCAGCTGGTCGTGGAAGGGGTATTTGTAAAGCCTGGAGGCTGTGTCGAGAAACCGCATCCACTCATTCCAGCTGGAAGTAAGCTGCACCGCCGCATGGTCGGCCATTTGTGCGTACATCTGCGCTTTGGTTGCCATTGTTTTCGGCCCTCCTTTCGGGTTTTGGATAAAAGGAAGGGGCGGCACAGCGCCAGCCCCTCCGGTCTGTTGGTTCCTATTCGTCAAAGTCCGGGTACAGTTCCAGACTGTCAAACTCCGCGTCCGTCATGGCGCGCAGCTTATGAAGGGCGCTGTCGGTCAGTTCCATCAGCTCCGTTTCCTCCGGCGAGAGGTAGCCGCGCATCTCGGTCAGGCTCTCCATCAGTCCGGCGCGGGTTCCGGTGTTGTATATGCACATCAGATTCATTTCTTCAAAGGTAAAGTGTCCCATATCAAAGCTCCCTTTCCGCGCTCTTTTTCGGCGCTGTCTTTTTGCTTTCCTGCTTCGGCTGCTGGTGGAGCTGTTCCACCACCGATTTCCGCTTATCCCCGTCCTCCCGGTGGACCGCAGCCGCCAAATCCATCAGGGAGATCGGCTGGCCGCTTCTGGCCTGCTGTTCCAGCTGGGCTACGGTCGGCTCTTTGGGACCGTTGTTGATGATCCCGTCAATCATGCCGTAATCGTCCTCCATAGACATTTCCGCATTTTTCAGCGGGTTCGCGTCAAGAAAACCGGTGATCTGCTGAAAGCCAAAGCTATCGCAGTAATGACAGGATAACGCGCCGTCCCTGCGGATGGCAACGATGTCGCTGACGCTCATGGAGGGGCTGTGATAGTCCTTGGG
>RAZJ01000148.1 GCA_003612625.1 bacterium 1XD42-1 | reverse complement strand
GTATTCGCTGTAATTTTCCGTGATACGGTCGATTAACTGCCGCCGCAGTTTTTCAGTGTCCATATAAATTCTCTCCCTCCTTTACGGTAAATTTTCATGGGTTAATTCCTCCGCCAGTCCGGGGCTGGGTTCCACCTCGTTTCCCCATGCGTCCCAGCCGGGGACTCTCTGGCGGGCAAACAGTTCCACACGGGGCAGATCGCCCATCAAAGCAACGATTTTCTCCCGTGCTTCATCCGGCTTTTTACTATGGGTTTCAATCGGTGAAATAATGAATTGGTGAATGTCGGCCCGTTTCCGTTTGGGATGCCCTTTTGTAGCAAGCAGGCATATCTCCGCATTGCCTCGTGTCCAAAAGCCAAGCCCATAGAACCAGCTAAGGGATTTCCGATTTTGCTTTAACCAGACAAAAGCTACCGTTTTGTAAGTAAATCCCCATGCGCGGATCAGGCGCAGGGCTTCCGGTAGCTGCGGAAAGGTACTCCAAAGAAAAAGCGCACAGTCCGGCGCGGCAAAACGATTGACGGGCAGAGAACATAATTCTTCAATGCCCATGGTAGGGTAGTGATGTTCAGCCGCCCCCTGCAATCCTTTTTGTGCATACCGCCACGGAGGGTCGGCCAATATGATTTCGTATTGTTTCAAATGGTTCCCACCTCCTCAATGCGCGTTAAAAATTGATTTACTGACCGCGCCGGTTTTGAACAGCGAGAAGCACAAAAGCACGGTATAGCCCGCGCACTGCCAGATAGCGATGTGGATGTTGTCAGCGCTCCCAATCTGTCCCACCAGTACGGCGTAAATCGCAACGCAGATCATAATGAAAAAGCCTTGCAGCCCAAGCGCCACAAGACCGCGCAGGTAGTTGTTGCCCATCTGTCCCCAGTCCCGGTTTGCCATCGTTGCAAAGGGGATTGCGCCCACCGAGCAATAGATGTAAATTTCAATCATGCGCCCGACCAGCACCAGCATGACGCAGAACGACAGCACCGGCATGGTGATTTTTAACAGCATGGTTTCCACCAGCAGGCCGAAAAGCTCCCCAATCTCCATCGTTTCCAGTTGGGCGGCAACATCGCCCAGCGCAGCCGCAAAATCTATGCTGGTCGTGCCGGTAATCACGCCGGCGCTTTGCTGTACTACCGTTTGCGCCAGTTCAAAAATCGCCATTGTAATGTCAAAGGTGTGCGTGACCAGATATACAGCCACAAACACTTTCAGAATCCATTTATACAGTGCAAAGGTTTCAAAGTCGTGGAAGTTGTTCTTTTCCATCAGCATCGAAATCAGTTCGTAGCACAGGACAAAGGTCAGGATGATCCCCGCAACCGGCACCACGACTGTATCGCTCAGATTGCGGATCATGGAAAAGACCCCGGCGTTCCATGCCGCCGGGGTCGTCCCCACATTCGCCGCAACCTCCCCGACTTCATTGTTAATCTGGTCAAACATCCCGTCCAGGTTGCCCATGATGCACTCCCGCAGGATTTCCTTGATCCAGTCTTTGATTATGTCGAGGATGTTCAGCATAGGCTATCCCTGCCTTAACCGAACAGGTTTGCCAGCAGAGGGATAAGCTGCATCCCAATCAGGGCAACACCGCCGCCGGCCATAAGCTGTTTCATGCCCTGCGATTTTGCTCATGTGAGATAAAGAAGTAAAAGAAGTGTAAAAAATTTTGCCGTTCCCTATCCGGCTGACTGCCGGACGGGTCGGGCTTTAGTCGGGCAATTCTACCTTGCCGACAAAAGAATAATAGATTTCAATTTCCTGTCTGCGGAGCTTCCCCCGGCGTTTCCCGTCAAGGGCTTCCGATTCGTGGATTACGATTTTCTC
>RAZJ01000147.1 GCA_003612625.1 bacterium 1XD42-1 | reverse complement strand
CGAAAAATTCTTCCTTATGAGCCATCTTTTGACGATGCGCTTTCTACTGCTTTTCAACTGTGGTGACTATAAAAGCCCGGTATTATCAGAAAAGCACATTGGCAGACGTTGCTTCTTCTGTTGGTGTGTCAATCGAAGCTATACGGGGAAGAATCCGTAAAGCTCTATTCCAATTACGCAAGAATAGAGGCCTAAGACAGTTTGTTGAATATCATACTCCTTATTATCTTCATGTCGGTGTAACAAGTTTCAAAAGTACCAATATCAGCTCTACGGAACGGATTGTTTTGGAGCGGGAACAGATGGAGGAACGCTGGTTGACGAACCATTTCCACAATCTTTGTCTTGCTATGGATGGCGAAAATATCGCGTAAAAATCTTTCTTTTTTTTCCTTAATTTTTCCCTTTAACGATTTTTTCCCTTTTCTGCTGATTTTATCCCTATACCGTAAATCCCCCATAGAAAGGGATTCTAGCGCATGTTTTTCTGTTGTATTTTAAGGAATACGCTTATAACTCATAAAATTTTATAATTTACACTTTTCTTTCAAAGATTACAAAATACTTGCCTTTTCGCTCTATCTTTGGTATAATTTTAATATTAGTATATTAAATTTTCATTTGCAGATCCAGAATTTGTTATGGAAACAAAATGAAAAAATCATTGTTTAGGGGAGTATGGAGTATGAAGCTGGACAAAGAAAAATCTGCACGATCCAATACGGTTCGGCAAGGTTGGGGCATTACAGGAAAGCTTGTGTCTTCTATTGTTATAAGTGTTATGATCGCTGTAACAATCCTGCTTGTGGTTGTCTATTTCCAAATGTCACATGCACTATTGGATAAAAGCGAAGCTCTGCTGCAAACTACCACTGACTGTACACTTCAGGAGACCCGAGCTTGGATGAACAGCACACTGGCCATGTTGGAAGCGCAACGGGATACAATTCAATATCAAGATATGCAAGGTTCTTCCTTGTCAGGTTATGTTAAACATACAGCAGGCCAAAGTGACGCTTATCCTGCCGGGCTGTATGTAGCATTGTTAGATGGATCACTGTATCACTCCTCTTTTGTGCCAGGCCCTGATTATGATGCTACTGTAAAAAGCTGGTATCAGGACGGTTTACAATCAGATGTCTTTACATTGGGGGATGTATACATTGATGAAAATAGCCAAGCTTATGTAGTAGGGGTATCCGGAGCGCTGAAAAACGGGAGTGGTACAGTAAGAGGTGTCGCCGCAGCAGATATCGTTTTGGATTCCATCTCCCAGATTGTCAGCGGGGTACAGATAGAGGATACTGGTGGTATCTTTCTGGTAGACACTCGGACAGGTATCATTATTGGTCATAAAGATTCAACGCTCATTGGGCAACACTTAAACGAAATGCAAGAGGGGATGTACTCTTATACCAATCAGCTTATTCATGAAGGAAAAGTAGGCCTGTCTCTCTATAACAATACATATCTTCAAGTAAAAAATGTGCCAGGCAGCGACTGGATGGTGGTAGCTTATGTATCTCGGGGAGAAGTTCTACAGGAATTAAAGCAGCTGACCATCAGCATGTTAGCTGTCACAATTTTGGCTGTACTAGGTAGTGTTCACATAAGTTGGATTGTGATATAATTAAAGAATGGAAATAAAGAAAGAGCAATACGAGCAAATCAAAGAGTGCTTTCCCAAACAGCGGAAACCAGCCAAAATCAGCAACCTGGACGTATTGAATGCAGTGCTATACGTAGTGGAAAATGGGTGCAAATGGAGGAGCTTGCCCAAAGAATACGGAGATTGGCACGTGATCTATGTTCGGATAAACCGCTGGGCGAAAAAGGGCGT
>RAZJ01000146.1 GCA_003612625.1 bacterium 1XD42-1 | reverse complement strand
CGCGGGAAAGAGAAAAGCCTTGGGACAAAATGTCTCAAGGCTTACTTTTCCCGGTCGGTCTTTTTCTCCGGGGCGGTACGCTCCGGGGGCTGATTCTCTTTCCACGCGGCCAGCAGCTCCATAATCTGGTCTTTCATCTCCCGGGGCGTGGCATCCTTGCCGAAATACTTGTTCAGTTCAGCGGCGGAAATAATCACCTTGTCTACCTCCTTTTTCTCACGGCTCAAAATGCCGTCTATCACATCGCCGTTGAGTTTCCCCTCCTTGTCCAGCTTGCGGAGCTCCTGGGCCTGGGAGAGCGAGGGGGACGCCTGCTCGCCCTCGATGGAGACGGCGATGAACCTCTGGTTCTTGGGCTTGATGAACGAGATTTCCACGGCGGGGGTGAAAGACAGCTTTTTCTCGTTCACCATAGACTGGAGCTCCGGCACAAGCTCGGTCAGCCGGATATACCGCTGCACCTGCTTGTAGTTCATGCCGTTGCGTTCCCCCACGATTTCCGTGGAGCGTTTCCCCACGTCCCCGGCGGCCACGCCCTCCAGCTTTGCCCCCTGGTGGCTGATGGCCTCCACCTGCATTTTCAGCGACTGGGCCTTTTCCATCGGCAAAATCTTTTCCCGGTGGCGCAGGTTGTCATCCGTCATCGCAAGGATTGCCTCATCGTCCGTCATGTTGCGGACGATACAGGGCATATTTGCAAACCCGGCCAGCTCACTGGCCCGCTGGCGGCGGTGGCCCGCGATGATTTCATAGCCCCCGCCCTCGCGGGGACGCACCAGCGCGGGCTGGTGTACGCCGTTGTCCTTGACCGACTCCACAAGCCCTTTCATCTCCGCATCGTCACGGACACCAAAGGGATGGTCTTTGAACGGGAACAGCTCCGAGAGGTTGAGATAGACGATCTCTTCCTTTTCGGCGCGGGTCGCGTCACGGGGCTGGGGCGGCGCTTCCGGCGCAGGCGGGGGAGCGGTGGGGGCCTCTTCCTTTACCGTGGCGGTCTTGGCCCCCTTGCTTTGGGACATTTTGTCTCAAGGTGGGGACGGGGGCTTGCCGGGGGCCGCCTTGTCAGCCTTGGGTGGGCGGCCCTTGCGGGCCCCCGTCCCTCCCGGCTTGCCGGGCTCCGCTTTTTCCTCCTTCGGCTTGCGGCCACGCCTGCCCTTGGGCTTATCCTCCGGGGCTGGCGTTTTTTCCTCGGCGGCCTTTCCCTTTTTGGCGGGGGCCTTTTCCCCGGCGGTCTTTTCTTCCTGGGCCGGGGTGGGCGGCTGTTCCGGTTCGGGCGGCTCGTTCTTCTCCACCTCCGCACGTTCCGCCGCCCGGCGCTCCGCCATCAGCTTTTCAATCTGGTCAGCGGATACGTTCACCTCGCCGGGGGCCCCAGCGGGGGCATCCTGCGAGGGCGGTTCCCCGGCGGCCTGCTCGGGGGCTTTCTCCGGGGCCGGGGGCTCCGGCATGGGAGCCTCCGGGGTAGGAGCCTCAGCCGGGCCCGTATCGAACAGGCTGGGTTGGGGATTTTCTTCCGGGCTCGTGTTCAGCTTTTCGTCTGCCATTCGTTACCTCCTTTTTAATTTCGTGAATGTTGCACAAATCTTGTGCTAAAAGTTTGTTACTATTTTTTCGCCTCCCTCCCGGCTATCCACGCAAAAAAGCCGCCCGTTTTTTCATGCCGGACGGCTTTCTGCGTAATGTGATAGCTCTAATTTTATTTTTTTGTGGTTGCAGGCTCCGAAAAGCCTTGATATTACAGTGTTCCTATTAAAACTCATTCATATGCTTGCTCCGATTATCAAGAATTATTGACAAACGTAGTTATCCCGACTTTTTGATTATCCAGACCATTCCAGGAAAAGCGGA
>RAZJ01000145.1 GCA_003612625.1 bacterium 1XD42-1 | reverse complement strand
AGGACAACCGTTGTAAGTGAACCGGCAATATAAGCAATCATTTCAGATTTTGACATTACACACCTCCAATGTGCTTTTGGAAATATTTGTATTTTAGTGCAAAAAATAATGCAAAGAGCAGGGATCTACTCTTCGCATTTAATTTTATAATTTACAATTCAAAAATTTTAACAATAGGGGGCTTGACTTTTTTCTTTACTGTGATATAATAATATCCATTGATTAGTATTGTTGGATGGAGAGATGTCCGAGCGGTTTAAGGAGCCAGTCTTGAAAACTGGTGACTCCAAAAGAGCCGTGGGTTCGAATCCCACTCTCTCCGCTTTATTCTTTACAGATTACAATAGTTTAATTGTTGTTATGGAGATGTACCCAAGTTGGTGAAGGGGCTCCCCTGCTAAGGGAGTAGGTCGGGAAACTGGCGCGAGAGTTCGAATCTCTCCATCTCCGTTAAAACTGCTTAAAATTAAATGTTTACGGTTAGAGGGAATAATTTCAGATTAGGCGATATGGCCTTGATTACAAGGGCTGTACCGCCTTTTCGAGTTTTTATGCGCCTTGCCGTTTCGGTTGCGTAGCAGAAAGGAAATTGATTTTCCCTGCAAAGTTGAAAACAATATCCACTTTCTGTACCCGTTTCCCGTCTACCTTTTCCGGCGCATGGACTATGATTTTCTTGATAAATTCATTGACGATTGTGGGGGTAAGTTCCTTTATCCCCACATACTTGAGGATAATCGCGGCGAAGCTGTCAAAATCGCTTTTGTTCTGTTCGTAGATATCGACTTCCTGCTGGTCTGCCTTGATGTTTTCTTCCAGTTCCCGCTGCTCCGCTTCATACTCTGCGGACAGCTTCAAAAACCTGTCATAGCTAATTGCGCCGCTTATGTCGTCCTCATAAATCCGCTTGAAGATACGGTCAAGTTCCGCTATCCGCTTCCTTGCCTGTCCGACTTCACGCTTCCTGCGCTTCATTTCCTTTTCCGTTTCGGGTTTCGGTGGAGCGTTGCTGATACATCATTTCATGGAAAGCCATGATGCCATCAAAGAAAAGGGCGGTTACGTCAAATATCCTGCTCCATACGATTTGCTTCAACACTTCCTCGCGGATAAAGTGAGCCGTACAGCTTCCTGTATTGCTTTTATAGTTGGAACAGTGGTAATGGTCTTGTGAACCATTAAAACTTTTGCAAGTGGCGAAGTGTAACTTGCTCCCGCAATCCGCACAGTATACCAAGCCGGAGAACAAGCCCTGTCGGTCTGCCTTTGTGGGGCGGCGTTTGTTCGCCCTTAGTTCCTGCACCCGTTCAAAAACAGCGTCCTCTACAATCGCTTCATGGGTATTGAAGAAGATAGCCTGCTGTTCCTTTGTAGTTGGAATCCGCTTTTTCAGCTTGTGGGATTTGGAATAGCTTTTGAAGTTTACCGTATGCCCGCAGTAGTCCATACGATCCAAAATACCGACAATGGTACTATCTCTCCAACCATAGGGATTTTCGGGAAATGGATTTCCTTTTTTCTTTGCGTAGTGGGCTTTGACAATCAGTACCTTATCTTCTTTGAGGATTTTTGCTATCTGCATGGGACCTTTCCCACCGATACATAAATCAAAAATCCGTTTTACCACAGCGGCGGCTTCCTCGTCTATAATCCATTGCTTTTTGTCCGTAGGGCTTACTATGTAGCCGTAAGGCGGCTTTGTCAGATGTTCCCCCGCCTGCCCCTGCGCCCGTTTGATTGCCCGTACCTTTTTGCTTGTGTCTTTGGCATAAAAATCGTTGAACACAGGTTATTGGGGAAAGGGAAAGCAAATAGGCAAAAATCCAGTATTCATGCGGGTTTGCGGCGAGATGGCTCTCAAAAGCTAACCTCACAAAAGACAGATTATTGCACA
>RAZJ01000144.1 GCA_003612625.1 bacterium 1XD42-1 | reverse complement strand
AGAACGCCTTGATATTACAGAAAAAGATATAGCCTCAAAATATACGGAAGCAACAGGAAAAAAGCCCCATACGTTACCAGCCTATTTGTGCTGGAATTTGTTGACCTCTTTGTATTTGAGATCATAGTAGCGCCTGAACTCGGAATCGCATCTTCTCACGGAGTTGGCGGCTTCCAGCGGGTAGTAACGGAAGTAGCGGTTGCCAGACTTGATGAGCTTGGTGTGCTGGGCCTCAAAATCACCGGATTGATGCTGTGTCCAGATAAGCTCGGCATATTTAGCAACAGACGCTTGGGAGCTGAAGCGGCGAACATCGCCAATCTCGGCGATGATACCAGCCGAGTAGACCTTGCCGATGCCGGGAATGGAAGTCAGCGTATTGGGAATGATCTTGAACTGCTGCTCAATAGCCTTGTCCAACACTTTGATTTGCTTTTTCAGGGTCCGCATTGTGGCGATAGAAACAGCCATCGCTTGATTTACGGAATTATTTACAGTAACAGGCAAGCGATAGGAATTTCTGGCTGCGGCTTGAATGGCCTTTGCTTTCACCGCCGGATCTGCAAAGTTGCGCCCGGTTTCATCAATGAACCTAATCAGATCATCCAGATCAGCATAAGCCAGGTCGTTCACCGTCTCAAATCGCTCCATCAGGGCGATGGTGGTGGCACTGGAGTTGGCGATATCCTTGTCCTGAGCCATGCCGGAGCACTTGAGGAACAGGTAATTGGCGAAGTGCTGTTTCTCCCGCGTCAGGTTCTGTACAACGTCAAATCTGGCCCTGGTGAGGGTTTGCAGAGATTTGTAGCGGTAATCGTCCATGTAGACCTCCTTGCCGACCTGCCGAAACGGAGATGGTCAGCGATCACAAAGGCATCCACCCAGTCATTCTTCGGCAGGTCGGGATAAGAGTCCTTTTGGGATTGAACACATGGAGCTTCCGCTGGTACTGCCCCAGCCGCCCATCTTCCCGAAGGGCGCAGACCAGGCCATCTCCATAGATGGACGTGGCTTCCAAGACGATCACCACATCGCTGAGTCCCATGGCCTCTAGCGCCGACACAATCTTCTCTGACATCCGTTTAGCACTGCCTAGGTTGTTTTGCACGGAAAAACTGCTGTGCTTGCTGCCGTCCGGCTTCATCAGGTAGGTCACATTGTTTTTGCTGCTCACGTCAATGCCTACGAATAGTGGGTTCATGGTTTCATGTATATGGAAAAGTGGGGGCAATATCCAAGCATAACGGTTTTCTATCGGGTCGTTACCCTGCTGGATATTTCCGTAGATCAGTTCTTCTTTTCAGATAGGGCTGGCGATAAAAGCGCACGTCGGAGACGGGTGTATGCGCTTATAAGCACATTGGATGAAAAGGAATTGGCCGTCATAAAGGCAACTGCCGAAGGGCTAAAACAGGCAAGAGAAATTCCAGACAGCAAATAGCAGCACAGGCGTTTTTTGAAAAGTGGCCTGTGTTGCTGTTGCGTTATCGGAGTTTTGCGATATAGTAATCATGGTTTAAAAAGATCAAAAAATTAAGTAAAATAAAGATATGAGTTAATCAAAAAAATACCGGGAACGGACAATAGAATATGGGCAGGACGGGCATACGCTGGAGGAAACACACCAAATATTTAAGGTATCCATAGCAACGATACGAAAATGGGAAAAGCAGTGGAAGGAAACGGGCGATTTGGGAAAAAAAAGCTGCATCGGGGATTTCGAAAAATAGATCCGGAAAAGTTGAAAGCTTATGTGGCAGAACATCCAGATGCATATCAATCCGAAATGGCACAGGTGTTTGAATGCAGTGAGAGTGGTATTCGTGATGCACTTAAACGACATAAAATTACACGAAAAAAAAGACAACCAGGTATCAGGAGCAGGACCAGCAAAAAGTAGCGGCGTATCTGGAACAAATTCAGGATATCCCCCCAGAAAAGATTGCATATGTAGATGAATGTGGTATT
>RAZJ01000143.1 GCA_003612625.1 bacterium 1XD42-1 | reverse complement strand
ACTTGATGTCATCTTTTTGACTTTTGTCTATTTTGCTCTTGCTGTGGATGCTCTTATGTGAACACGTCCTAGGCTTTTGTCAACTATTTGGAGATAAATTTTGAAAAAAATTTTTTAAGTATTGATTTTGGAGACAAAATATGCTTTAATAAATACAGAGAGGAGGAATAAAATAGTGACATTTGGCGATAAATTAAAAATATGTCGTGCTAAAAAAAATATGACTCAAGACGAATTTGCTAGGCTCTTAGGTACAACTAAACAAGTAATTAGTAGATACGAAACAAACCAGCGTGTGCCCAAAATAACGACTGTTAGCGAATATGCAAAGATTTTAGAAATACCTTTAGAATTTTTACTAGATAACGATGCTGATCATCCAACTGCTCCTATGCAACGTCTTTCTGTTATTGGGGATGGAAATTTAGGCCAAAACATTATCAATACAGGCGTTACCGATAAGGGGGAATTTCACTCTCCAAATCCTCAAATAGAAGAATTGATTAGAATTTATCAAAGCATATCAATCCGAAAGCAAGTAGAATTGTTACGCTTTGCTTATGAATTGGAAGAAAAACAAGAAAAATAAAAAGCTGCCCAGAATATGGACAGCTTGAAGGAGAATTTTCATTTAATGGAACATAGTCCAAATAAGAAATATAAAGACAGCGTATTTTCGCTGTATATGAGTAATCCGAATCGTTTGATTGAATCTTACAATGCAATCCAAGGGGAAAATTATGCACTGGATACCCCGATTGAAATTAACACACTTGATGATGCTTTATATAAAGAGAGGATCAATGATATTTCTTTTTCTCTGGATGGGCGATATATCGTATTGATGGAGCACCAATCTACAATCAATGAAAATATGCCGGTCCGCATACTTCTCTATTTAGGGCGGGTTCTGGAAAAGGTTCTGGATCAGGAAAATATTTACCGGAAAAAACGTATCCCTTTAATGACTCCAGAATTTATCGTTTTATACAACGGTCAGGAAGATTACCCGGATATATCCTATATGCGCTTATCAGATGCTTTTATCAGCCAGCCCCATAAAAATGAGGAAGAACCGGCCCCTTCCGTTGAGTTAGTAGTAAAAGTAGTAAATATAGGCTATGGCCATAATGAACCTATACTGAAAAAGAGTAAATCTTTAGAGGATTACAGTATATTTATTGACAAAGTGCAGAAATACAAGGACAGTGGCTTGCTGTTAGATGAAGCAATTCGGAAAGCAGTAAATTATTGCCGGGAAAATAATATTATGCAGCCGTTTCTGACGGAGCACGCCAGCGAGGTGGAGAATATGTTATTTACTGAATGGAACTGGAATGATGCAATGAAAATTGAACGCGAAGAAGGCCGGGAAGAAGGCCGGGTCGAGGGCCAAGCAGAAGGCGAAAGAAAAAGATCCATTGATATTGCAAAAAAACTTCTTGCAATGGGTTTTGATTTGGACGCGATTTCCAAAGGAACGGGTTTAACAATAGAGCAAATTCAAGGTTTATAATAAAAATAAAAAACGCCTCCGATGCGCCAACACCGAAAGCGTTTTCCATAAGGGGCAGTAAAATTTCCAAGAGCTTACTGCCCCTCTATTTTAGCACACCTTTGTGCCAAAAGAAAGAGGGATTTTTTATGTTAAGAGCAGGTTTGTATATCAGGGTATCAACTGAGGAACAAGTTTTACACGGCTACTCTCTGGATGCTCAACGAGAAGCACTTACCAAGTACGCCCAGGAACATAGTTATTACATTGTTGACTATTATGTGGATGAAGGGCTGTCTGCACGAAAGTCCTATACAAAACGCGGGGAATTTATGCGGATACTGAATGATGTAAAAAATAACAGGCTGGATTTAATTCTTATAATAGACCTCTTGCGAAATTAAGCTAAGCGGTCAAAGTTGCAAATGCCAGCAATCAAGGAAAAACGGAGGGCAAAACGCTTTCTCCGGTTACGG
>RAZJ01000142.1 GCA_003612625.1 bacterium 1XD42-1 | reverse complement strand
ATGAAAGTCTTATTAGCCGCTATCCTGATTTTAAGCGTCTTTTTAGCTCTCTGTATACCCAGATCGAAGAATACGGATATAATCCCATGGATTTATTACCCAGCTCTATCCAATATTTATCTCGAATAATCAAAGATCAAGATGATTTAAGAGAAGCTGTTGACAGAGTTAGACACTATTTGCGTTATAAGGATGAAACATAATCGAACTAAGCCGTATAAAAAATATGGTTATAATTCTCTATAAAAAGAGTTTTATATAAAAATTATTGGTGAATTTAGATTATCTCTTTAGAAGTTCTTATATGTCGGTATAGCCCGTATTTTCGGGCTTTCCCGGCATTTTAGATATGGGGAGAAGTTCTTATATACCCTCATAACCTCTTAGGTTTTCCCTCTGGGTGGTAGTAAAAGAAGTAGTAAATCCGTCTGCGGCTATGCTGCGATCAGCCTTTCCATTTCAGCCCTTGCGGAAGCGAAAGTTGCGTGTGCGTAATAGTTCAGCGTCATGGTGATGTTGGAATGTCCCATGATATAGTATCACCATTTCCGTTTTAAATGCTTTTATATTATCATGCTCATGAATCGTATTTTAAAATTCCATATTTTCTGCTAATTGAATCTTCAACAGAATAATAATTTTCTTTTGAAGTGAACCAAAAAGCATAGTGAATCGGATTTTTAGACTGATAAACTTTTTGGCCCTGCAAATCAATTAGATAATATACCCACCTTCCTTCATTTATCTCACCCACTACTGCTATTCCACCAATAAAAATATATGCGTCATTCCATCTCCCCAATTTTTTATTTTCGTTTCCCTCTTTATCTATAAATAGCCATTCCTTATCTGCATTTTTTACCGGGGCATATTCATTAGAATAAAATTTAGCCTCAAACCATCTGGATGTTAATTCTTTTTTATTTTCTACATCATAAAAGCCATACTCTCCATTTAATAAGAATTTACACATTCCTTCATAGCAGGACCATATTTCATCATATTTTACTTCCATTATTAGGTTTCCTTTTTTATCAATAAGCCCATATTGATTTTTGTCTAATTTACGTTTTTTAACCACAGCAGTTTCTTCATTAAATGAGTAAACATCGTCCCATACATACTCTATAACAACCTCTCCAGATGTATTAATAAATCCCCATTTTCCATTTCTTTTTACCGCAGCCAAACCATTACTAAATCCCCATTTTCTATCTTTATCATAATCCTTATTATATTCCTTGTTGTCTTTTAATTTTACATCTTCCCATACAGAATCTATTATTAAATCACCATTATTATTAATAAAACCCCATAAGTTTTTTATTTGTACTGCTGCTAAATTTTCACTAAAGTAATCAAGATCTTCCCACTCTTTACGCTCAACAATCTCTCCTTTTTTATCTATAAATTTAAAAACGCCCCTATCACGAATAATTGCATAACCGTTATAAAAACCTCCAGCGTTGTCAAATTTCATATTCTTTAAGTAATTTCCGTTTATATCTATGTATCTAAAAGCTCCATTCTCGTTTACTAGGGCATAGCCATCATCTGAAAAATCACGAGCCGCGTCAAATTTTTTATCCCATTTCACTATACCACGATCATCTAAATATGTATACTTTCCTTCGCTATCTTGTACGGGAACCAACCCCAAATTATAGTTTCCTATTTTTTTCCATTTACAGTCAGTTATCATCTCTATTTTTTTTTCTTTAAATCCATTTTCCGGTGCACTGCTACTGGAAAGTACATTACTGTTTTCTGAATCACTAGAAGATAGAGGATTGTTTTCTGAATCACTAGAAGATAGAGGGTTGTTTTCTGAATCACTAGAAGATAGAGGGTTGTTTTCTGAAGGCTCTGGATTAGATAGCTTAGGATTATACATTGTTCCTAATCTATAAATGAGCAAATTCAGGAATTGACGAAAGCAGACCGGCAGCGGTGAAGGCCGGTGAGGAAGGGCACA
>RAZJ01000141.1 GCA_003612625.1 bacterium 1XD42-1 | reverse complement strand
GAGCCGCCACAGCGGAGCTTGCCGCCTTGAAGTTTGAAGTCTTGCAGAAAGTAGGTGAAGCCGTTGGCAACATTCAAACATATGTGATGCCACGCCGTACTCCGACAGCGTCCGTACAGTTCCCCGATTTCCTGTTGTGTGTAACGCCCGAAAAAGTAAAGGTAAATGATTTCCCTCTTTTTCTCCGGCAGAAAGGACAGGGCTTCGGCAAGCTCCCCGCTCGTAAGGATAACCCTCTGACCGCATATCGTAACAGGGTATTGCTTACAAGGGTCTATAAAATATTTATCTGTTGTACTGAATGGGTAAAACTTTTCTTCGGTGAGGTATTCAAAGGATATTTCCCTTTGCCGCCGCTTATCCCTGTCACGCCATGCGTTGATAGCTGCATAGTGTATGACTACTCTGCAAAAGGCATTAAATGTGTATTCGATATGCTCCTTGTATGCTTCTGTGCAAGCCATAAATAATTCCCCCTCTCTCCCACAGAGGACACTGAAAAAGTAGTCAAATGCAAAAGTCCAAAACAATATATTTGCTGTTTTTATAATTCACACCACAATATATTGTGTTAGATTTTTGCATAAAAGGACATTTTCAGTATCCTCCTCCCACATGTGATGGTGCATGGTTTACGGTTGCATTTATAATTCAAAGGAATAGCAGTAATTTGGGTTGCTATGCCTTAATTACCTATTTGCGAAACAGAGTGAAGAATTTTTTTACCTAGTCGTAAATTCACAAGATAAATTATAAGCATCGTAATCCCAATCTCTCTCATTTTCAAAGAAAGTAAATTGTTTAATCAAGCGATAGTGTCCAGCAGGCAATTCCCCATAAAAACTTTTAACATCAATTTCTAATGTTAGTCGTTCATCAGGCTTAATAATACAATCCTTTTCATTGCTCTTTGAGGGGTCATCAAGTTGCTTAAGCTGATACCAAGTACCGGATTGTTCAGCTTCTATTTCAAAATAATTTGGTGAATATCGGTATTCTTTATCAGAATTATTTTCTATTAAAAACGAAAGGTGTTTTAGGTCTAAATCCTTTTCTGTATTCATTGAAATCTTTAAATTCTCCAAAGTGTCAAGTTCTTCTTCATTTCCATAAGGAGAAAACTCATATTCTTCGAAATAGTCTTGTACTACATGATTATCACTGTCCTCTGTTTGACTACACCCGACAGTACACACCAGTAACGATAAGGTTATAAACATACTCATTATTTTTTTCATTTGTCCTTATCTCCTTTCTTTTGGATATATCGTAGCAATAAAATGTCTATTTTCAATCAACTTTCACTACAATTTATTTTTACCGTAACACACGCTCCCCCTGCTTTATTATTAGCAATTTGAATATTTCCACCATGTCTTTCACATAGAATTTTACAGATATTCAGTCCTAACCCCAAATGTTCAGTAGATATATCTTTTGATAATTTATAAAATGGTAATGTTGCTTTTCCAATATCACTATTTCTAAAACCACAACCATCGTCCGAAACTGATATAACTAAATCAGTATTCTTTATTACTACGCTAATAACAATATCATTTTTTGCATATCTAATACTGTTAGAGAGTAAATTTTCATAAATTTGCATAACTGCATCTAAATTGATAAATATGTCTACATTTTTTCCATTTGTTGTAATCGAAAAATGTTTGTCACAACAAAGTAATTCTGCTGTATCATTCAGACTGTCGATAAATGAATAAAAAGTAATACGCTGTCGTGAAATTTCAATATCTTCTAATCTGTATAAGTTTGTCATGGCATTTACATATTTTTCAAGCCGCGAAACATTTTTTGACATTACTGATATTTCTTCTAATATTTCTTCTTGTGATACCAAGCCTTTTGGAATAAAAGAAAGCAGCATAGTAGCATGACCTTTTAATAAGGTCAAAGGAGTTCGTAAATCATGTGAGAAAGCTGCATTTAGGCGGCGCTGTTCAGCAAATTGCCGAAACATAGTTTC
>RAZJ01000013.1 GCA_003612625.1 bacterium 1XD42-1 | reverse complement strand
CAGTCCAGAAAAACCTGGAAAAACTGTCTTCCGGCTACCGCATTAACCGCGCAGGCGACGACGCCGCAGGTTTGGCAATTTCCGAAAAAATGCGTGCCCAAATCACAGGCTTGGAAAGAGCACAATTAAACGCAAAAGACGGCATTTCCTTAGTACAGACCGCTGAAGGCGCACTGACAGAAGTCCATTCCATGCTGAACCGTCTGGTTGAACTGGGCGTAGAATCCGCCAACGGCATCTATCAGGCAACTGATCGTGACAAAATTCAGGCAGAAGTTGACCAAATCACCGAAGAAATCGACCGTATTTCCGCAGGCACCAACTTCAACGGTTTGAAACTGCTGGACGGCTCTTTGCGGGAAGATGCCCCAGCCGCTGAAACAAAACCGGTTACTGCCGATATTAGCGCTTTAGCAGGTACTCCTTTGGGTGCTGTTGAAACAGTTGATGCTACCGCAACCAGCAGTAGCGCCACGCTTAAAGCTATTACGCCTGTGGCCGAAGGCGATACAATCAAATATACTGTTGAGTATTTCGATAAAGATGGAACAAAACAGTCCAAAGATATTGAATTTGAAGTAACTGGTGACCCTACTCAGGCAGGTGACGCCACGTTGACGAGAATTTATAGAGATGCGGACGGTAATATCATTAAAGATGACGATGGTAATACTAAGTATGGTACAGAATATGACACCCAAAATACTGTTTCAAGCGGTAATTCAACAATTGATTTAGTAAGTTTAGGAACAGCACTGCAGAAAGAATTAAATGAAGAGCTGAAAACCGACGAAACATTAAAAGCAGCTTTTGAAAAAATTGAAGATAGTGCAACACCTGATGGAAAAATTACATTTACAGCAGCAGATACAGGGGCAAACGGCGCTTCTTTGTTCGCTATCCATTCAACATTTACTCCAAAGGCTGGTGGAGCCTCAACCTATGATGTTGCAACTCCCGGCACAACAACAGCAGGCGAAAATGAGTTCGGAGTTATTGATTTATCAAAAGCCACTCTTTGGGATGGGTCAAAAGATACTCTGGAAGACGCCATCTTTGAAATCAACGGCAAAAAGTTTGTTTTCTATGCAATTCCAGATGATCCGGCTAATCCTACAGCATATCTTGACTTAACTGAAGAACAGAAAACATGGTTAAATGATATAGGTGTAGAAAATAACCATGTACAGGCGACTGACAATACTGGTGCTGCTGGCACTCTTGATTTTACTAATTATCAAGAAATGGCTGAAAAAATTAACGAGGAAACAGGCCTAAAGACAGAAGCAGGTGAAATTGATGCAAATGGGGCCTGGGATAATAGACAGGGTACACAGCTTGCCCTGAAAGATGGAGCAGCGGCTCCAACTCCCGTTGAAACCACGGGAACTCGCGGCCTGACCCTCCAGGTTGGCGATACCAACGAAGACTTCAACAAAGTTACCGTTTATATCGACGACATGAGTTCCAAAGGCTTAGGTATTGATGATCTTGACGTTACCGATCAAGGCATCTCCGGCGAAAGCATCGACCGCGTAAAAGCTGCCATTGAAAAAGTTTCCGTAAACCGCGGCCGTCTGGGTGCTCTCCAGAACCGTTTGGAGCATACTCTGAACAACCTGGCAACCACCACTGAAAACATGACCAACGCGGAAAGCCGTATCCGTGACACTGATATGGCTCAGGAAATGATGGCCTTTACAAAGAACAATGTTCTCGTTCAGGCTGCCCAGTCCATGCTGGCTCAGGCTAACCAGCAGCCGCAACAAGTTCTGCAATTACTCCGGTAATTTCAGTTTCATTTAAAAAATATTGTGATCACATAACGGAGCAGGGTATGTATTTTTACATACCCTGCTCTGTTGCTGCTGTATTTTTTTGTTTTTTTAACAGATTACATTTTGGGGAGTGCCATCCAGCCATGCTTTCAGGTTTTCACAGACAATAACAGCCCGTTTTTCCATAGCCTGGGCAGATGCAAAAGCCACATGGGGCGTAGCAATCAAATGGGGAGCACCAAATAAAGGATGATCTTCCGGCACAGGGGGTTCCATTTCAAAAACGTCTACCCCTGCCCCAGCCAGCCGGCCAGCTTTTAAAGCTTCGGCTAAGGCTTTGCTGTCTACGATTGGCCCCCGGGCTGTATTGATTAAAATAGCATGGGGCTGCATCAAAGCTAATTTTTCTTGATTGATCATGCCAATGGTTTCATTATTTTGAGGCACATGAAGGGATACAATGTCACAGGTGGAAAGCAATGTATCTAAATCCACATATTCTATATTTTCAGCTTCCCGGCGGGTACGGCTGTAAGCATAAACTTTACATCCAAAAGCATTTGCAATCCGGGCAACCCGGAGTCCGATTGCACCTGTTCCAATAATGCCGAATTTTTTCCCTTCTAATTCAAATCCCATCAATCCATTTTTTGTACCGCCTTTCCGGACGGCTTCATTACAAGGGAGGATGTTGCGGGCTAAAGCGACAGCAAATCCGAATACTAAATCTGCTACTGCCACGGTAGAATATCCCGCACAATTACAGACAGTAATACCGCGCTCTTTACAATAGGCAATGTCTACATGATCCACCCCTGTGAAGGCCACACATACCATCTTTAAATTAGGGCATTGTTCCATGACTTCTCTGGGATATTTGAAATTGGACAGAACAACGGCATCAGCATCTTTACTCCGTTCGATTAAAGTCGGAATATCTTCTGCCCGGGTGTCATAAGCTTTTATTTCCATCCGTCCACAAACAGCCTGTCCTACCATGCTGACTAATGTTTCCTGGGGAATGCCAAGAGGCTCCAAAAGTACCAGTTTCATTGCCAAATACCTCCTTAAAAATTGCAATTGTAAAGCCTCTTTCATTATACCAATTTCTTTGGAATTATCAACCCCGTAATGCTTGGCGCAGGCTGACGCAGCGTGCTTCATGATGATCCCGGTTTTGCAGAAAAACTTCCCGTAACCGCTGATCTTTTGCAAAAGAGGCATATTGGGAAAATCGTTTTGCGGCAGCTTGTTCGGCTTCCAGCAGTTCTTCCAGCCGGGCAAATTCTACAGGAGTCATAATCAATTATTTCCCCTTTCTTTTCATAATTTGGGTACAGAAGCAGTTTGCCACAGAAGAAAGGCAGATATTCCATATATTTTATCCAATTCATGCAGGAAGCAGATTGCAATATTTTGTCACATAAAAAACAAGGAGTTATGTTGACAATTTGTGAAAAAGTGATAGTATGGATTTAAAACAAAGGCCCAAAAGAGGTACATTTATGTGTAGTAAATCGAATTTAAATGATCTTCTTTCAGAAGTTGCTCAATATGCTCAGGAATATTTTGGAAGTAGTCTGGATGCAGTAATTCTCTATGGCTCCTATGCCAGAGGCGATGCGGATGATGAATCTGATGTGGATATTATGCTTTTAATTAAGCGATCTGCTGAGGAACTTGCAGCACAACGAAAGGTTTGGACTAAATTTGGAACAGCTCTTGATTTAAAATATAATGTTTTTACGTCCTTTTGGTTACAGGATGCGGATACTTTTTATAGCTGGAAAGATGTTATGCCATTTTTCAATAATATTATTAAGGAGGGAGTACGTATTCGTGTCTGATATTTCCGCAAAAACACTTTCTCAATATCGGCTTACGAAAGCGAAAGAATGTTATCTTGCAGCTAAAAATCTTTTGGAGGACGATTTATTTACGGATAGTGCAAACCGTTCTTATTATGCTATTTTTCATACAGTTCGGTCGCTTTTAGCTTTAGATGGGGTAGATTTTAAAAAACATTCTGGAGTTATTTCTTATTTTCAAAGGCAATACATTAAAACCAGGATTTTTGATACAGAACTTTCTGATATTATTAAGGATGCGTTTAGTATCCGCCAAAACTGTGATTATGAAGATTTTTTTTCTTGTTTCAAAAGAGGATGTATTGAATCAGCTTGAGAATGCGAAAAAATTTATAGATATCATTCAAGCCTATCTGCAAACAAAATGGTAATATAAATTCGGAAAGAATGGAGGAAAAATCATGATGAATATGGGAAATATTAAAATGCAAGACTCTTTTTCTCATATAGGGAATGTTTCTGTAAAAAATAAAAAAGCAGAGAAAAAGAGTTTTCAAGAACAGTTAAAAGAATTCCGGCATGATATTCGTACCGATTCCATGAAATCAAAAAATAAGCAAAAGAAAACAGAAGAAAAGACTCAAAAACCGCAGTCTTTTGAACCCAATCAAAAATTATTCAGCAAATGGGATTCTTCATTATCTATTGATGAAAATTTAAAAGTATTAAATAGAAATTTATCTCAAGTTGATATATCCGATATATCTGTAACAGAAGCAATGGGACATTTTGCCTCCCAAGGGGCAATTTATGGGGATTACATAAAAAAGAATGGGGCTGCGGAACAAAAAGAAAAATTTGAAAAAATAATGGCAGATCATATAGAACGGTTTGCAAAAGATTTTTCTGATAAAGTAGGGGGATTTTTTGAGAAAAACGGAATGACAGGGGAAAAGGAACGGATTTATCAGTCGATTCAGAAGCAAATACAAAATTTAACGGGAGATTATGGCCAATTTCTTTCCGCCAATCAAAATCTGTTCCAGGATTTTGCGCAAGAATCAGATGAAAACAATAACACATGTTTTGCGTTTGAATTACAGCGCCTTTATGCAGAAAGTGGAAATGGTTACAGCAGCGGCGGAGCCTACTATGGATATGACCAGTTAGCAGAATTAGAAAATTTAGCTTCTGCGGCTGAAATGCTTTTTGCGCCAAAAAGGAATGGCATTGCCAGTGAAGAAGAACTTGGCGTAAAATTTGGAGAAATGAAAGTACAAAGCCTGTCTATTTTGGAAAAATCAAAAGCGGGCCTGAAATTTAAAGAAGCGTTTGGCCAGGCGGTAGATCATTATATTGAATCTTCCCTTGATAAAGTGGATTATGCTTTATTAAAACAAGGCACTGGCGCAGGAAGTCCTTTGCCGTTAGATAAAAGTGCTGTTCATTTGGTAATAGAAGCGATGACAGATTCTTATGCATATTGGGGTTCTGTTTCCAAAGCGGTTTCCAGTGGGAAAGAATTTGGCATGTATATTTATTTTATGAAACAGGATTCCAGCCAGTCAGCAGGCCGTTATGGAAATTCAGCATTTTTTGATGATTTCCTTGCAGAAACAATCCAGCGTTTTGATGGAGATTTATCGAAAGTAAAGCGGGCAGCTTCTGTAAACCTGATGGATTACCAGCAGCGTTTGCATTTAAAAAACAGGCAAAGGGGATTGAATACATCTGTCTAAATTGGATGGATAAAGTGGAAATTTATACAAAACGACTAAAAAATAGAAATATTTTTGAGAAAAAACTATATAGACTAAAATGTTTTGGGAGGTGTATAATTAAGACAAACAGAAAAAACTTTTTTTAGAGTATAAGTTATGTATATACTGGGAATCGGCCCAGTGTTTCTACCAGTTCCCGTAAGAGCTGACTACATAGGTTCTATGTAGTCAGCTCTTTTTTTGTATTTTAGGTTAGGTGTGTTTACTAAGGATGGGGGGTGAAACAATAAAAACTGCTTAATAAAGAATCAATAAAGCAGAAAAAAGCACCTTCACTAAGATAAATCAAGTTCCAATTATTGGTTCAAAAACAATCTTAGCTTTTAGGAGGAAAGAAGATGAACGGAAAATTAGAAAAATTATTCCAATTAAAAGAAAGCGGTACAACAGTAAAAACAGAAATTTTGGCAGGCATAACAACTTTTATTACGATTGCCTATATTTTAATTTTGAATCCTCAAATTTTGTCAGATCCATATACCATTATGGGGGATTCCGTAATGGCCGGGAAAATTGCAAACGGGGTATTTATTGGCACCTGTATTGGAGCATTTATTGGTACTATTTTATGTGCTTTATATGCAAAAGTTCCTTTTGCACAAGCCCCGGGGATGGGATTAAATGCCTTTTTTGCGTATACAGTTGTTTTAGGAATGGGTTATACATATGGCCAGGCTTTGGTTATTGTATTTCTTTCTGGGATCTTCTTTATTGTGATTACTGCCGTAGGCTTACGGGAAGCGATTATCCGTTCTATTCCGGATGCAGTAAAATCAGCGATTACACCAGGAATCGGGTTATTTATTACCATTATTGGTTTAAAAAATGCAGGGGTTGTAATATCCAATTCAGCAACTTTAGTCAGTATGGTGGATTTTTCCCAGTGGCGGACAGAAGGCGTTGATATGTTCCCAATTTTCAGTGCATTAACAGCATTATTGGGTTTAGTGATCATGGGTGTGCTTCACGTTAAAAAAGTAAAAGGATCTATATTTTTAGGGATTTTAGCAGCTACTGTGATAGGGATTCCTTTCGGAGTAACACAAATGTCTAATTTTGATATGAATATTGGAATGAAATTCCGGGATTTTGCGGAAGTATCCTTTTTAAAAATGGATTTTGCTGGATTGTTTACAGGGCCGAATATGATTGAAAGTATATTTACGATAACAATGCTGGTAATCAGTTTTTCTTTAGTAAATATGTTTGACTCCATTGGAACCCTTTTAGGGGCGGCAAAGCAGTCTGGAATGATTGATGAAAATGGCGAAGTTATCCGTATGAAACAAGCTCTTATGTCAGATGCTATTTCTACAGCAGCAGGTGCTATGGTTGGAACTTCTACCATTACCACTGTAGTAGAATCCAGCTCTGGCATTGCGGAAGGCGGAAGGACTGGTTTAACCAGCCTGGTAACATCCTTTTTGTTTTTAGGAGCAATCCTTTTCGCGCCAATTGTAAATATTGTCCCTGCTGCTGCAACAGCACCTGCTTTAATTTTTGTAGGCATTTTAATGCTTGGAAATATTAAAGATGTAGACTTCAGTGAAATGAGCAATGCCCTTCCCGCATTTTGTACCATTATTTTTATGCCTTTTACCTATTCCATTGCAAATGGTGTTGCTTTAGGACTGATCACATTCTGCATGATGAAGCTTTTGCTTGGCAGAAAGCAAGATGTAAAAGCTTTAACTTTAATTATTTCCATTGTATTTGTCATTCGGTACGCATTTATGACATTGGGATAAATGATTGAATAAAGAAATGGGGATTATTTTTTATGAAAGAAAATTCATTCATTTTAAAAGGAAACATTTGTTATAGTGATACAAAAGACCGGTTCATTTCTGTTGACCAGGGCTATTTAGTATGCTGCCAGGGTATTTCTCAAGGCGTATATTCTGTTTTGCCGGAAGAATATCAAAACCTTCCGATAACAGACTATGGGGATCATTTGATTATTCCCGGCATGACAGATCTCCATCTGCATGCACCCCAGTATCCATTCCGGGGCCTGGGGATGGATTTAGAACTTTTAGACTGGCTGGAGGCCCATACCTTCCCGGAAGAAAGCCATTATCAGGATTTAGAATATGCTGAAAAAGCTTACCGTATCTTTACAGAGGATTTAAAAGCAAGCGCAACTACAAGAGCTGTTATATTTGGAACCATCCATACACCGGCTACCATTCTATTGATGGAAAAGCTGGAGGCTGCGGGTTTAAAAACTTATGTCGGCAGGGTAAATATGGATCAAAACTGTACTGATCTTTTAAAAGAAAAAAATGCGGATGCTTCCCTGGCAGATACGGCAGAATGGCTGAAAAAAACTGTAAATCAATACCAAAATACAAAACCCATTCTTACCCCCCGGTTTGCCCCTACTTGTAGTGAACCCTTATTAAAAGGATTAGGAAAATTGCAAAAAGAATATCAAGTTCCTGTCCAGTCCCATTTATCAGAGAATTTATCAGAAATTGCATGGGTAAAAGAATTATTTCCCTGGTCCTCCTGCTATGGTGATGTCTATCATCAGTGCGGCTTATTTGGCGGGGAAGCCAAAACCATTATGGCACATTGTGTCCATTCCTGTGATATTGAGGTAGAAATGATGCGGGAAAAGGGCGTATATGTAGCCCACTGCCCCCAATCCAATATCAATCTTTCTTCTGGTATCGCGCCCATCCGCCGGTATTTGGAGGAAGGGATTCCGGTAGGACTTGGATCGGATATAGCAGGCGGAGCCAATCTTTCCATGTTCCGGCATATGGCAGATGCAATAGGGGTATCGAAATTATATTGGCGGTTGGTTGACCAGGAAAAGAAGCCTCTGACAATGGAAGAAGTTTTTTATTTAGCCACAAAAGGCGGCGGCTCCTTCTTTGGAAAAGCAGGCAGTTTTGAAAAAGGATATGAATTGGATGCTCTCGTTATGGATGATCATGGCATCCACACTACAAGAGATTTAAACACCAAAGAACGGTTGGAACGGTATATTTATCTGGCAGGGGAAGGAGGACGAATAATCGGAAAATATGTGGCTGGTGTAAAAATTTAAATAGCCTCATAAAAGAAGGATTGATTTGCTTGTCATGAAGTGATATACTAAAATTTATTCTTATCTCTTATTGATTAACAGAAAGAAGAGAATCATATGTTGTTTCACCGCTTCGTTTTGACAAGCAGCAGTACACCTGAGCAGTGCTGTACAGCACTGAAAATGGCAGCTGCCGCAAATACAAGAAGTGACGAGCCCCGCAGCCATATGTGGGGCCGTCTGTTCCGCCTGTCGCAGTCAGAATATTTTGACAACAGCCGTTCAAGAATCATATATACGATTTATGGCAGGATTCGGGAGGCGGAAAATGGCCGTGCGCAGATTACCTGCTATCAGTTCCAAAGCTCCGCTGATCCGTTGAAATTCCTCCTGTTGATTTTGGTTGTCATGTTAGGGTTTTCCATTGGGCCGATAAAAAATACAGTGAGAGATTTGGTGCCTCATTTAAAAATTGCACTGAAAATAGCTGTATTTTTTGTGATTGGGGATTGGCTGCGCTGCTTCATTTTCCGGAAAATGTATGGGGAGGATCTTCCTTGCAGTCTGGATGAATTCCTGTGCGAAATTATGAACGCCCGGCTGAAAGGCCGCTGATACTTAGAGCACCCACACGCAGAAAAGTGGAACAATAGCAAATAAAATCCGTTTCCATTCTGTTGGCAGTATAGCTTAAACAGAACGAAAACGGATTTTTCACATTTGTATAACAGGTTTAATGTTTGTGGGTAGAAGATGTTACAAAGCCATCCACTAAATCATTCAGGAATTCAAAGGAACGGCCTGTCCCGATTGCCACACATTCCACAGGGTTTTCAGCGACACGGACCGGCATTTTTAATTCCTTGCTCAAATATTTCGGGAAACCGTCTAATAAAGAACCGCCTCCTGTCATAACCAGGCCATTGCTATACAAATCACCCACTAATTCCGGCGGTGTGCGTTCTACAACGGAATGGACAGCATCCCGGATTTCCACAACCAGCTCCAGCATGGAAGCGTATAATTCACTGCGGTGCATGGTACGGCGTACCGGCAGCCCGGTAGCTAAGTGGCGCCCTTTTACATCAAAAGGAATATCTTGGGCTTCCGGATCGACACTGGCAATAGACATTTTTACATTTTCAGCCATCCGCTCCCCAATTAAAATATTATAAGTGGAACGGACATAACGAATAATTGCTTCGTTAAACTTATCCCCGGCTAATTTAATGGAATTTTTGCATACAATACCATTTAAAGATAATACAGCAATATCACTGGTGCCGCCGCCAATATCTAAAATAATATTGCCATTCGGACGGGCAATATCAATCCCTGCGCCAATAGCAGCGGCAACAGGTTCTTCAATTAAATAGACCTGCCGTGCACCAGCGGCTGCGGCTGCATCTACTACGGCCTGGGCTTCCACATTCGTTACTAAAGAGGGAACACATAAAGCAACCCGTGGCTTTACAATATTTACCTGACAGCTTTTTTTCAAGAAATATTTGATCATTTCTTCTGTCATCTTATAATCAGAAATAACGCCCTGTGACAGGGGGCGGATGGCAGCAATTTCCGCAGGTGTTTTCCCAATCATAGCATGAGCATCTTCGCCGACACTCAAAACAGCCCCGCTTTTTGTATGGATTGCTACAACTGACGGCTCCCGTAAAACAATCCCTTCCTGTCCTTTATAGACTAATACGGTCGCTGTCCCTAAATCAATTCCGATATCAATGGAACTCATGGAAATCTCCTTTAATCGTCAAGTCTCTCTTTTTGGGATTGCGTCCCTATCAACCAAGCGCAATTCCTATCTATACATTTTTTATTATACACCTGTTTGATTGAAAATGCAAATCTGTTATGAATGCTGTTTTATCCTGGTGGTAGCGGCAGTTAATACAAAAACAGAAACAGCTCCTTGTGCTTTTAAAAGTTCTGCGCAATAAGAAGCCGTAGCTCCCGTAGTCAGTACATCGTCAACCAGTAAAATCTGCAAGCCCTGTAAATCTTTTTCGCCCCTTTGAAAAGAACAGGAAGCATTTTTAATACGGGACTCTAATCCTTTTTGTGACATCTGGCTTTTTGAATGGGCAGTATGACATAAAGTTTTCTCTACTGGTATCTTTAATTGGCGGCTGATTTCTTTTGCCAGCAGTTCACTTTGGCAATATCCTCTGGCACGTTGTTTTTTGGGGCTCATAGGAACGTAAGTAATACAATCAAAAGCTTCTGTCCATAAAGCTTGTACACCCTGGGCCATCAGTTCCCCTAAAAAAGCAGCATAATAAGTACGTCCTTCATATTTAAAACGATGGATGCCATAGCGGGCGCCTGCGGTATACCACAATGGCGCCCATGCACCATCATAAGAAACCCGGCTGCAAATACAATTTTTCCTATCCTTTCCACAGCCTAAACAGAGATTTTCTGTTTGAGGAAGGGTACAGTGCTCACACAGCCAGCCTGATCCGGATAATACCTTCCCACATAAGAAGCATTTATGTGGGAAAAATAAAAGTAACAGTTGTTCTTTCCACCGATGAAATCCTTTATGCATTGCCGCATTCCTCCAGGAGGAATATTAAATTGGTATACCGGCTTATTTTTTTATGGCTGTCAACCATATAATAAACAGCCTTCCGGGAACCAACAATAATCAATAATTTTTTTGCACGGGTTACAGCCGTATAAAGGAGATTCCGGTAATATAACCGGCTGCGGCTTTCGGCTAAAGGGAGAATAACAGCATCATATTCATTGCCCTGGCTTTTATGTACCGTTATAGCATAAGCAAGCTCTAATTCATTTGCCATATCAAAAGAATATTCTGCAATATGATCATCATACCGCACCAGAATCGTAGAAGATGGCCCGCTGATCATTTCTACAACGCCAATATCCCCATTAAAAACCCCCATACCTTCTTCCCCGTTATCCCGTTCCCAAACTAAATCATAATTATTGCGGATCTGCATGACCTTATCCCCTTCCCGGAATAAGACCAGTCCGCTGGAAAATTCTTTTTTTGTGGGGGCAGGCGGATTTAAAGAACGCTGTAAAACCCGGTTTAATTCTCCCGTACCTAAAGCGCCGACTCTGGTAGGGGAAAGAACTTGAATATCCCACATAGGCGAAAATCCATAGCTTTTCGGAAGCCGCCGGGCACATAGATCAGCAGCCGTTACAGCAATCTGGCTGGTGTTGGAAGAAGCTAAAAAGAAAAAATCATTATCTTTCCGATCTAATTCCGGATAATTTCCAGAAACGATTGCATGGGCATTTGTAACAATTAAACTTTTGGCAGCCTGCCGGAAAATTTCTGTTAAATGTACCATAGGCACCTGGCCGCAGGAAATCAAATCACTTAATACATTGCCGGCGCCTACCGGGGGAAGCTGGTCAGGATCTCCTACTAAAATTAAGCGGCAGTCTGGACGCATGGCCCGCAGTAAAGATTCAAATAATAGTACATCTAACATAGATGCTTCATCAATAATAACCGTATCCGCAGGCAAAGGATTTTTTTCATTGCGTTTAAACTGCAAGTCCCCTTCTTTAGAAGTAAAATCCACTTCTAACAGGCGATGTATGGTTTTGGCTTCTGATCCGGTTAATTCGCTCATCCGTTTTGCAGCCCGCCCGGTAGGCGCAGCTAAAACAACTTTTTCTCCAATCTGCCCCAATAAACGGATAATCGCAGAAATAGCAGTTGTTTTTCCAGTACCGGGGCCTCCGGTTAAAATCATAATAGGACTGGTGATTGCTAAAACAATGGCTTTGCGCTGGAGCTGGGCATAAACGATTCCCTGCTGTTTCTCAAATTCCCCAACAAATTTATCAATATCCGGCAGGATGCCTTCCTGCCGCCGTTTCAGACGATAGAAAATGCGGGCAGATACAGCATGTTCCGCTTCATAATAACGGGGCAGATAATAAAAACGGATATGAGCCCGCTTTAAAGAAATAATAATATTTTGTTCTTCCATTTCAGCCATTACATCTATCATTTGATGGCTGTCACTGTCTACTAATAAAGCAGCCGTTGCCGCTAGTTTTTCTTCCGGCAGGCATACATGGCCATTATTTAAGTTGTGCCGTAAAACATGGATCACTCCCGCAGACAAACGCTCAAAAGCATTTGGCGCAATCCCATTTTTTAAAGCAATTTGATCAGCCCGTTCAAAATCCACCCCGATTTCTTCCGTACAAAGGGCATATGGATTTTGTGTAATAACTTCCTGAGCCGTTAAACCATATTCTTTCCAAACTTTAATGGCATTCGGCGTAGGGACTCCGTAACTGTTTAAAAAAAGCATAACAGCTCGCATCCCAAATAATTTTTTATATTCTTCTGCAATTTTTTCGGCCTTTTTGGGGGAAATGCCATCTACTTCACATAAGCGGGACGGAGTCTGCTCAATGACGTTTAAAGTATCATCTCCAAAAGCTTTTACCATGCGCCGGGCCAATACAGCACCGACGCCTTTTAATACGCCTGAAGCCAGATAACTTTCAATCGCTGCGGACGACGCCGGTAACAGCCGTTCATAAACTTCTGCGCGGAACTGGGTGCCAAATCGGGCATGGGTTGTATAATATCCTGTTACAATTAAAGTTTCTCCAACTTCAACCCCGCCAAATTCCCCTACTACCGTAATCAAGTCTATATCTGTTGTCATTTGCAGCACAGTATAACCGTTTTCTTCATTATAAAAAATAATATTTTCCACAGTACCTTCCAGCCGGTATATTTCCTTCTGTTCCTGCACGAAGCTGTCCGCCCCCTTATATTTCATTTCTTCCCTATTATAACATTTGCCAGCCAAAAAAGCCAATAAAAAAGATTACCCCGATTCTGTATGGAATCGGGGTAATCTTTTTTATTGGCTTAATCTGTAAATTTTATAATATCGTTTGGTTCACAGCCGATAACCTTGCAAAGTTTTTCCATTGTTAGAGTCGTGATATTACTATTCCGTTTGAGGTTATAAATTGTCTTATTACCAATCCCATTTTTAAGAAGATAATACTGACTTATACCTCTTTCTTCCATAGTTTTCCAAAGTGGGCTGTAGTCCAACATTTTTATCACCTCCATAATCATATTATCTACTATCAAAACGATATTGAACAGAACGTATGTAAACGTAACGTATAAAATCGTGGCGATATTATACGTTACGATTTTATATACAATATAATAAAAAAGATACTGAAAACAGCATCTTTTTTATTTAATCGATAAATTTTACAATATCATTTGGTTGACACCCTATAGCCTTGCACAGTTTTTCCATTGTCAAAGTTGAAATATGGCAATTTCGTTTTAGTTTGTATATCGTTTTATTATCAATCCCATGCTTGATAAGATAATATTGACTTATCTGTTTTTTCTCCATAGTTTCCCAAAGAGGGCTATAATCTACTATTTAAACCACCTCCGTATTTATATTATCTCCTATATGACGAGATTTTAATAGTACGATTATAAACAATACGATATAAAACAAGTTGTAAATAATCATTGTGTTTATAATCCAATTATGGTATAGTTTATATATACAAAATTAAGGAGGAAGTATAAATGGATAATACAGCAAGGAACCGTGTTTTGGAACAAATTCCCTATTTTTCGGAGCGAATGGGAAGAAACTATACACAAAATGCAGAATACAAGGAGTCTGTAAAAAAAGCAGATCTGATTTTTGAAAAACTGGACAACAGCCTGGACGATACGCAAGCCGAATTGTTAGAACAATATTTTATTGCCAATAATATTACAGCGGCCCTCACAAAAAAATTGATTTACCAACAGGGAATGATGGATCTGCTCGATTTATTATTGGGAGGAAAGGAATTTGATATTTGCAATAATCATTAAAGCAAGCGAGCTACTTTCCTACATTATGGTCGGTTTAATTTGTCTGCATGTGGCTGGTTCGTTTATATGGCGGTTTGTCTGCTTATTCAGAAAAAAAGGAAGCTGCAAATTCAGGCACTGTCCCTTCCGTCAGGAATCTACAAACTTTGTATATCCTTCACTAATCCCATGCACAAAGTGCCCGCTAACCAAAGAAGAAATAGAAAATTACAAAAACGCGTTAAAAAAATTGATATGACAGCAAAAAAGAAGGACAGTAAAAACTGTCCTTCTTTTTTACTTTTTTATGGCTGGAACAAATTATCAAATTCCGTTTCATTTTGTTCCCGATTCTGTCCTTCTAATTGCAGAGCCTGTTCTTTCTTTTTGCGGCCCCAGCGGTGTTTTTTCTTTTGCATATCGTGGGGATTGCGGTGCTTTTTATCGCCGCCAAATAAGAGATAGAATGTAGGCAGCAATAATAAGGAAAGGATTGTGGAGGCAGTCAAACCGCCTACAATAATAATTGCCATCCCCTGCATGACTTCGCCGTTATCCCCATATCCAATTGCCATAGGGATCATAGCTAAAATCGTGGTCAAAGTTGTCATTAAGATCGGGCGAAGACGGGTGCGTCCGGCAGTAATCAGGGCAGTCTGGGCATCCATACTGGAACGGTACTGGTTAGCCGTATCAATATAAAGGATACCACTGTTGATAACTGTACCAACCAGTGTAAGCAGGCCCATCATAGCAGGCATGCTCAAGCTGCATCTGGTTGCCAGCAAGCCCCCAAAGGCGCCAATTAAAGAGAATGGGATACAAATCATAACAATAACAGAAAAACGGATGGATTCAAACTGCATTGCCATAACCAAAAATAC
The DNA here is from genome assembly GCA_003612625.1 of bacterium 1XD42-1. GTDB lineage: Bacteria > Bacillota > Clostridia > Oscillospirales > Ruminococcaceae > Anaerotruncus. The sequence continues at coordinate 53,564 of RAZJ01000013.1, read as the reverse complement.
CAGCAATACAGCAGTTGCAATAGCACTTAACAAAGCTCCAAATTCTTCCTGCATACTTTCGTCATTGCTGCCCATTCCAATAGAAACACCTTGTGGAAATTCTAACTGGTTTACAGCCTGCCGGATTTCACTGCCTGCTGTTAAACGGGCGGCTGTTGTCGGCTGGCCCGTAACCGTTACAATATACTGATTATTTTTCCGTTGGATCTGCTGTGGGGAATTGGAATAAGTAATTTCAGCAATATCCAGCAAAGGTACCTGGCGTCCGGCAGGAGAAGTAAGCATCATACCGGATAAATCAGAAACACTTTGGAAACGGCCTTTTGGATATTCCAAAGTAATGTCATAATCCTGGCCATTTAAACGCATAGAATCAGGGCTGGTACCATTGATCGTGGTATAAACCGTACCAATAACCTGGCGTGGTGTAAGGCCCACAGCACCAGCTTTAATGGGATCTACTACAATTTCAGCCTGAGGGCTGCCGGAAGAAACAGAATTAGTGACACGGACAATATTAGGACTGGAACGCATAACATCTTCCACTAGCTTGGAAGCTTCCTGCAACAGTTCATAATCATTTCCCTGCAAAGGAATTTGAACATCATTACTGCCTCCAGCACTTCCCATGCCGCTGCTGGACATAGAAACGCTAATATCACAATCAACACGGTTTTTTGTCTGTTCCCGCCAAATGTCCACCCAGTCAGAAGTTTTTCTTTCCCGGTTATCTTTCAAATAGACACTGACAGTAGCACTTCCGCTTTGGCCCTGGAGGGAATACCGTTCTACATCAGAAGATTGTGTAACCATTTCTTCAATATCCTGTAATAAAGCGTTTGTGACTTCCAGCTTTAAGCCGGGGCGGGTTTCAATGGCAATATCAATTTGTCCCTGGTCAACCTGGGGGATCAATTCAAAGGGGATAGCGCCGGAAGCCACCATCCAAATGGAACCGACCAGCAAGGCTACGGAAATCAAGACTACCAAAGGCTTGACCCGGAAGGTCATTTTCAGGAAAGAACCATATCCCCGCTGGGTAACGGCTAATAATTTGTTGATGGGCATTTCCTTTTTTTCTTTTGGCTTCATTTTGCAGAATAACAAAGGGACTAATGTCATAGCAGAAAACAGAGAAGCACTTAAAGAAAAGATAATCGTAAAACCAAGCTGTTTAAATAACTGGCCGGACATGCCCTGTAAAATACTGATAGGCAAATAAACAACAACGGTTGTCAAAGTACCGGAAATAATAGAAGCTGTAACAATTTTAGTTCCTTCCAAAGCAGCTTCTTCAAAATTTCTTCTTTGGTCATACATCCGGAAACAGCTTTCCAATACAACAATGGAGTTATCTACCATCATGCCGACGCCGATAACCAAGCCGCCTAAAGAAAGCATATTTAAAGAAAATCCCAACGCATGCATTAAAATTAAGGCCAGCAATACGGAAACAGGCATGGAGCTGCCTACGATGATAGAAGCTTTCCAGTCGCCGAAGAAAATAAACAAGACGATCATGGAAAGGATAATACCCATTCCTAATGTTGTAAATACCGTTTTAACAGAAGCTAAAATACTTTCACTGGAGTCAAACACCACTTCTAAATGGATGCCTTTTCCAGAACGGTTAATTTGTTCTGCTGTTCTGACTGCGGCGCGGGTTACGTCTACAGTAGAAGCGCTTTGCCGTTTTGTAATGGTTAAACCAACATTTTCTTTTCCATTATAGCGGCTGATAGAGCTTGCATCTTTTTTTGACTCAAAGATCTGGGCAACATCTGATAAATGAATGACTTGGCCTGATGACAAAGTAATGGGGATATTTTTCAGGCTTTCCGTTGTCCGGTAGGAAACACCGCCGCGCAAAGCCAGGCTTAAATCCCCACGGTCCACGCTGCCTGCCGGCATGGAGAAATCAGCAGATCCGACAATCTGAGCCAGAGTATTGATGTCCAGTTTATATTGGTTCATCCGTTCCTCATTTAACTGGACGCTAATATAATTTTCTTCACCGCCGTAAATTTCCACTTGGGCTACGCCGGAAAGCTTTTCAAATTCCGGTTTAATTTCCTGATCCACATAAGAAAGAATATCAATATCGCCAAGCTTTTCCACAGAAAATGCAATAACTGGCATCATATCCATACTCATTTCCATAATGGTAGGGGAAGTTGCATCATCCGGCAGGTTATTGGAAATCATATTCAGCTTTTCCTGCAAGTCCATATGAGCTACATCCATGTTTTCGCCGTAGTTAAATTCCAGCATAACCATAGACATATTTTCCTGGGAATAAGCTGTAACATTTTTTACGCCGCTTAAAGTAGAAACAGTATCTTCAATTTCTTTGGAAACCAGTTCTTCTACATCTTCAGGGCCTGCCCCGGGATATGCAGTCATAACCAGCATAACAGGCATATCCATATCCGGCATCAGTTCCATTGGGGAACCCATAATGGATGATATACCGAAAATAATTAAGGCACAGACCACCAGAAAAGCAGAAACAGGACGTTTTAAAACGAGTTTTGTCATTGTGCGGCATCCTCCTGTGTACTGCTTTCCGCAGGGGCTTCTTCGGAAGCAGCCTCGGAAGAAGCAGCTTCCGAAGAAGAATCGCTGGAAGAAGTATTTGCCGTTTCTGAGGAAGCCCCGCCAGCGTTAGAAGAAAGGGAAACTTCTGCGCCATCCCGCAGGTTTGGATTCCAGGTTGTAATCAGGTCTGTATTTGCGTCAATTCCTTCGATAACTTCCGCATAGTCATTATTGGAAACACCTACTGTTATATCATGGCGGACAGCTTTTCCGTTTTCATAAGCATAAACATAACCCTGGCCGGCATCATAATAAATAGCGCCTTGGGGAATCAAAAGTCCCTGGGCTTTGGCAGTAGAAGCCGTAATTTTAACAGAAACGCCGGACATTAAATTGGCGCCTTCTGCTAAAGTAGCCTTAATTTTAAATAAGCCGTTTGCATCTACCATTGTACCGATTTCCGCAACAGCAGCCTGATAAGTATTGCGGCCATTTTCCACTGTAATGGGATCGCCTAAATTCATGGTTTTGGCAGCATCCTCCGACACAAAAAAAGTCGCAACCAAATCGGCTTTATTTGTAACAGTGAACATAATGGTTCCATTGCCAATGGTCTGGTTTTCCGTAATATTGACAGCTTCCACAATGCCGTCAATGGGGGAAGTGACACTGGCAAAGGTAAGCTGATGGGCCTGGGCTTCGTAAGCTTTCACCTGGGCGTCATAAGAAGCTGCCGCCTGGCCTAAAGACGCATTGGCTACTTTCAGGGCATCATTGCGGACATCATTTTTTGTCAGCTCGTAGATGGTCTGGGCGGAATCATAAGCTAACTGGGCATTGCGGGAGCTGGTACGCAGATTGCGCAGGGTAGCGTCTAAATCATCATCATTCACATTGGAGTTGAGCATGGAAAGCTGGGTTTCTGCGGCAGTAACTTCTTTTGTCAAACGTTCAATATTTTCATTCAACGCTTGCAGTTTATGGTCATAATCTGCATCATTTTTATCCAGTCTGTTCCTATCTGTTTGGGCTTGTTCAATGAGATTATTCAAATGTGCCACAGAATCCCTTAAATCATTGCGCTGATTCAAAAGTTTGGAAGCTGCTGTATCGTTATTATCGTCATAATCCCGCAGGCTTTGACGGGCAGAGGCATAAGCATTTTTAGCCTGCTGGACAGAGGATTCCAACTGGGCCAGGTTCAGATCGAAGGTACTGCCCAAAGACTGATCCACTTGGGCCTGGGCGGACATAACAGCAGCCCTTGCCACTTCAACAGAAGCTTTTTGCGCGGCAAGGGATACCTGTAAATCGGTGGTATCAAAGCTCATTAAAGGCTGTCCGGCAGTGACAGTATCCCCGACTTCAACAAAGACCCCATTGACAGTGCCGCCCATTTTCGGCATAACTTCTACCAACCGATCCGGCTCCACAGTACCGATATAATTCGTGGATTGGGTTAGTTCCCCCATAGCAGGCTTTTCCGTTTTAACAAGAATCTGGTTTTCTGCTTCAGCAGGAACAGCGGCTTCCTGTGCCTGCTGGCCTCCGCAGGCGGCCAGAGAAAACAAAAGGCCCGCGGCAGTCAGGCAGGCCAGCGTTTTTTTTAAGATATGTACCTTCATTTCCAATTCCGGATCCCTCCTGGTTTTTAAAATTTTTCCTAAATCAATTACTTAAAGTCATAAAAACTTCACCTAAACAACATGGTCATTATAAGCCGCAATTATGAACTTTCGTTGAACAGGGGAACAAGATCCAGGGATTTACGGTAATTTATTGTTTTATTCATAAATTTGACGTATAATAAGTGGTACTTTCAATATGAGGAAATGGAGGAAAAGAATGTTTCACATACTTGTAGCAGAAGATGATAAAACTTTGTGCGGGTTAATGGGCGATTACCTGGAAGAAAACGGTTACCAAGTTTTACGGACAAGGGATGGCGTACAAGCATTGGAACTACTGGACCGGAACCATGTAGATTTATTGATTTGTGATATTATGATGCCGAAAATGGACGGATATACATTAACCCAGGAGTTACGGGATGCTGGTTATACCATGCCGATTTTAATTGTTACAGCAAAAGAAAGTTTAGAGGATAAACGCCAGGGATTCCAGGCCGGGGCGGATGATTATATGGTAAAACCGGTGGATTTTGAAGAAATGCTTCTGCGGGTGGCGGCGCTGCTGCGGAGGGCACAGGCAGTTGCAGAACATAATTTGAATTTTGGAAATGTAGATGTAGATTATGATGCTTTAACTGTCACCATTAACGGGAATGCAACCCAGATCCCGAAAAAAGAAATGCAGCTTTTATTCAAGCTGCTGTCTGCTCCCAATAAAACATTTACCCGCCGGCAGCTTATGGATGAAATATGGGGGCCGGATTCCGACGCAGATGAACGCACCGTAGATGTCCATATCAAACGGCTGCGGGAAAAATTCAGTGAAGCAGAATCTTTTTCCATTGTTACAGTCCGCGGGTTAGGCTACCGGGCGGAGCGCTCCTTATGAAAGGGATAAGGCGCAGTCCACTGCGTTTTTTGCGGGAATCCGCCCAGGTAAAAACCTTAATCATCCTGTTCTTTACCATGGCTGCTGCCTGTTTAGCCTCTTATTTGATCACCTTTTTTAATGTACATGGACAGGTATACCAGCTTTCCAACGAAATTATCCGGAAACGGGCAGAATATTTTTTAGAAATGTTAAACCATTCCGATTTATCCTTGGAAGAAATGATAGGATGTTATAAATCCGGCATTGGAAGCATCGAATTATATGATCGGTTCGAGGATTTACCGCCTATGCAGGGGGTTATGGTGGAATCCGATATGGTGGATGGAATTGTTTATTTTTCTGCTGTATCGGATATTCCGTTAGGCGTCATGCGGCTCCAAAACCGTTATCTGGTGATTCCGCCATTTCTTTATGACTGGGAAAACAGGGCCGTCAGGCAGCTTGTCATTCATACTTTATTGATTTGTGCGTCAATTGCCAGCATTTGCACTGTTGTAACCATCCATACCATTTACCGGCCGCTGCGGAAAATCAACAGTGCCATTACCAAAATCGGCCGGGGAGATTTCAGCGTACAGGTAGATGTAAAATCAAAAGATGAAATCGGAAAAATTGCCCGTAATTTCAACTGGATGACCCGGGAGTTAGGCCGGATTGAATATTTAAGGCGGGATTTTGTCAGCAGCGTTTCCCACGAATTTAAAACGCCTTTAGCCGCTGTCCAGGGCAGCGCCCGATTTTTATCCTCCCTGCCTCAGGAAAAGCTGACAGGAGAAAAATTAAAAAAATACACCAATGTTATTTTAGAAGAAACCAACCGTATGACCTTATTATGCTCCAATCTTTTGCGGCTGACCCGGCTGGAGCACCAGTCCACAGCCGAAAATATTTCTTCTTTTTCCCTGGACGAACAGCTCCGGCGGACGCTGCTGTCTTTGGAAAGCCAATGGGATGCAAAAAAGCTTCAGTTAGATGTGCATTTGGAGGAAACAGTTATTTGCCAGGGGGATGATGAATTATTATTCCAGGTTTGGACAAACCTTTTGACCAATGCGATCAAATTCAGCAACCCAGGCGGCCTCCTATATTTGTCCCTGGAAATCGAAGGAAGCAAAGCCTGTGTGGAAATCGGGGATAACGGCTGCGGCATGAATGAAGAAACCATGCGCCGTGTGTTTGAGAAATTTTACCAGGGGGATACTTCCCATCAGACCGAAGGCAGCGGGTTAGGATTGTCTATTGTGAAACGGATTATTGATCTTCACCAAGGGGAAATTTCTTATCAAAGTGCGCCGGATAAAGGGACTTTATGTACGGTGCGGATTCCTTTGCAGCATCCGGAAAGTCCGCAGGTTTATATTTAGGGATATAAAAACAGTGATGAACCCAGAATATTCTGAATCCATCACTGTTTTTTCTTTTATGATGTTTTTTCCGGAAGCTCACCAGGGGGCTGGCTGGCCCATTCCTGCTCATGTCCAAGAGCACTGTCCATTAAATAGAGCAGTTCCATCATGCTGCGGAAATTTTGGGTCTGGCGGTTATCCAGCCATGTCACATTCCCCTGCCAGGTTTCATTCTGGCAAAAGGAAATCCGCACAACGAAAGTGGCCTTTGGAAGCGTATTTTTTTCATCCATTTTTGGTTCCCCCCCCAGGCCCCACTATACCTCAACTGGAAGCAAAGGCTGTAAGTTGCTGTAAATAATAATTTCACGGTTCCGGAAATCCTGGCGGAAACGCCGGCGGATACGCTCCAGTACCCCTTCTCCATTTTCAAAAGTTCCCGTAGACAGCATCAATATAAATTGAGTGGGGCTGAACTTTGAAAATACGTCGCCTTTACGCAAGCTGAGCCGGATACATTCCTGAAGCTTATCCATTGCTTTGATCCGCAGATGGGGTTCTGGCGGGGAACCCTCCCATCCGGTTACAGTAAATAAACAGACAAAAACAGATCTTCCATTCCGGGAAGCAGCCCGGGCCTGCATCCGGTACAAGTTGCGGAAAATTTCGTAATCGCAATAATAAGCGCCTATGGGCTGATTGCGTTCGATGAGATCCTCCCGGATGGTGTCCAAATCCGTTTCAACATTTCCAGCCGCTTTGGTAATTTCCTGATAAAGGGAACGCAGAGAATCAGAAGGTTTTATTCCCAGCTCCCGATAAAAAAGATTTGTTACCTTCCGGTAATGATCCAGAGCTTTTTGAAGATTGTCCTGGCCTATCAATGCCCGGATTAGAAAGGTATGGACTTGTTCCTGGAAGGGATCGATTGCAATAGCCCGTTCTGTAATCCGCTGGACCTCTCCATAAGCGCCCCGGGACAGAAGCAGGGATGACGTTTCATAAATGATAGAAAAATATTGTGCCCGGTACTTTGTGCTCAAAGGGACGACCCATTCTTCACAACTGGAACCAGGCAGAAAATCTCCCTGGTACAGATCCAACGCCTGGAGATAATATTCCAGTTTTACATCCGGATTTTCGGCTGCTGCACCTTCTTTTGCCAGCCGTCCAAATTCTTCTGCATCTACCAGGCAGTTTAAGTTATTATTCCAACGGTAACTGCCATGATGGTATTGGATCATATCCCGGCTAAAGGAAAATCCATAAGCAGAAAAGGTACTTCTAATCCGGTAAACTAAATTTTTTAAAGCGTTTGCAGGATTTTCGCTGCTCCCGTCAGGCCATATGGCGGATACCAATTCTTCCTGGGAAACATTTTTAAAACGAAAATCAATTAAATATTCCAATAGATTCCAAAGCTGATGCGTCCGGTTGCAGCTGTCATCAATGGTAAGCTGCCCTTGGGTGATAGAAAACTTGCCAAACATACAGATTTTAATTTTTTCTTGTGTCTCTTCCATCATGTCCCCTCCCTGTGGATGGACGTTTTAACGTGAAGGGGCGCGGTTCGCGTTCATCCGGAATCTTCCTGATTCCTATTATATCAAAAAATTCCAGAAAAGGAAACCATTATTAGAGAAAAATTTTTCTTAAAAGAAGTCCGGTTTTTTCCGGAAACGTCAGGAACCTCTCTTTATGCTTCAGAGGGCGCCCCTGGCAGCAGCCAAACGGGCTTTTTTAAATTTCTATCAGTTCATAATCTGTACTGCCCAGGCCGATTTTTTCACCATGGTCAATCTGTGCCCGCCAATTCGTAACAGGATGGGTATTGGTAAAATGATCTTCATAATCTTTTGGCATTTCATCCAGACGGCTGCCGGAAAGGACAGGCTGTTTTAAAGCTGCCTGAGCGCAAGCCAGATCCAGTGCCACCGGATCGAAGGAAGCAAACATTCCTACATCCGGTATAATAGGAGAGTCATTTTCCGGATGGCAGTCACAGAAAGGAGAAACATCAATTACCAAACTGATATGGAATTGTGGTTTGCCCTCCACTACGGCTTTTGCATATTCGGCCATTTTATAAGAAAGAATATCATTCGCTTCATTATTTTCTGAATAAACAGCATCCATAGGACATGCGCCAATACAGCGCCCGCAGCCTACACATTTTTCATGGTCAACGGAAGCCTTCCGGTTATTTACTGTAATTGCACCATGAGCACAATTTTTAGTGCACATGCCGCAGCCTACACAGGCTTCTTGGTTGACAAAGGGCTTTCCATTGCTGTGCATTTCCATTTTGCCGCCGCGGGAACCGCATCCCATGCCTAAATTTTTAATAGTACCGCCAATTCCAGTACATTCATGGCATTTAAAATGGGTCAGAGATAGAATAATATCAGCATCTACAATAGCCCTGCCGATTTTTGCTTCTTTGATATATTCCCCATTGGAAACAGGAACTGGGACATCATCATTCCCTTTTAAGCCGTCGCCAATGATAATATGGCATCCGGTGGTATAAGGCGTAAACCCGTTCACATAGGCGCTTTCTATATGTTCCAGGGCATTTTTTCGGCCTCCCACATACAAGGTGTTGCAATCGGTTAAAAATGGGTACCCGCCCAGTTTTTTAACCACATCTGCCACAGCCCTGGCATAATTGGGGCGCAGATAAGAAAGGTTCCCAGGCTCCCCAAAGTGGATTTTAATAGCGGCATATTTCTTATGGAAATCAATTGCCTCAATTCCTGCGGTACGCATTAAGCGTTCCAGTTTTTGCAGCAGGTTTTCTGATGACGTGGTGTGCATCGTGGTGAAATAAACCTTTGATTTTGACATGAATCACTTCTCCTCTTTCCCCAGCAGGCCAGCAAGGGAAGCTTCCCATCCTGCCTGCTATAAATGTAAAGGATATTATAGCATAAATAACAAATCCATACAACCAGGTGCAATATTTTTTGGAAAGGCGCAGTCCTGGGAAGCTTGAAATTTTCCCATTGCCCTATTGCATTGGTCGAAAAGCTGTGATATAATAACATTAAATTACGGATGCATAAAGACTCACAAAAAAATGAAACCCCAGAGAAGTTGTGGTTCTCTGGGGTTTCGTTTTGGCTTATCGGCCCTTACAGATGTCCGTCAAGCCATTTGCAAATATAGTATGTAACGATATTTGCCGCAACGGACAGTAAAAAATGAAATATTACCGATGCCATAAAGACTCACCTCCTTTCCCTGTTTCAGGATAGGCGGGAGCCATCCCTGATAAGGGACAGGGCCGTCAAAATGATTATACCAATATTCGGCAAAAAGTATAATATGAAAAAGAAAAATAATGTTCCATTACGGACAGGTGCGGTATCGTTTGAAAACGGTACTGTTTTTTGTTTTTTTCCAAGAACGATTTTATTTTTATCACAAACCTGTTATAATAATGTACAGTGTGCCCGGAAAAAGGGCTTACTGTTGTTTGATTGGGCCTGCCTGCAAGCAAGCGGGAAGCCCAACTGGCTGACAGGAGGGAACCTATATGGCGCAAAAAGGCCCAAAAAGCCTTCGCCGGAAAATGATAAATTCCATATCGCTGGCTGTGGCGCTTCTCACCGCAGTAATGGGAGGGATATGTTACAGCTTATCCAGAGGGGCAGCCCTTTCCCAAGGGGAAAAGACCTTACTTGCAGGGGCAGCCCTGCAAGCCCAGACAGCCGCAAAACAATTTGAATGGCAAAAAAACTGGCTGTCGGATCTGGCAGACAAAATAGCATCTCCGGAATTTTCACAGTCTTTGATGGAAGAACCGGACTTATTAAACCAATGCCTGCCCGAAGAAAAAAAAGAAGGAGATCCTGTCCGTTTGCGGGGAGCAACCCAGACTTTTTCTTTTGATTTGGGAGATGGGCCTGCCCAGGAGGAATACCAGATCCCATTTCAGGAAATATGGTATCAGGAGGGCCTGCAGGCTCCGGCATGGCTGCCGCCGGAAAAAAGGAATGGCCAGTGGATTGTGACCTTTTCAATGCCTTTGGAGATGAATGGGGAAAAAGGCACAATCGCAGCAGACTTTCCAATCGGCAATTTATTTCCTGAGGTTTCGCAGGAAGGCTATCTGGCCCTTTGGGATAAAGGCAGCCGTCCTTTGATTCATCCGTCAGAAGAAATTGACGGTTCTTTTCTCAACCAGGCTTTGATGAGCCAGCCTGCGGGAAAACAGGTTTATTCTATAAAGGATTATGATGGAATAAAAAGGCATATCACTTTTGTTTCCATTCCTGGTCCGGAATGGAAACTATCCTATGCCATTGACCGAAGCACCCTGTTAAAGCCCTTGATGCCTTTGCTTTGGCTTTTGATTCTCTGTATCCCTCTTTCAGCAGGGCTGGCAGCGCTGCTGGCGGCCTGGCATTTGAAGCCTTTTGAAAAAGCTATTGATGCCATCACAAAGGCGATACAGAAAATGGGAAAAGGGGATTACCATATGGAAATCCCCTACAAAAGGGAGGATGAAGTGGGGGCGCTTTGCCGGGAAGTAGAAACTGCCTGTGCCAGTACCCATCTGGGGCTGGAGGAGCTTTCCCACACATTGGGACGTATGGCCCAGGGGGATTTTACCGTAAAAACAGATGCTTTCCAGACAGGGGATTTTGCAGAAATCGGGGAAGCCATTGACCGGATTGCCCAGGGCCTCCACCAGGTATTTAAACAGATCAATCTTACTGCGAAATGGGCGCTGGGCGGTTCCCACCAGGTTTCCGGCGTGTCAGGCCGGATGAATGCCGGTGTGGAATCCCAGACAACTTCTGCGGAGGAATTGGAAAAAGCAGTAGCATGGATGTACCATGAAAGCAGTAAAAATGCGGTTGACGCAATCCACGCAAAAGAAAATGCCATGAGTACCAGTTCTGATTTGCGGGAATGTTTTCGGCAGGTTTCGGCTGCGGCAGGTTCCATAGAAGAAACCATACGGAATTTGCAGGCGCTTGCAGAAGACTTGGACAGGATACATAAAATTGCCGCACAGGGCCGGATGCTTTCTTTCAGTGCCAGCGCCGAAGCAGAGCGTGTCTGTGATGATGTGGCAGCTTTTGCCATGGCAGCAGATGAACTGCGGGAATTGTTTTTAAAAGTAGAACAAAATACCCAGGAATCCCAAAAACATTTGAATATAGCATGTCAGGCAACTGTGATGACAGAAAATTGTGTGGGGAAAGCAGAAGAAACCCTTCATGAAGTGGTCAAAAAAAATGGGCAGGCCAGGGAAACCTTAAACCGGATTGCTTCAGTTTCCCAGCTCCAGGCCCAGACAGCAGAAAAAATGAACAAAGCAGTTTCCATTATTTCCGTGGTCATCCAGTCCAATGCCCAATTAGCGGAACAGGTGGATTTTTCCAAGGATTCTATGGCGGAACAGGCCAAGAAGCTGGCTTCTATGGCATCTTCCTTTTATACCCGGGGGGAATCGGCCAAAGAGGAAAAAAGTGCGCCTATCATTTTTGATGAGGACAGCGGGGGATTTTCGGTAACAGGGGAAAAATAGCACTTGAAATTTCTGCCGCTTTTATGATATAATACAAAAAGGATGACATGGCATAGGAGAAAGATCCTGAATCAAATAAGGTTCCTGAATTTTTCCAGAAAAGGAGGATGTTTTTCTTATGGATATTGCAGCAATGAGCGTAAGCAATGCGCAAGCCCAGGTGATGCAGCAGGCATCTATTTCTGTCATGAAAAAAGCGATGGACAGTGCAGAAGCACAAATGGCAGGTATTCTTGAAATGATGCCCCCCAGCCAGCATGTACTGGATGTACGGGCATAAGGTTCCGTGAACATGAAAAAGCCGGTTTGGATCGAAAGATCCAGGCCGGCTTTTTCCATGTCAGGGGAAACCTTTGCCCGTTTGCTTCGAAAAAAGGGCCGGTAACAGCAAAACCTCTTGGAGCAGGACGGAAAACGTCATATAATAATCAATAATAAGGGAGGAATGCGCAATGATCCATATTGCGGTCTGTGATGATGACGCCTGCTTTGTCAAAGAGGTTTCCAGACAAATTGCTGATATTTTAAATGGTGCACAAATTCCTTATACATTATCGGCCTTTTCCAATGGCATCCAGCTTTTAGAAAACGGGCCGTTTGATCTGGTCTTTCTGGATGTGGAAATGCCGAATATGGATGGGATGGAAACCGCCCGCCGGCTGCAAACCCAGGAAAACCATTGTTATCTGGTTTTTTTGACAGCATACCGGCAGTATGTATTTGCGGCATTTGATGTGGAAGCTTCCCATTATTTAATCAAACCGATCCAGCCGGAAAAGCTTCAGGAAGTCCTTTTGCGCCTGGCCCGGCGGCTTCAGACAGAAACCGGACGCTGTGTCGCAGTCCGGCAGGGTGGGATTTTACGCCGCATCCCGCTGGAAACCATCCACTTTATTGAAGTCTTAGACCGGAAGGTCTATTTGCATACCGGCAAAGAGGTTTATGATTTTTATGGGAAGCTGGAACGGTTTGAAGGGGAACTGCCGGAAGATTTTTTCCGGTGCCACCGCAGTTATATTGTCAATTTCCAATATGTACGGCGGTATGATAAAATGGGAATCCATTTATCAAATGGGGAATCCGTCCCCGTTTCCAAACGGAAATATACGGAATTCTGCAAAGCATTTTTATATTATTTAAAAAAGAAAGGGGAATTGCTGTGAGCTTAGGGCAGCTACTTTTAGAATATGTTGTTCCCTGCATCATTTCTACATGGATAGAATGTCGTTTTTTAACGCGGGTTCTGGGCGCAAAATATTCATTCCCCTTAACCTGGGGGGCTATGATAGCAGGGGACTTCCTGTTCAGCGGGCTGAATATGAAATTTGCTTTAGCCGGAACCATCTCAGGCCATTTTATCTATTACTGTTCCATGTTTTTTCTGTTGTACGCGGTTTTGTTTCAAGGGCCTTTATTAAAAAAGTTATTTTTTGATGTGATTCTTTGGTGCAGCCTGCGGACAGCAGAAATGATTTTCTTTCCGGCCTGGATGATGAACAAGTGGGATTACAGGTATTCATTTGTCATAGATATTATTACATTAGGGCTTTTGTCTGTTCTTTTAGAAATCTTTGGGCGCAAGTTCCAAAACCTTTGTCGGGATTTGCCAAAAGATTTTATTTTATATCTGCTGGCACTGGATTCCTTTGTTTTTGCCGCAGCCCAGATTCCATTGGAAATTTTAAGTATTTTTATGGCTGATTATCCCAAATATGCTTTTAAAACCATGATCCTTTGTACCTTATTTGCCATATGGGGATTATTTATGATATTTTTTTCCATTTACTTCATGGACCGTCAGGTAACTTTGCGGCTGGCAGAACAACAATATGCTTTGCAGGCATCCCATTGGAAGCTCCGGGAAGAAGAACAGCGGAAATTACGGGGGATGCGCCACGATATAAAAAACCATCTTTCCTGTCTGGAAAATTTGATGCGCAGCGGGAAAACAGAACAAGCTTTCACTTATATGGGAAAATTAGCGGGGACAATCGAAGATTCTGAAATTTTAGTCAATACAGGCAATGATTTTGCGGATGCCCTGTTAAATGACAAATACCAGGAGGCCCTTTCCAAAGGGATCAAAATGACAGTCAGTGCAGCCTTGCCTCCCCGCAGCACCATTGATCCCGTAGATTTGTGCTGCATATTGGGGAATGCTTTGGACAATGCCATTGAAGCTGCCGGAAAAACAGAAAATCCCTGGATTGCTTTGCGGGGCTTTGTCCAGCAGGGCCAGCTTGTTTTAGAAATTAAAAACAGTGTTTTACAAAAAGAACCGCTTCAAAGGGGAATCGGCTTGGAAAATGTCCAAACGGTAGTGAATCGTTATGGAGGCATATTGGATTTCATTTCTTCCGCGGAAGAATTTATTTTCAGTGTGATGCTTCCCGCAGAACAGGGGTAGGATTTCCCGTTTACAGCAAAAGGGAGTCCTTCTGCCCCATATTGCTTATTTTCTGGTAGAAGCATCCGAACAGATAAAATGAGGGCGATCGGTTTCCCAATTATCAATCAGAAAGGATGGAAATGTTTATGTCGATGCAGTCTCTTTTAACTGCCAGTATGTCTTTGTCAAAGATGCAGGTCATGCAGTCCGTCAATACAAAAGTCCAGGGCCAGATTAGCGTATTAAAAGCGGAAATTAAGATGGACGGCGGCAATGAGAAAAAAGAGGAAAAGGTTGAACAATTAACCCAGAAATCCTCCGAGCTGGTAGGCAGCATGATGGAAGAATTGAAAAATACCAATACTCAGCTTACCACTCCGGAAGAAGAAAAGCCTTCCAACATGGATCAGGTGGATATTTCCCACAAAACAGAAAATACCGGAAAAGAGGAGGGCGAAGAAAAAGACGGAAAAATCCAGGCGTCCTCTGCCGTATCTTATGATGCGGAAGGCAAAAAAACAGAAAAGGCAGAAGCCAAACCTGGTGAAAAAATGGATGTGAAAGCATAATATCCTCTTTTTTAATCTTTTCTCTCTGAAAGATGGCATGTCTAAACAGACATGCCATCTTTGTTGTACGAAAAAGTCAATTTATAATATTCAAAGAAGATGTTTTTTTCTTTTGGGATTATGGTAACGTTAAAGAAAAAGCGAAATAGTTATAAAATCCGGAGCAGCTCGGAAGGCAGCTCCTGTCCGGATTTCTCCAGTTCTCCCTGGATCGCTAGAGCCAGTACATCCAGGGAAACCTTCCCGCTGCTGAAAGCAAAGGCCATGTGGGCAGATGCCCGGATGGAAGCCGGGGAAAGCTCCAGTTCCTGGGCCAGCCATTCCAAATCAATATGCTCTTCGAAGCTGTCAGGAGGCAGGGCTTTTTCCCATAGTTCTTTTCGCAAGGCTGCGTCCGGCATGGAAAATCTTATAATGATATTGATGCGCCGCAAAAAGGCCGGATCAAAATTTTTATAAAGATTGGTAGCCAATAGAACAATTCCATCATAAGCTTCTATTTGCTGTAACAGGAAAGAAGTTTCAATGTTAGCATACCGGTCATGGGAGGAACTGATTTCAGAACGTTTGCCAAATAAAGCATCCGCTTCATCAAAAAATAACAGGGTATTTTGATGGCTGGCAGCCGTAAAAACCTGAGAAAGATGTTTTTCCGTTTCCCCGATATATTTATCTAAAATTTGGGATAAATCTACACGCCATAACGAAAGCCCTAATTCATTGGCGACCGCTTGGGCAGCCATAGTTTTCCCAGTGCCGGAAGGCCCGTAAAATAAAGCGGATACCCCTTTCCCATAAGGAACAATGCCTGCCGACCGCAAATTACAATCCTTTTCCGGTCGTTTTTTTGCCAGGGTAACAACCATTTGTAGTCTTTGGCTGGTTGCCGGGGAAACAACTAAATCTGTTAAACGGATTCCATCCAAAGCTGCATTTTCAAAAGCAGCCCGCCGGTGGATTGCCTGGATAAAATCTTCATTTTGGGGCTGGCGGTTCTGTATTTTCCCTGTGAGGACGCTTTCCAGCCAGATTTCCCGCATTTGTCCCGCTGTCAGCTTATAAAAGGGGAAATCTCCTGGGATACCGGATTCTTTTTCAAGGGCTTTTTCCATCAGAAAAAAATCTTCCTGGGAAAGGGTTCCCAATGTTTGAGCGAAAGTATCCCTGTTTTCCACACGGGGCGGCGGGCAGTTTTCCAAATGGCTGAATACCAATAAAGGAATATGGGAAGGTAAAATCCGGATACAGTCCTGTAATTCCCATTCCCGCTGGGGCAGATAATTGCCAATACATGCCAGATCCTGGCTCAAAACAGCTTCCAATGCCCATTCATGGGACAAGGCCGCCTGAGTAGAAGAATTTGCAGCAGCATAGGCTTCTAAATCCAGTAAAAAACGTGGTTTATGGGAAATCCGGGCGGCTAAAGCACGTTTGCCGGAGCCAGCAGGGCCGCTTAAAAATAATAAGCTTTGGGGTGGGGCCGCATGGAAAAGCCTGAAAACCGGCTGATGCAGGGGCAAAAAATCCTGGCGGGCCAAAGGAACCAGGCCTTGCATTTGTATGACAGCTTCTTCCGTGCCGGCGGTAAAATATAACGTATGTTTCCGGGGGATCAAAGGGGCAAATAGAAAAGGAAGCTCCGGCTGGGCCTGTTCCAGTGCCAGTGCCAGCCATAGGGAAGGATTGTCCATGAGAGCAAGTAGCTGGGAAGGAGTGACTTTCTGTCCCAGCATGGCATATAAAGAGCCTGTCAGGTCAAAGGTAGGGACAGGGGAGCCAGTTAAAGATTGGATATGGTTGCGCAATGGGCCGTCGAAGCTGGCACAAACTGCAAGCCCTGCGCAAAACCAGGCAAGCCCATCAAGATCAAGCCGCTGGCGCAGCTGTGGGAAAGGGGATATGCTTTCCGGTAATGCTTCCCGGCTTGCTATTTTTTCAGCCAAAGTAACAGCTTTCCCTGTTAAATCGGGATTTTCCGGCAGGTGCAGGCAAAGCTGGTAAAAAGAAATGAGTTCCAATAAGCTTTCTTTATGGGAACGGTAAGGTTCCATAACAGACAGGCCCTCCTATCCATGAGATGTCGAATTTTGTAGAATAAAGAAAGTATACAGGTTTTTAAAACCTTTGGCAATGGGGAAAAGCGTTATAAAATAAGGAGGGATGATATGGTTCAATGGACAGAAGATTTTTCCCGTGTAAAATTTACGGATGGAATGCTTCTCTGTGCCCAGGATTTGGAATCCCAGTGGCAGTATGAAACACGGAAACGCCGGTTATTTACAGGGGCATTGCTGGGAAAAGGGAAAATTGTAACCGGCCTGTCACCAGAACGGGATGGAAACCATTTGATCCTTTCTCCCGGGCTGGCTTTGGATGGACAGGGCCGGGAAATTTTTGTTTTGGAACAAGTTAAAGCGGATCTTCCAGAACTTTTGGAAGAAGCCCATCCGGAAGACGGAGAATGGCAGCTTTGTTTGGAATATATGGAACGGGTTGCAGGAAAAAAAGAATTGCCTGTGCCCGATCCCAGGCATCCGGGAAGCGCCCCCAGCCGCGTTGAGGAAGGATACCGTCTGATCTTGCGGCAGGAGCCAGAACCGGACAGCGTTTGTATTGGGGTAGTTGAACTTGCAAAAGAAGGGAATGAATGGAAGCTGGTATCGGTTGTCCCTTTGCAGCAGCCGGATAAACCAGATCGCCCCCAGTCTTCCCCGGGTCCAGTGTCCCCAGCTGAAAACCGGATTGTTTCCGGAGAGCTTTTACTGGATTTGCGCCAGCCGCCCTCGCCTAATGGTATTTATTACAGCCGGGAAATCCAGCATGGATTAGGCCCCGGGGAAGTTCTGGTCACATTGGCCCTCCGGACAAGCGGGGTCCATGGGGAACATTTGGTAACAGGAGATGGGAAACTGTTTGGCCTCCAGGCTTCCTGGGCAGTCCAGGCCGATCCGGTTTCAGGGACTTTTGCAGCGGCGGTTTCCTGCAAAAACTCTCCTGCGCCTTATCTGCACCTCCTTTGGACAGCGCAAAAAATAGGCCCTGTTTTTATGCCGCCTGTGAAGGATTTGGAATTGAAACCGGCAGCGGCCCATATCAAACCAGGCGGCCGCCTGCAATTCCGGCTGTTTTTCCAGGGAAAGCCCTGGAAAGGCCATTGCCGCTTTCAAGTGGAGGAGCAGGAAGGGGGAATCATCAATCAGGAGGGCTGGTATACTGCACCGGAGCAGGAAGGAATTTATCGGATAGAAGCCTATTGGGGAGAAAATTTCCAGCATTGTGCAGCTTCTTATATTGCGGTACGGGATAAGGAACAGGAATGAGCTTATTAAAAAAAGTATGGGCCGTCCTGACAAAATACCCTGATTCCTGGGAGGATTATATTCCCATAGGCCGCTGGATGATCTATAAACGGCTTCCTGTTTTATTACTGCTGGCGGCTCTGTTAGCAGTGGTGATTTTTTGGCATTTGAAACCGGGGCCAGTGGAAATCCCTGTATTTGAAGAAACAGAAGCCGCTTTAAAGTCCTATTCCGGGCCGGCAGTTATCACCCGGAAAGGTCTGGCAGTCTATGAAGGGCAAATAGAAAAGGGCCTGCGTTCCGGAATCGGGAGTGAATATATCGGGACGGAAAAAATTTTAATATATGAAGGCGGATTCCTGCAAAATCAATACCATGGCTCCGGAAAGCTCTATGAAAAAGGGAACCTTTTATATGAAGGGGAATTTCAACAGGGAATTTATCATGGTTATGGAGTGCTGTTTGACAAGGAACGGAAAATTTATGAAGGCGCTTTTTTCAACGGCCTTTATGAAGGGGCGGGGATATTGTATGAGAAAGACAGGCTCCTTTATATAGGCGGTTTTGCCAAAGGAAAATATGAAGGACAGGGAATCACCTTCACGCCGGATGGGGCAAAGGAATATGAGGGCACTTTCCGGAACGGGAAATATGATGGTTCCGGTACGCTTTATTGTAAGAACCGTTTCTTATTTCAAGGTACGTTTACAGAAGGAATGGCAGGCCCTTCCGGAAGTATTTACAATATCCAGGGCCAGCTTTTATATACAGGCCCCACCTGGCAGGGACAAGTGGATTATGCAGCTTTGCCGGGCCTATCTTTCGCTAAAATACAGGAATATGCCCAGGAAATACCAACCATATATTATAGCCAGGGAAAAGCCGGTTTTCTTTATCGGGAACTGGGATTTGCAGCTTTGCTCCGTTATGACAATGCCTCTTTACGGCAGCCGCCGCTGGCCTTGGGCGGCGGCACTTTGCCGGAAAGCATAATGGAAGATATGGAAAAAACAGATACAGATATTTCTTTATTTTATTCTCCGGAAGATGATTTAACGGTAGAACAAATTATGGTCGAAGGCCCCCGGCTGGCAGGACAGCTTCCGGAAGGGGTAACGGCATTGCCCATGGAAATGGATGGGTTAGAAGCCTTTTTGGTATCCCGTTTGGCTGCCATTTCCAATCCGGCAGCATTGCTGGAATTTCCGGCATGGGGCCAGAAGCGCGGCGGAAATCTTTATGAAGTGGCAGATTTACCGGATCAGGACTGGGGACAGTGGGAAGGGATCTATCAGAATACACTCTGTTATTTTTGGCCAGCCGGAGGATTGGAAAAGGGTGCTGCCCCAGCGGTGTTAATTCAAAAATCCAAATTCGGCGGATAGGGGGATGAAATGGCGGATTATGGGATTTTAGCGGATTTCAGCACATATCTTTTAGAACGTTTTCGGGAATCCTTATGTCCCGGCTTGCTGGCCGCTAGGGAAATGGTTGCTTTAAACGGGCCGGATCTTCAGGAATCAGAAGCCGTTTTAAATTTATATTTATATGATGCCAGGGAATCTCCGGAATACAGCAGTTCCGCCAGTATGCCTTTGCTGGGGGAAGCACAAGGGAATCCTTTAGCGGTAACAGCATATTATATCGCTTATTGCAGCCGCCATACCCAAACCCCTGCCGGAGCATTAACAGAGCACCGGATTTTAGGGAAAGTGTTTCAGACCATCCAGTCAATGGAACCGGTAGAAATTTTCCGGATTCATGAAATGGCAGACAAAAGGGATCAGCCGGTACCGGTTTCTTTTTCCATGCTGAAGCTGACAGAAAAACGTGATTTATGGAATGCCTTTTCCCAGCCTTTGCGGCCGGCGGTTTATTTTCAAGGTGGGCCATTATGGATCGGAACCGGTAAACCAGTTGGAGCCGTCCGGGTACGCCAGACAGAGGTAAAGGGCTTATGACGAATGTGTTTTCTTTTGGGATTGCTTTGCGGCGGGTATATGATTCGGAACCTCCGGAGGAAAAAGCTGTTTTTTTCCATGAAACCGGGATTTTCAGTCCCTTGGAAAAGCCCGGGGGCTTATATGTTTTTATCAACCAGCCCATCCAGCCTGTTACAATCCGGTGCCCCGGTTATTTAGAGCTCCAGATAGAACCGCAGTTCCAGAAAATTTCTTTTTGCGGCCTTTTTCCGGAACCGGGTTATATGCCGCCTTCCGGCTGGAGGGCTTATTCGGGAAAGGGGCTGCCGGGGGAATATTGCTGGGAAGATCCGGGCTGTAATCTCCGACTTTTATCCTGGGATGCCGACAGGAAAGCCGCCCAAATCCGGGCACGTCCCTGGATACAAGGGGGGATGCTGCGGTTTTCAAAAGGAAATGAAACCTGCCCGGCGCTTATTTTAGAAAAACAGCCTCCGGATTTATTTTTTACAGGGGATTTGCCATGGGAGCCTGTTCCCGGCCCTTTGGAACGGGTCTGGATGGGGAAAACCGATCCTTTTGGCAATTATACAATCATCCTGCCGGAAGGGATGTTTCCAGATCATCTGGAACAGGAAAGAGGGGATCATCCTTGGGTGTGGCAGCGGTAAATGGCGCAGTGCTTCAATGTACGTTTGGAGCTGCGCAGGTTCCCATGTCGGTCATACCAGCAGCGCGGGTTTTTGCCTGCGGCCAGCCTGCAGCTACCATTCAGGATCATATCCCGCTGGTAAATATCCCGCCTTTTGGGATGTGTTCCAATCCGGCAAACCCGATGGTAGCGGCAGCCACAGCAGCGGCTATGGGGGTATTAACCCCGATGCCTTGTATCCCTGTAACCCCGGCCCCTTGGACGCCGGGAATACCCGCGGTATTGATCGGCGGCCAGCCAGCATTAGACAACAGCTCAAAATTAACATGTGTTTATGGCGGCGTTATTTCAATTCAAATACCAGGACAATTTACAGTCCTTTATTGACGGAAAGGGGAGTTTTAAAATGGCGGAATATTTATCGCCAGGCGTTTATGTGGAAGAATTCAGTTCCGGCATCAAACCAATGGAGGGCGTCAGTACCAGTACGGTAGGCTTCTTAGGCATGGCCCAGCGGGGGCCAGTAAAAGGCGTTCCGGAATTTGTAGGAAGCTTTGGGGAATTCCAGCGGATTTTTGGCGGGTATTTGCCGGAAAGCTATGGGGAACGGAGGTTCCTGCCTTTGGCGGTAGAACAATTCTTTGCCAATGGCGGCAGCCGGTGCTTTGTAGTGCGCCTGCTGAAAGAAGCGGGTACAGAATGTGCTTCTTTACAAGTGGGGGACGTAAAATTTGCCGCTGCGAATCCGGGTGCATGGGGAAACAGCCTGTCTGTTACCTGCGGCAAAAGCCCTGCCGATCCGAAGCTTTACCAGCTTACCGTAAAAGTGGACGGGGAAAGCTATGCGGAAAATTACCAGGATGTTTCCATGGATTCCGCCTCCAAAAGCTTTATTGTCCGTCTGCTGGAAAAATCCCTGCTGATCCGGGGGGAATATACCGGAAAAGCAGATTTTGATCTTTATCAGGCTTTTCAAAGCGGGCAGACGCCTCCGGCAGAAGGAGAACCGGAAAAACCGGTCAGCCTGTATTTGAAAGACGGCAAAGACAGTTCTGAAGATCCGGCAAAAGATATTGATGCTGCCATATTAGGCGGCGAAGATGGCGGGCCGGGAAAACGGACTGGTTTATATGCCTTGGAGGATGTGCCGGAAGTCAGCATTGTAACGGCTCCGGGCGTTACGGATTCCGCTGAAGTACAGAAAATCATTACCCATTGTGAAAATATGGGGAACCGGGTTTGCATTTTAGACATGCCGGAAGGATCGAACAAAGTAACAGAACTTCAGGAATACAGAAGGAATTTCAGCAGTTCTTACGCGGCGCTCTATCATCCCTGGATCCAGGTATTTGATCCGGCACAATCGAAATCCATTTATATGCCTCCTTCGGGAGCCATGGCAGGGATTTATGCCCGGACTGATAACAGCAGGGGTGTCTTTAAAGCTCCTGCCAATGAAGTGATCCGGAACTGCACCGGATTGCAGACTTTATTTGGCAAACCGGAACAGGATATGTTAAATCCGGCAGGCGTTAATTTAATCCGGAATATTCCAGGGTTAGGAATCCGGGTATGGGGCGCAAGGACTTTATCAGACGATTCCAGTTGGAAATATATCAATGTGCGCCGGCTGTTTATTTATATTGAGGAAACCATCCGCCGGAATACGGCATGGGCAGTTTTTGAGCCTAACGACCAGCTTTTATGGACAAAAGTAAGAGGTTCTATTGTTTCTTTCCTGAGCACCTTATGGCGGGACGGGGCATTATTTGGCGCCACAGAGGAGGAAGCCTTTTTTGTAAATCTGAGCAAAGGAAGTACCATGACAGATGACGATATTTTAAACGGACGGCTTGTCTGCGTGATTGGTGTAGCCCCAGTCCGCCCGGCAGAATTTGTTATTTTCCGTATTACCCAGATTATGGAGCAAAATGGTTAAGGAGGCTTGACGGATGGCTTATCCCTATAAAAAATATAATTATGTTGTTGCCATTGACGGTGTAAAACAAGCAGGATTTTCTGAAGTCAGTGCCGCCGATACAGAAGTACAACCCATTGAATACCGGGAAGGCAATGCTAAAAAAATGACAGCCGGAAAATTATCCGGGTTAGTGAAATATGGGAATGTGACCATGAAATGGGGCATTTCTGACAACAAAGAATTTACCGACTGGATTAAAAAATGCGAAGGCGGCGAAACAGAACGGAAAAAAGTAACCATACAGTTGATGGATGACAAAAATACAGAAATAAAAGCCCAGTGGGAACTGGATGATGCCTGGCCCACAAAATATACAGCGCCGGATTTTAAAGCACTGGAAAATGAGGTGGCTTTTGAAAGCATTGAATTTTGCCATGAAGGGTTAAGCAGGAAGAAATAACCGGGGAGGAAAGAAACTATGCCATTGATGACAGAATATGAGTTTACTTTGCCGAATGGGTACATTGATTCAGAAGGCGTCCTCCACCGGAAAGGGACCATGCGTTTAGCCACGGCAGCAGATGAAATCCTGCCTATGAAAGATCCCCGTGTCCAGCAAAATCCTGCTTATTTAACCATTTTAATCCTTAGCCGGGTGATTATCCGGCTGGGGACCATAACAGAGCTGTCCCCCAGTATGGTAGAGCATTTTTTTGCAAAAGACTTAGCATTTTTAAATGATATGTATGAAAAGTTAAACAGTTTAGAGGACAGTTCCATTGAAACGGTATGCCCCCAATGCGGATGCAAACATGAGGTGCCGCTAAATTTTACCGGGGAGGCGTAAGCCTCTATCCCAAAGATGAACTTTACCGGGAAATTTCTTTTTTAGCATATTATTTCCACTGGAGCGCAGAAGAAATTTGTACATTGCCCCATGAGGAGCGGAGGCGTTTTTGTGCAGAAATTTCCGCCCTGCATGACCGCATGGACCCGAAACCCCATAATAACCCATTTGAGGTGGATTAAAAAATGGATCAGAATACCATCCTGATGAATTATAATTTCCGGATTTCTTTTTCCTCCGGGGAATTCCGGGCTTCTGCTGTCCGGAGCATTGAGCAGGCAGTGGAGCTGGAATATGTCCGGGAAGGGGGATGCAACGGCTATGTACATAGTTTGGTAAAGCCTCCCACAGAACCGAAACGGCTGGTGATTGAAAGGGGATTCTGTTCCAAAGATTCTTTGAAAATGGGGGAATTGCTGGGGATTCCCCAAAAGCAGCCTTTATTGATTGCGGTATATGACCGGACAGGTAAAACCATCTGTCATACATACCAGATAGATGGATGGACACTGGTAAAATGGAAGCTGTCGGATCTGGATGCAATCGAAGGGAAAGTGCTTTTGGAAACGGCTGAAATTGTTTATGAAATCATGCGGGATGGGAAATCATGAAACCACATTTGATTCAGCCAGCTTTCATTGAACCGGTGCGCCTGATTGGAGCAGCCCGCCAGCCTAACCCTTTCCGGAAGGGCTTCTGGGGTGTGCCCATGGATACTCTGGCCAGAACCGGAGGAACCCGTCATACGGAACATAAAGTGATCACCAATGTTACAAACCATTTGCGGGTAGTGAACCATATTTTATTCCATATGCGCATCCATACGGAAAAACCTTCACTGGTTCCTTTTCAACAGCAAAAGCAGGGCGTACAGTTTGTACAGAATACCGTTGACCAGTTGCTGCGGGAACAGCTTGACCGGGAACTGCTGCTGATGGAACGGGGGGAAAATATCGCAGCCAACCAGCGGCGGCGGGCTGTTCTGCGGCGGGCATTGGAACAGAAGCCCGCCCGGATTATTCGTCATTTTTATGGGGTACAAATGCGCATTTTAGCGGGAGA
Source organism: bacterium 1XD42-1 (assembly GCA_003612625.1). GTDB lineage: Bacteria > Bacillota > Clostridia > Oscillospirales > Ruminococcaceae > Anaerotruncus. Next base: position 28,954 of record RAZJ01000013.1, on the reverse strand, counting down.
ATCCCCTTCTGTCCAGCAGGATGGTTTCCAGCCGGATATTATCCGGGAAGAACATACCCGTACCACTCAGACAGTTTATGAACATCATTACCAGCAGACTGCTCCAGTCCAGCGGCAGCTTCCACAGGGCCGTATCACAGCTCCTGACGTCCGGCGTGTGGCAGATCAGGTTATCCGCCAGTTGGATCAAAGGATGAAGCTCCAGCGGGACCGGAATGGGATTTGGTAAGGGAGGGTTCTTATGGAACACGCTGCCTTTACACCCTACAATATACAGACCCGCCAGACTTCTGGCACGCCTTTCCATGTCCAAATCAATCCGGAATCTTATTCTGTTTCTTCCGGAAACCAGCATGAAATGAAACGGGAAGGTGTTTCTGCAAAACAAAAACCGATTTATTTCACCTTTTTGGAGCGTGAGCCTTCGGTTCTTTCAATGGAGCTGGTGTTTAATTCTTATACTCCGGATATTCCCGAAACAAAGCTTCCCAATATCCGGGATGCTTACCGGACTTTACGGGATTTTTTAGCGGTGACATCAGAGAGCCATGCTCCGCCGGTTGTATTATTTGCCTGGGGCAAGGTTTCTTTTGTAGGGGTTCTCACCCATCTGGAAGAGAATTTTACCATGTTTGCTTCTACCGGGACGCCTGTGCGGGCCAGGGTAAAAGTATCTTTAGAAGGATGCTTTCAGGAAGATTTGCAATCCCGTGCGCTTCATTCCCCAGACCGTACCAAAATACGCATGGTACAGCAAAAAGATACTTTGTGGGCCATATCTGCCCGGGAATATGGCGATCCGGCCCAATGGCGGCAAATTGCTTTAGCCAATGGCATCCGGAATCCCCGGAAATTACAGCAGGTTTCACAGCTTGTGATTCCGCCTTTGCCAAAGGAGGACAGTTCGGATGGCCCAATATAGCTGGGAGGCCCTGACAGCCAAATACCGGGGATGGCAGGCCCCGGCTGTGGAAGTTTCCATAGATGGCCAGCCTTTATTGGATCGGGAATGGCGGCTCCAGTCTTTACAGTGCAGCCTGAGCACCGGAATAGAAGCTTCTGTCTGTACTTTGGTTTTAGGAAATGTTTATGACAGGAAAAACAGCAGATTTACTTGTGAAAATATATTGACGTTAGGAGCTTCTGTGCGGGTTTCGCTGGGGTATATCAAGGCTTCCCTTGTCTTTGTGGGATACTTATATGAAATCGAATATGAACTGGGAGAAACCGCTTCCGTAACCCTCCGGTGTATGGATGTAAAAGGCGCTATGATGGGAAGCAGCTTTATTACAGAAGAAACCACCTTCCGCAAAGGGATCCGTTCCATGTTTTCCGGGCCTCATGCCAGGGGATACAGCATTTTATGCAGTGCTCCAGCCATGGAAAATCTGCCGGAACTGGATCGGCTGATTTCTTTTGATACTTCAGGACTAGATGATTTTGGATTCCTCCGGCAGACGGCAGAATTATGGGGACTGGAATGTTTTGTCCGTCAGGGAAATTTGCTGCTGCGGAAAAAGCCCCAGTCCAAAACTTCTGTGGTAGAATTTTCCCCAGGGGATTTCCATAGTCTTTCCGCGTCATTTTCTACGACCGGATATGTCCACATGGTACGGGTGCGGGGCGGTACAGATGATGAACGGGACGGAGAGAAAAAACGGGTTTCAGCCCAGGCAGAAAACGCCAATCCGTTGGCCCCGGCAGGCAGCAAGGCAGCCCGGGTGCTGAATCGTGTGGCGGAATTTTATGTACCTAGTGTCCGGGACAGCAAAGGAGCGAAGGAACGGGCGGAAGGGGAACTGCGCCGCCGGAATCAGTCTGGCAATGTCCGTTTGTCCCTGCGGGGCCTGCCGGATCTGTTTCCCGGGGATTCTATTGATTTGCGGGGGATCAGCCCGAAAATAAACGGAAAATATTATGTGACAGAAGTGACCCATCAATTCAATGAAACGGCATTCTCCACATGGGCTGTGTGCAGGAAGGGATGATTCTGATCCAAGAGGAAGGAAAAATATCTGGGTTTATGCTGGCGACCGTGCTGTCCAACAGCGGGGAACAGAGCAAAGGAAAATTAAAACTGAGGCTTTTATGTGAGGGACGGACAAAAAATATTTTAGAAGATGTGAAGGTCGTAACGCCTTTTGGTGGTGCAGATTATGGAATTTACTGCCTGCCGGAAGTAGGGGAGCAAGTGCTGGTGGGATTTTTAGGGGGAAGCTTTGACCGGCCTTTTGTATTTGGCAGTGTATATGCAGCAGGGGATCAGATATTATCTGACAGCTATGACGCAGGCAATACAAAAAAACGCCTTGTAACAAAAGGGGGATCAGTCATAGAAATTTTGGATACCAAAGGGGAAGAAACCATTTCTGTCCGTACTCCAAACAAGAAGCTTTCTATCGAATTATCCCAAAAAACAGAAACTGCTGTCATAAAGGCAGGAGAAAATAAAGTGGTTTTGGACAATAAAAAAAATACAGTACAAGTGAAAGCAGCAGAAAAAATAGAACTGGAAACAGGCAGCACAAAATTAAAAATGGAATCCAATGGGGCAGTCCAGTTAAAAGGCGAAAATATCCAGATAAAAGGAAGCTCTGTTAAAATATCCAGCAGCGGCTTGCTGAATTTGAAAGGGCAGAGCCTGGAAGCCAGCGGTTCCATGGTGAATTTAAAAGCCAATGGAGAAATGGCCATCCGGGGCAGCATTACAAAAATCAACTGATTGACGGAGGGACAGAAGCTTGCAGCAAAAGGAAAATCAATTTTTAGGGAAAGGCTTTCCGTTTCCTTTCCGATTGGGGGAGCAGGGCCTTACCCCAATTTCCGGGGAAGAAAAAATCCGTCAGTCCATTTATATTATTTTAATGACCCGTCAGGGAGAACGGCCCCTCCGGCCTGAATTTGGGAGCCGTATTTGGGAATATGTTTTTGAACTGCCCGGAGAAACGGTGCGTCATCTTCTTTGCACGGAAATTGTACAGGCTATTGACCAGTGGGAACACCGGGTGCAGAATGTACAAGCCCATATAGATGATTCCGCCATTTCAGAAGGTAAAATTTTAATTGAGGTATCTTATACAATCCGGGCCACCAACCGTCCGGATAATCTTGTATTTCCATTTTATTTGGAGGAACCATAATGGAGCATTTCCCGCCGGTTTATCCCTTTCAGGAAGACAAATGGTTTCAGCTTTGTAAAAGGCTGGCGCAAAGGGCTGGATTTTCCTGTGACGATCCCGAAAGCTTAGAAACCGTCCTTTTCAGGCTTTATGCGGATATGTTGGGAGATACTGTCCGGCGCTTAAACCAGACTCCGGAAAAACACCGCCGGCTGTTTTTCAATCAAGTACAACTGCCCCGCCTTCCGGCCCGGGCCGGGCAAGGGATTGCTGTATTCCAGATAGAGGAAGGCTATGGAAAGCCTGTGCCAATACCAGAAGGCACATTATTAACAGCCCAAAGCCAGAATCCGGAAGAAAAACCGGTTTTGTTCCGGGTGCGGAAATCTTTTTCTGTTTATCCCATGAAAATAGAGGATATCATTTGGGCAGATGCTTCCCAGGATAAAGCCTGCCGGGTGCAGGGCAGTTTCATTCCTTTTTCTGCAACGGAGAAAGGCTTTGGCAGCCATTGCCTAAAATTATGGTTTCATAGGGCTTTTTGCGGGACAGAAGGCCCCCGTCAAATCCGTTTTACAGCCCGGTGCAAACAAAACGGTCATTGGAAGCCTTTGGAAACCTTGGCAGATCCCCAGAAATACCAATGGAAATTGTCCAGCGGAAACCAAGAAACTCTGTTGCAGGTTTCTCCGGCAGGGGACAGCCTGCTTTTGCAGTATGAAGGGCTTTCCTGTACAGGGGATGCCTGTCTTTCTCTGGAATCCTTGGATGCTTCCGGAATCGGGCTGGAACTGGCAGAAGTACAGGTTTTTTCCCAGGAAAATGAAATCTGTCCGGACAGGGTTATTACGGGTGACCGTCAATTAGAGCCGTCCGCATTTTATCCCTTTGGCCAGCCGTTTACCTCTTGTGCAGAATGTTATATTTTCTGTGGGAATGCCCTTTACCATCCCGGCGCAGAAATTACGCTGACTTATGATTTGGAAATGGAATGTACACAGGAAACTTTACCTGCACAACCGGAAAATATTGATTTCAAATGGGTGATGCGCAGACCCCTGCCCAAACCGGAACCGGAATTTTATGAAGCTTATCCCATTCAAGCCTGCTGGGAATATTGGAATGGATCGGCTTACTGTCCTTTAACAGCCGTTCAGGATAATATCTTTTCTAAGCCGCAGAAGCAAGTATCATTTACATTCCAGTGCCCGGAAGATATGGCTCCTAGGGATTTCGATATGCTCAATGGCTATTGTTTGCGGTTAAGCTGTGGGATTTGTGATGCTTTGTATAAAATGCCCCGCAATATTTATACCCCCCGCATTGAAAATTTGTGTTTTGCTTACCAGGTGCCAGGGGAACCGCCGTTCCGGGCAGAATCAGAAAATTTCGGGGATAAAAAATTGTTACAAGGGATCATCCGGCCTTTTTCCGGCCCGCCCTGTGAGGGAAAGACGTTATTTCTCGGAATGGATGCCCTGCCTGAAAAGAGTACCCTCCGTTTTTTATTCCATATGGATGGATTTTCCCCACCGGGCCAGCCTTTAGAAGCTTTTATAGAAGGATCAAAAGGCTCATGCTTATTGGAAGACGGGACCCGCGGTTTAACTTGCAGCGGAATGGTTACTTTGCAGGTGCCGGAACACGTAATAAAAACCCGGCTTTTTGGACTGGAACGGTTCTGGCTCCGTCTGGAACCTTCGGGAAAAGAGCTATTCCCTCCAATTTTAGGGATTTACCCCAATGCTCAAGCCATAGAAAACCGGGTACGTCATGTTTTTGACATTGCCGCAGCCCAGATCCCGGAAAACAGACAGATTCCGTTATTGCCGGATGTGGTAGAAACCTGGGTATTTTGCCGTTCTAATCTGGAGGATGCCAAAGGCCCCCGGGAGGAATTATGGAAATGCTATGAAGGGCCGGAAGAAAATTTTTCCTGCGGCTTTTACCGTTTAAATGCTTCGACTGGCTTGTTAGTCCTGCCGGAGCAAGCCCGTTTCCCTTATGGAGATACCCAGGCCATTTACCGGATTTATTATGACGTCAGCGACGGGATCAAAGGCAATGTGCCTGCCGGAAGCATTTCCAGTTTATATGAAGAAATTCCTTTTATCAGCCGGGTTTGGAATCCCATGCCTGTGGTCAGTGGCAGCGTTGCCGAATCAGATGACAGTTTAGCCGACCGGATCGCTCATTTGATTCATTGCGGCGGGCGGACCGTTTCCCCAGAAGATTATGCTTTGTTTGCCTGTGATTTTTGTCCTTTGGTACAAAAGGCGAAATGTATCCCAGGGAGCCCTATTCAACTGGCAGTTTTATTGGAACAGCCGGAGCTGTCCTTTCCTTTGGTGCGGGAAGAATTAGAGCTTCTTTTTAAAAAATATGGATGTGCTTCTTTATTTGGGACACAGGTAGAAATCATACCTGCGGTGCCTGTCCCAATCCAGTGTACCATTTCTCTGATAGAAAACGCAGTCCTTCCGAAAGACCTTCACAGCAGGTTATCAGAAGAATTAACGCATTTTGTAGATCCGGTATATGGCGGGCCGGAACAGGAAGGATGGGAAATTGGCAGCCTTCCGACAGTTGGGCAGCTTCGCGGAAAAACAGCCGCTTTTCTGAAAAAAGAGGGCTTGCAGTTAGGGGATTTTTCCTGCCAAATAAAAGAACCTGGCATTTTTGAAGCGCCAGGCCCATTATTTTTAGAATGGAGGGATTTCAAATGATGGATCTGCCTTGTCTGGATACGAAAACTTATAAAAAAATTTTGGAAGAATCTATTGGGCGGATTCCGTCTATCACAAATCGATGGACTGATTTTAACCCCCAGGATACAGGAATTCTTCTTTTGGAAATAATGGCAGGCTTAACCGAGCAGTTAAATTATATGCTGGATCAGGCGGGAGATGAATTTTTACGTCCGTATTTACGTTTGCTTTATGGGAACCGGGAAATCGGAGAAGCTTTACAAGAAACTTGCAGCCGTTTTGCCCGGGATTTTAGTACGCCTGCCAGGGCAGCAACAGCAGAAGATTTTGAAGCTTTGGCGCTGGCTTCCCCTTTTCAAATCAGCCAGGCTTATGCCTGCTGCAATGGCAGGACGGTAAGGCTGGTAATCTTCCGAAAAGAAGGAGCCCTTTCTCAAGAGGAACTGCAAGCTTTTTCAGAATATATGGAGCTTCGCTGTTTATTGGGAATCCAACTGGAGATTTCCCAGGCTCCCAAAATAAAAGCAAATGTTGATTTACAGATCCAGCGGCATCCTCATATCCGTCCGAGCCTGCTGCGGCGGAACATAGCCAGAACGATTGAAAAGGCTTTGCAGGAAAAACCTTTGGAAAAGCCGCTGGATGAAGATGCTTTAACAGAGGAACTATTAAAAATACCTGGCGTTCAGCAGGTTCAGGATTTACAGATCCATTGGGAAACAGAAGATACCGTTTATTTTGCTGAGGCCATGATGGGAGCCAAAGCAGAAGCAGAAACGGTAACAATTACCTTTGATTAGAAGAAGGGTGACAATGGAAAAACAAGATCGGCCTTTTGCGGAGCTGCTGCCGGAGCTTTACCAACAGGATGAAACATTGGATGCTTTTTTGCAGGTTTTAGAATGCTGCCATTTGGATTTGGAACAATGGATTGAACAAATGCCGGAAACCCTTTATACCAGTGAAGCGCCGCCTTCTTTTTTAGGGTTCCTCGGCTCATTGGTAGGATTATACAACCAATGGGATCAGTTTTCAGAAAAACAAATGCGGGCTTTATTGCCGGATGCCTTCTGGCTCCACCGCTGGAAAGGAACCCGTCTTGCTTTGGAATTTTTACTTTACCGGTATTTGAAGCTTTTATGCGGTTATCCTGTCCGATTTTGGATTACGGAAACCCACCAAAAAGAGGCTCCTTCCATTGAGAAAGGGCCTCCGCTTATAACAGTACATATTGTTTCCGTTCCCCAGTTGGAATCCCAAAGAACTCGCCAGCGCCTGGAAGCTGCGGTCAGGGATTTTGTACCGGCGGCAGCTTCCTGCCAGGTGGTTTATGGGGAACAAGGCATTTTAGGCGGCGCTTATTTAGGATATAATACCCGCCTTTGACAGAAGCCCATTCTTCCGCTTTCACAGCGGGAGGATGGGTTCAATCATTTTTTTCAAAGGAACGGACAATTTTACAGGCAAAATCCAGTTCTGTTTCCCCCAGACGCAGGGACGGATTCAGGGAGAAATCCTCAGCCCGGGCAAAATCTGCAACATTGATCCGTTTTATAGTCTTTAAACCTTTTTTGGCAGCTAATTTGCTGGCACAACGCATAGTACACCCATCTATTACCAATAAAGGATATGCTTCCGCAATTTTGCTGTAACGGGCAGAAGAAGCGCCGCATAGTACAGGACAGATTAAATGGCATCCTTTTTCAACGAATTGCAGCGCAATTTCCCGCGCAACACAGCCAGCAGATTTATCCATGCCATTACAGGGCAGGACAGCAAAAACCTGTTCCATAAAAAAGCTTGTCCTCCTTTGGAAATTTAAACGGGGGAATAAAAGAAAGTGGTACTGTCTACCGCCTTGCACCAGGAAGCTTTTTCCAGTGTTTTGGTAATATCGCCCCGTTTACAGCCTAATTCTTTACAGAGATCCGGAAGCCGGATTAAAGCGTCGTTATGGGATTTAAAATAAGTTTCCAGCCGTTCCGCCAGTTCAGGCGGAGGGGCAGAAGGAGTATGGACGGCACGGGGTCTTGGCGGAGCAGAGCCGATATGCATATCAGGATGTTTTTTGCAGTAGGCAGTATATAAAGTTTTGATCCGCAGCAAAAGGCCCTGAGTCATGCCGGAAACGTTGATCAGGCGGTCAAACGAACAGCGCCGTAAATCCTGCATAGTACGATAATTATGTTCCCGGCAATAAATAATAAAGGGAAGGTATACATCATTACTGTAAATATCTTCGATTGCGTCCATAAAATCTCCTTTTTCACATACAATTTATTTACTATTTATCATTATAATGACCCCTGCATTGGATAATCTCTATGCTGTTATCCTCTGAAAGACGGTATATCAATCTGTTTTTAGCGTCGATTTCCCGACTCCAATAACCTGATAAATTGCCTTTTAATGGTTCAGGATTTCCAAGCCCGTTATTGCCATTTCTAAGAATATCTTTTATAAGCTGGTTCATTTTTTTAAGAATGCGTTTGTCATTTGTTTGCCAGTATATATAATCCTCTAACCCATGTGTTGTAAAACTGATTTTATCAATCATTTTCCATAGACTCCAATTCAGCCATGGTTTTTACAACAACTTTTCCCGCTTTTGCCTGTTCAATTGATTCTAAAAGCCGTTTCATATTTGCTTCATTGTAATAATCATCTTTGGCTTTAATTGGAAATGGAATGGCTCTTTCCCGCAGTGACTGCCGGAAAAACATATTAACTGCCGTTGAGATGTTAAGTCCCAGCTCATTATACAAGGATTCTACATCTCTTTTTATATCTTCGTCCACACGGACACTAATTACAGTTTGGCCCATCAATAAAACCTCTTCTCATTTATTGTATATATAATATATTACAACATAAGTATAATGTCAACTGTAATTATAGGATTTTAAAAATTTTCTGTTACTTTTTACAGTAAATGATTACTACATTCTTATTATAACATTTCCCAGATTCCTGTGCAAGTCATAAAATCCCAACTTTTAGATGGTTGGAAAAACAGGCTTATATTGCAATTTCATGCAATTTATAGGGCAATTATCTCACCACCTGTAAGGCCGCCGCATACCATAAAAAAGGAAAGGATACAATTTTCCGGTATCCTTAGAAGTAAGGAGGTTTTTCAAAATGAGCAAGCCGCTTCATTTTTTTCTTGGAGCAAATACGCCGCAAGGCTTTGTTTCCCGGTTTGACCAGCTGGCAGATCCGTCTGCAGGATGGCGGGAATATATTATTAAAGGAGGCCCGGGTACAGGAAAATCTACCTTGATGAAACGGGTAGCAAAAGCATTTGAACCGGAATCCGGCCAGATCGAATGGATTCATTGTTCTTCCGATGTGGAATCTTTAGATGGCGTCATTATTCATGATCAAAAAATTTCCATTGCGGATGGCACCCCACCCCAGGAAAACGATCCATTTTCAAACAAAATAAAAAAATCAGACAAAATTGTTGACGGAACCTATAAAGATAGGCTTTTTTCTTCCTATTGTTTGTGCTATAATAAATAAAAAAGACCAGTATCATCTTTTTATAGGTTATTATCCGGCCTTGATTTACTATAATTTCCAATCAATAAGAAAAACACAGAAAGATACTCCGGAATAGCTATGGATGGCTTCCACGAAGGAATACCCGATGAAGTGGAAAAATAATGGAAAAAACTCAGAGCTTTTTAAATATTTTATTTTTATATATTGCCTCTGAAAGGGGAGTTTTGGGCTGTGAAAATTTGGTATTTATATCATTCCTCGTTTTTGATCGAATTGGAAAACCGTGTACTTATTTTTGACTATTTTAAAGATAAGCCCCGAAGACATGGATTGACAGATGGCGTAGTAAATCCCAGGGAATTAGAAGGTTACCAGGTTGATGTTTTTGTATCCCACCGTCATGGAGATCATTTTAACCGGGTTATTTTTGGATGGCATTATGATATCCGCCGGATCCGTTATTTTTTGTCGCCGGACATTTTAGCTGTTCCAGAGGCATTAAAATCTTTTACGGTTTTTCCCGATAAAACAACCGAATTAGATGATATTCAAGTCATGGGACTGGAATCCAATGATGAAGGGGTCGCTTTTTTAATCCGTATCCCAGAAGCAACCATTTTCTTTGCAGGGGATCTGAATTGGTGGGATTGGGAAGGGGAATCTATGGAATACCGCCAGAAAATGCAGGAATCCTATTGCAAAGAAATTGATAAACTCAGCGGTGAAAAAATTGATATTGCATTTATTCCCACCGATCCGCGTTTGGGAGCGCAATGTACCAAAGGAATCGATTATTTCATGCGGACAGTAGGAGCTGATGTGTGTATTCCAATACATATGGATGGGGATTATACGGTTTGTGAAACGATAATGAAAGATCCCCTTACAGCCCCCTACCGGGACCATCTTGTAACCTATTCCAAACGGGGAGAAACCTTGCAGCTCCCACATTATTTAGAGAAACGGTAAGATTCAGTAAAAAGGAGAGAAGAAATAAAATGGGAATTTTTATGGACTTGATAAAATGCCGTTATAGCTGCCGGAAATATGACAGCCGGCCCGTAGAACGGGAAAAGATCCAGGCTTGTATTGAAGCAGCCCGTCTGGCGCCTTCTGCCTGCAACAGCCAGCCTTGGTATTTTGCAGCCGTATGCGATTGGGAACTGGTGCGAAAAATCGGTGCTACAACACAGCAGTATGAAGGAATAAACCGTTTTGCAGATCAGCCGCCGGTTTTTATAACAGTATGGGAAGATGTTGCACAGCTTATGCCTCAGATTTCCGGGGATCTGGACAGCCAGCATTATGCACCTGGAGATGTAGGAATGGCAGTATCTTATTTGACATTGGCCGCGGCAGATATGGGACTGGGGACCTGCATTATGGGCATATTTGATGAAGCCGTTATTCGGGATTTACTCCATGTGCCCCAGGAAAAGAAGCTGCGTTATGTAGTAGCTGTGGGGTATCCCGGGGCAGGCAGCCGGATTCCGGAAAAAGGGCGGAAGCCTTTGGAGGAAATCTGTAAAATTGTGGGGTAAGTGTTCATGAATATCCAAATATATGGGAATTCCAAGTGCTTTGACACCAAAAAAGCCCAGCGGTATTTTAAAGAACGCCGAATTTCTTTTCAAAATATTGATGTAGCCAAATTTGGCATGAGCAAGGGAGAATTAACCAGTGTTAAAAATGCAGTTGGACTGGGCGCTTTAATCGATCCCAATTCCAAAGATTATGACCGTTCTTGTATTGCATATCTGGCTTCCGAGGAAAATAAACTGGAAAAGCTTTTGGAATACCCCGCATTATTACGGACGCCTGTTGTGCGGAATGGCAAAAAGGCTACTGTAGGATACCAACCGGAGGTATGGAAAACATGGGAATAATTGCACCAAATCAGGAACTGTATGTTCCAACGGAAGGCGGCGTTTCTATTTGCTGCCGCTGTTATGGACAAGGGGAAAAAACAGTTGTGCTGCTTCATGGGAACGGGGAAGATTACCGTTGTTTTAAACAGCAGTTGGAACCTTTTTCCAAACGTTTCCGGGTGATCGCGATTGACAGCCGGGGCCATGGCAGTTCCAGCATGGGATTTCCATTTTCCCTGCAAGTTATGGCAAAAGATACCAAACAGGTATTGGAGGCCCTTTCCATAGAAAAAGCAAATATCATAGGCTTTAGTGATGGAGCCAATATAGCGATGTATTTTGCAATGGAATTTCCTGACTGTGTAGAGAAGCTTGTATTAGCAGGTGGAAATTTATTCCCGGAAGGGCTGATTCCAAAAGAACGGCGGAAAGATAAAATTATTTACAGGTTCCTGCGCATGTGCAGTATTTTTTCAAAAGAAATGGCCCGTAAAGCAAAAGTCTATGGCCTCATGGTAGAAGAACCCCAGATCGATCCGGCCCGGTTGGAAGTCATTACATCTCCTACCCTGATTTTGGCAGGGGAACATGATTTGATTATGCCGGAGCATACACAGTTGATTGCAGCCGCGATTCATAATTCCCATTTACGGATTATCCCTTCCTGCGACCATTTTATTTTCCAAAATAAACCTGGATGGGTGAATACGACTATTTTGAAATTTTTAGGGTAAACAGAAAAAAACAGGACAGCCAAGGTTGATTGCCTTGAGCCATCCTGTTTTTTATATTTCTCATTAAATGTCAGGAAAGGAAAAAATGATGGTGCATTTGGAATGCTTGCGGGAAAACGGTGCGCTTTGCAGTCCAATATGCTTTCCGGTCATTATAATAAGCCATCGACTCTTCTTCTGATTCAATAATAGGGGCAATAAAAGCTAACAGCTGATCGGCCTTATCGAATTTTTCTAATACAAGATACCCCAAAGCTGCATAGAAATCTAAAGATTCATCATATTCTGTTTCCGTTTTATGCAATAAATCGCTAATGGCATCTAAATGCTGTATGGCTTGTTCTACAAGGGCCTGATTCCTCCGCACAGTGCCAGAAACCTGCAAAATTAAAATTGCACAAGCTCGATAAATAACCAGATCTAAATTTGCCGGTTTGGTTTCTAACTCTTTTTGAGCAATTTCAATGACATCCATAAGTTCCCCTTCTGCGAATAGCTTTGCAACATATTCACTCAGGCGCTGTTGTGATTCACTGATGCCAAACCGTTCTCCAAATAAAGTGGGCTGCAATATTATCACCTTCTTAAAGATAAAGCTTGGACGCCAATCCCGACTGGGAAAATTCTTCCCTTGTAAAATATTATAACGGATTTTTGATAGCCTTTCAAGACGGCGGTATAGACAGAAAATGAAATTTTTTACACTTCTATTTTGTAATGCGAAATAATCCTATCTATGCTATAATAATTTTAACCGATCATAGAAAGAAGGAATCCCAAATGACAGAAAAAGATGTTCCGCGTTATGAATCCCCCAATTTCCAGGGCTTTGAGGCAGTCAATGCCACAGGCTATATTTTAGGCTGTCATGGTGGGAAAGTGATTCATGGAGTTGTCCATTATCCGGTTGGCGTCCAGGTGGACTGGGAAAAAGCAGCCTGTGTTCAGGCCCTGATAGATTATAGCTACCAGCCGGGCAACAATCCTGTGCCTGTCCCGGCAATGAAGGAATTATATGGACAGCCTTATATAGAACGGTTTGAACGCTTGAAAAACGAGCCTGCAATTCGCCGTACATTAGACGGAACATTGCATCATATGAAATAGACCGGGCAGGAAACAGAAGGTTCATTTGTTCTGTTTCCTGTCCGGATGCTTTATACAAGCTGTGCAGCAGGCTCCCATAATTGGAAATCGTATTGACACAAAAATACAGGAAAGGGTATAATAGTTTTATATAGAGCGCTGAGCAAGATGGGGAGAAATATGAAAAAGAAGCGAACGAGAAGAATGGATAACGGGATGCCATTGCTTCTTTATATTATATCAGTTTTTTGTATTTTAGGAATCGTTGTATTTACCGTATCACAGAAAATATCCAGAGAAATGTCTGAATCGGCCATTCAAAACCTTAGTGAAAGCTTGGAATTGATGAAGGGCACCATAGAAGCAATTTTAACGAAAGAAGCAGAATTTCAAAAGCTGATAGCACAAGAGATTGTAACCATAGAAGAACCGGAAGCTTTTGTTCGTTCTTATAACAAAAACCAGACAATGGTAAAAATGTCACTGGTGTTATCTGGAAAGACAGAAGGCGTTTCCAATATAGGCGATGTATTTTCCGAAGCAGAGCTGGATTTTTCTTCCGGGAAAACGGTAGACGGCTTACCGCTCTCCCGATCTTATTTGAATTATATGGGAACATGGGCTTATACTATGAAATGTCCTGTTGTAAAAAATGGAAAAGATATTGCGACATTATATATAGAATATGTGTATGATTCTTTTGATAAATCCCTTCCCAATGGATTTTATAATGGAAAAGCGATGCTTTATATTATGGATGCCAAAAGCGAACGGCTTGTATTAAAGCCGAAAGGAATGGGAGAACGGAATGCGGGGCATCTGAATTTGGAGGATTTTTATCGAGCAAACAACATTGTAGAACCGGATCTCCGGAAAGAAGTTGCTGAATGTGTAGAAAATGGAAAAAATATTTTATTTTACCATGATATCCGAGGGAAAAATGCTTTAAATTATATGTGGTCTGTCAATAAAGGCGCTATTTATCTCATTGGCTATGTACCCATTGAAGCAATCCAGCAGGAAGGAAAAACGGTAAACCAAAATATATTTATCGTTGTTTTTGTGATGCTGACTGCATTTTTTCTGTGCTGTGTTTTATATTATTTTAACCAGCGGCAGCAGGACCGGATCAGAAAGGAACGGGAAGCAGAACGGGAAGTACATAATAAACGACTGGCAGAAGCATTGCAGGCTGCACAAATTGCAAGCAATTCAAAAACCACCTTTCTTTCCAATATGTCACATGATATCCGTACCCCAATGAATGCTGTTCTTGGATTTACCACGCTGCTTGCAAAAGATGCGGATAATCCAGATAAGGTAAGGGAATATACCAAAAAAATTACTGCCTCAGGACAGCATCTGCTTAGTTTAATCAATGATGTTTTAGATGTGTCTAAGATTGAAAGCGGCAAGGTTGTCCTGAATGTGGAGGAATTTACTTTAAATGATTTGGTATCTTCCATAGACGCCATTATCCGTCCCATGGCAAAAGCAAAGGAACAGTTGTTCCATGTGGAAGTAATAAATATTAAGCATGAATATTTGATCGGTGATGAAACCAGAATCAATCAGATATTGATTAACCTGCTTTCTAATGCGGTAAAATATACACAGGAACGGGGGAATATCTGGTTCCGTATTATCGGGCTGAAACAGCGTTCCAATCAGTATGAACACATCCGGATTGAAGTAGAAGACGACGGATATGGGATGACGCCGGAATATTTAGAAACCATATTTGATGCCTTTACCCGGGCTGAAAACAGCACCACCAATAAAGTCCAAGGGACGGGCCTTGGCATGGCAATCACAAAGAGCATTGTAGAGTTAATGGGTGGAACGATAGATGTTTTCAGCGAGGTCAATAAAGGAAGCCTTTTCAAAGTGGAGCTGGAGTTCCGGATACCGGAAGACCAGGCCAATAAGCAGTTTTGGATCGAAATTGGAATTTCCCGGATATTAGCGGTTGCCGGCAATACAGAGATTTGTAACAATATCAAAATGCTTATGAATGATATGGGTGTTCAGGTAGATACTTCCCTTGGCATAGAAGAAGCCATGGGACTGATTGAGGACAGCATAAACAGGCAGAAAGGTTATCATACAATCCTTTTAGATGAAAAAATAGATTGTATTGGAATGGCCAAACAGGTACGGGAAATCCTGCCGGCCCATATCCCTATTTTATTTTTGACGGCTTCCGGGGCAGAGGGAATGGAAGAAGCCCTTCAAATTAGAAATACAGGGATCTTGTCAAAACCGTTTTTTGTATCTGCATTCAAAGAAAAGATTTTAGAAATGCAGGCAGAACAGAATGAAGAAAAAATCATAGGATCTACCAGTGGCACATTAGGAGGGCTTCATTTTCTTGCGGCGGAAGACAATGAGATCAACGCAGAAATTTTGGAAGAACTTTTATCCATAGAGGGAGCTGACTGCGAGATCGTAGAAAACGGACAGCTGGTAGTAGAACGTTTTATGAAGGCCGCGGAAGGGGAATTTGATGCAATCTTAATGGATGTCCAGATGCCGGTTATGAATGGCTATGATGCTACAAAGGCAATCCGGGCGTTAAACCGCAAAGATGCAAAGGAAATCCCTATTATAGCCATGACAGCAAATGCTTTTGCAGAAGATGAAAAAGAAGCTTTAAATGCCGGTATGAATATCCACTTGGCAAAACCCATTGATATTGAATTGTTAAAAGAAGTAATAAAGCAATATATTTAGAGAAAGGAACATGGTATGGAAAAAAGCCGAAAACCAGTATATCAAAGGCAAATGGCAATTTTTCTGGCAGGAATGATGGCATTTTTAATGGCTGCCTGTAACGGGAAAGCTGATATCAATAAAAATCTTATTTCGTCTGAGAGAGATAACGAAAAAATAATCAATCTTTTTGGGTCTATGGAAAAAACAAATCCCAATGCTGACAATATTGCAAGAACGGCATTTGATATGACGATCAATTTAGCGGAAGAAAGATTAGGTTTGACAGTGGAATACCACACCTATACAGCAGAAAACTACCAGGAAAAAACATATGATGATGTAACCCTTGACCGGGCAAGGAATGATATGGATGACTTTTATCTGTTAAATCCGGATACCATCCAGACACTGGGGAGTGAAGGATATTTAATTGATTTATCGGGGTTATCCTGTACAAAAAATTTGCGGGAAGTTGTTAAAACAGCAAATACTGTAAATGGAAAGCTGGTAGCTATTCCGCAAGAAGTTGTAGCCTATGGTTTATTTGTCAATAAAGACATGTTTGACCAGTACAATCTTGCTTTACCGGAAACGCCGGAAGATATGTTGGAATGCTGCAAAGTATTTCAGGAAAACGGGATCAAAACGCCAATTGGCGCTAACCGCTGGTGGCTGGAAAATTTCGTCTTTGCACAGGCTTACGCAGATTTATACAATGGTGGAAATACCGAAGCAGAAATAGAAGCGCTGAACAGTGGACAAACAAAATACAGTGATTATATGCGTCCTGGTTTTGAATTTCTTCAGGAACTGATCGATCATGGGTATATTGATGCGAAAACGGCTTATACCTATGAAGCCATTGAAGGGGAAGGGCCGGATTTTATGGCCCAGAAAACGCCAATCGTAATGGCTTATTGGGGAGCTGCAAATACAGAAACGGCTTATGGAAAGCCTGATTTTGAATTACAGGTAATCGGGTTCCCAAGCAGCCGGGGACAGATGCCGGTTGTATCCATGACCGGATATGGCATCAGCGCCCATGCAAAACATTTAGAAGATGCCAAACAAGTTTTAGATATCATCCTTTCGGATGAAGCCCTTGCAATTTATGCGAAAACCAATAAAGTGATTGCCCCGTCTAAAAATATTGTGGTAGACTGCATCCCAGCGTTAAAGCCTTTAAATGACAGGATAGAAGAAAATGTTTATGTCCTTGGTTCCAATGCAGGAATGAAGGTGGAACAATGGGGAAATACCTGTCTAATTGTGCGGAATCTGTTAAATGGTGCCACGGTAGAAGAATGTTTGGCCGAATTTGACAGGCTGCAGGAAGAATCTTTAAACCGATAACCAATCAAAAGAATGACCCCTCTGCATGAAATGTGGTCTCATGCAGGGGGGATATATTATGTAGTGATTATCCTGCTTACTTTTTAACTTCTGTTTTTTTATTGATCAGAATACGCCGTCCGATAACTGCTATATTGTGCAAGGTGCGGTCAATATCTTTTGAAGTGCGGTTGCGGTAAGCATCATCACAGATACGGTATGTTGTGTTTCCGATTTTTCCTTCTTTCACCACATGGCCGGCAGGTACCATTCTGTATCACCTCTGCTCAAAAATATGAAATATGCAGCGTGTCCTATACATTTGAGCATGTATTACGCAATAAAATAATAACAGGGATATATTCAGGTGCAATTTATAGGCTTTTAATCAGGAAAGGAACCGGCTATGGCTGGATATGTGATTTATTTAAGGAAATCCCGCGCTGATCTGGAGATGGAAAGCCGTGGAGAAGGCGAAACCCTTGCACGGCACCGGGCGGCGCTGCTGGAGGTGGCGAAACGGCAAGGATTGTCTGTTACACAGATTTATTCTGAGATTGTATCAGGAGAAACCATTGCGGCCAGACCTGTCATACAAAAACTTTTGTCGGAAGTGGAACAAGGTATGTGGACTGGCGTATTGGTCATGGAAATAGAGCGTCTTGCCAGAGGGGATACCATTGATCAGGGTGTTGTGGCCCAGGCTTTTAAATTTTCTGGAACAAAGATTATAACGCCGGTTAAGGTTTATGATCCCGGCAATGAATTTGATGAAGAATACTTTGAATTTGGCTTATTCATGAGCCGGAGAGAATACAAAACCATTACCCGCCGGATGCAGCGGGGACGATTGGCTTCTGTGAAGGAGGGGAAATTTGCAGCCAATAAAGCGCCTTATGGATACAAGCGTGTCCGGCTGGAAAAAGACAAAGGCTGGACACTGGAGCCAGTACCAGAACAAGCAGAAGCAGTACAGTTAATATTTGACTGGTATGTAAATGGGGAAAAGAGAGCAGACGGGACACAGGAACGGCTGGGGTACCTGAAAATTGCCCAGAAGCTGGATGCGATGAAGCTTCCAACCGTCACAGGTGGAAGCTGGTCAGTAGGGACAGTGAAAGAGATTTTAACCAATCCCGCCTATATTGGCAAAGTGCGCTGGAACCATCGTCCACAAGTCAAACATATTTCGGATGGAAAAATTATTATGGAGCGTCCCCGGGCCGGAACAAATGAAACGATTATAGCAGATGGAATCCATCCGCCGATTATCACACAGGAGCTGTTTGAAACAGCCCAGACGTATTTTCGGATGCGGCTGGAAAGCCCGGTTCCCCATGGAAAGATAATGAAAAATCCATTGGCAAAAATTGTAGTATGCGGGATATGCGGGAAAGCCATGGTACGGCGTCCTTATGCCAATGGCTATCCAGATACTCTAATATGTAATACACGGAACTGCTCCAATGTCAGTACCCAGCTCCAATATGTAGAGAAGCGGATTCTTTTTCTTTTAGAGGACTGGCTGGGGAAATACAAGCTGAAGCTGGATATGGCAGAGCCTGCACCAAACAATATGGAATTACAGGCGAAAAAGCAATCGGTTATCCGTTTAAAAAGTGATTTGGCAAAATTAGAAATACAGTCAGATCATTTGCACGACCTGCTGGAACAGGGCATTTATACCATAGAAGTTTTTACAGAGCGTTCCAGGAAAATTGCATTAAAAACAAAAGCAAATCAGGATCGGCTTCAAGAGCTGGAACTGGAAATCAAAGCCTATGAAGATCATAGCCAGCAAAAAGAACAGATGATTCCAAAAGTGGAACGGATTCTGGAGCTTTACCAGGCTGCCAGTGATTCAAAGGAAAAAAATGATTTGCTGAAAGAAGTGCTGGAAAAAGCAACTTATATTAAAACAAAGAACGGACATAAGAAAGGGAATGAACCAGATGACTTCGAGCTGACAATTTATCCCCTGCTTCCCAAGTAGCCATTGAATTGATAATCATAAGGTACTGATTCTTCTGTACCTATATCAGTTAAAGTACCTTTTAGCTGTGCATAAGGCATAGAATAGCGCTGCTGTAAATAGCGGGTAGCAGCTCCCATTTCGCCGTCAGGGCCGCCTAACTGGCTGATAATCACTTTCGCCAGGCTGGCGTCAGGACGGGTAATTTTGACAGGATATTCAAGCTTTTTCTCATAAATCCACATAAATCAATCCTCCAATTCCCAAGGCCAAGGATTATTTACCCAATCCCAAGAGCCGGAAAAATCTTTATGGCAGAGGGGGCCAAATTGAGCAGTAAAAGCAGCAACGGCATCATCACGTAATTGTTTATGTGCCTGATAACAGGCGAGGCCATGGGGGCAGGTAGGATGGGTGTCAAGGTAGAGGGCAAGATCGGTTAAAATAAAATCTTGGGCCTGAACAACGCGGAGTAATTTTTGCCGTTCCGAAATGCCATTGGTGGAACCATTTCCAGAACCATTATTTGCAGTATTGTTATAGTTCATGCGGGAGCAGTTACGCATTGGGGCACACCCCCTCTAAAAAGGGTTTATCCAGTGCAGGAAAAATAGTGCCTCGATAAAGGGACTGCATCGCATTGTCATAGATGCAATCCCATTGCTGGACAGGGACATAAGCCATAGCCAAAGGCGCTTGTAAGGAAGTATCTTCTACCATTCTGTCAATAGGCAGCGGGGATGGGACAGCGGCAGCATCCTGTATCGCGCACATGGCATTGATTTGAAAATCCATCTGCGATTCTCCTTTTTTGTAGGTTAGGGGATTCCCTTCCATTCATCATATGAAACGGAAAGAAAAGGGGTACTTAGAGAAAGAAATGAAAGCTGCCATGGGAAGCAGAAAAGGATTGGAAAAAAGAAAAAACTGAGCGCTTTATAAAAGAAAAGCACTCAGTTTTGAAAGAAAAAGGATTATCTTAATAATTCTAAAATTTGCTGGGGCCGTTCGTTGGAATGGAGCATCATACTTTGTTGAGCCTGGCCAATAATCTGATCCTTCATATATTGTACCATCAATTTTGCCATGTCAGCATCCCGGATGCGGCTTTCGGAGTCCTCCATGTTTTCCCTGGCCTGGGTAAGTGTATTGTAAGTATGTTCCAAACGGTTGTAATCGGCACCAATACGGGTACGGGAAGTAATGATAACACCATTAGCAGCGTCAACCCGTTCCAGCCATGCAAAGGGATCGTCACCGCCGCCCAGGTCAACCGCTTCCGGGGGCTGCAGACCCAGGGTAGGGAGATCGAGCCACGGCAAATGAATGGGAATCCATTGGTGATCGGGTTCAGAGCCTACATAAATCAACATTTTACGGAAATCCACGGCAAGGCCGCCATCACCAACAGCAGGCAGCGTATCTTTAATTTCCACTTTTTCATAGGAATATTCAAAGTTGGTATAAACGCCAGTTTCTACGCTTCCACGTTTAATTTGGCCACCATCCATTACATCGCCCAAACGTTTTTCATAAGCGATCAGCTGAGTCGGCGGTGTTCCCACAGCGACACCTGTAAAATGGTTTAATTGTGGAGAAACTTGTTTTACAATATCTTCGACAATTTTTTCGCCGTCAGAAACTTTAGAAAGTTCAACAGCAATATTATGAATGGTACGGATTTGACCAGTTGCCGGATCGGTAACTTGGAAAGATTCTGGTGCCTCACCATTATTTTCCCAACAGAAAAAGACGTTGATATATTCACCGGTACAAGTAGCGCAGTTAATCCGGAAACCTTTTCCTAATAATGTTTCCAAGTTGCTGTCATTGATGGAGGAAAAATCAAGGACAGTTTGGGAATGATTGCTGTTTGTGCCGCCGGAAAATTTTTGGGTAAGCTCTTTATCTCCTTGACTGGTAAAAATACCATCTGTATCATGATAACCATCTGTTACAGAGGCTGCGGTATAATTGTAAGCAGAACGGGTTTTTCTTGTTCCTGTAATAGTAACCTTACTGCCATTTAAGGTTACACGATAACCGGAACCCATCGCCTTTTCCATAGCAGCGCGAACATCTTCCAATGAGGTGCAGCCTGAAATATCAATATCATTATATTTGTCTTGGATTCCCTGGCCGCCATTCACAAACTCGAAATTTCTCAGTGAATTGCCGACAGCTCCAAAACCAAATCCTTTTCCGGCTAATTGTGAAATATCATTGCCCAGATCAAAATCAACGGATACCTCTTGTGTAAAATATTCCATAGATGGGAATAAGATTCGATCTGTAGTATCATATTGTGCTGGTTTGTAGCTTTGAGCCGAAACGGAAGTGCTGGAAAAAGAAAAAGACAAAGGCTGATTAAGGCTGGTGGATTCAAAAGTGATAACGTTTCCTTCCACTTTTTTATCAGTTCCATAAATATTGATCCTGTCAGCTACCATTTTGGTAATCTCATCAGAGGACTTTCCTTTAATATCCACCAGATATGTATTATAACTTGGAGATGTTTCTATGTTCGGAAATCCATCTGGCGGAAATTTTCCACCGGGAACAGAAGAAGAATCATAAAATAAATAATAACCGCTGTTGGAATAAAAAGAAAAAGGAGCATTTAATGATGATGGAATTGTAACTGTTCGGATTTCTGGTTTTTCTGCAGAAGCCGCCTGGGTTACAGTGGATGTAACATTGATCCCTGTACCAGTGATTTTATGGCTATCCTCTCTCTTAGATATAAGAGTACTAACGACACTCTCGGTAATGGAAACCGTTGAAACACCATCGCTTTTTAGGTTATGAGCGGTTAACTCTAATTTTCCATTCTGATACGTAGCTGTCACAATACCATTTTTGCTATTGATCGCATTAGCCAGTTTATTACCGATTGTATCCTGTGTATCACTGGTAGAAAGATTAAGCTCTTTTAAGGGAACAGAAACATTTCCCAGAGTAAGCGTATTTTGATTTAAGTCTTTTATCTGATCCGGCAAAAGAGAAGATGGAACTTGATAGGTATGTGTGGCTGTTGAAGCATAAGTGATGGGGTTATTTTTAACGCCATCATTATCTACCTGCATGATAGATTTACCTTCTGCACTGGTGACGGGAATGCCATTTGCATATGAACCGTTTCCATCTGGTGCAGAAGTGGTAACATTTTTTCCATCTACTACCATAGATTCTGTCAGGGTTCCTAATTGTGCAGTTAAAGTAACAGAATTGCCATCCACTTTTATATCTTTTAAATAATTATAACCATTATAATAGAAGTAGTAGTTATTTTTCATGGTGTCGAAAACATCCTGTATCGTCTGCCCAGGCTTGATAGGAATGGTATGATCATAAGATCCAGCAGGCGGAAAGTTATAGTTGCCGCCATCAAAGCGGAACGTGCTATTTCCTATCTTAATGGATTTTCCATCCATCGTCATTGCGTCATTTGGATCAATTTTATTATCAAGTTGAAAAGTTACAGAAGCCGGGTTAGCGGCGCTGGGTGGTCCAAAATCTTCCGATTGGATAAAATCCATTTCGCCCCATACAATCAGTTTATCTGAAGGTAGTTTAGTATAGAAGTCATTATAATCGTAACGTGTTCCAAGGGTAGAACCTTCATAACGGAACAGTTGAATATCATTGTGGCGTGTTCCGGCAGTAATCCGGTCAATATCATCAAAAATTTCATTCAGTTCGTCGCTGATAGCATCCAGTTCTGGCTGGGTATAAATGCCGTTGGCTCCTTCGATACAAAGTTCCCGGGCGCGGATCAGCATACTGTTAATTTCGGCCAAAGCACCGTCAGCCGTATTGGAAACATCAATACCTTCCTGGACATTACGCTGGGCGCGGGCTAACTCTGTGATCTGTGCCCGCATAGATTCAGAAACACTAAGGCCGGCCACATCATCGGCAGCCCGGTTGATGCGGAATCCAGAAGAGAGTTTTTCAACTGTTTTTGAGACTGAACCTCGAATTTTTATATTTTCGTGCATGGTATGCACACCGGTTATATTGGTCTGGATTACCATGTTTTTTGTCATCCCTCTCTTGAATTATATTTTAAACTGCAAGAACAAAGTATTTTTGCAGTGTTAAGAACGCTGCAAAAATACACAAGCAACCGGTTGCTTGGAAGAAGTTTAAAAAGTACAAATATACCCTACTTTATAATATTCGTAATTTTAAAATAGAAATTAACCCTATATAAAAAATATTTTGACTTCATATTATAATTACATGTACTATATATATCACAATAATTCGTAGAAAAAGTAAAAAATATGTAAAAAATAGAAAGGAATTTTATGGAAAGTAATAAAAAAGAGCCACTGGCTGCGGCCCTTTTTTACATAACCCGGCTTATGTAAAGAATTTCTTTAGTAAACGGGCCAATTCAGAAACAGCAATAGGTTTTGCGATATGGGCATTCATTCCGCAGTTTAAACACCGCTGAATATCTTCCGAAAAAGCGTCGGCCGTCATTGCGATAATGGGGATAGAAGATGCATCAGAACGGTCCAAAGCCCGGATTGCTTGTGTGGATTCGTAGCCTGTCATAATGGGCATCCGGATATCCATTAAAATAGCATCATAATACCCTTCTGGGGAATCCAGGAACTTATCCAAACAGATTTGTCCATCTTCGGCCCATTCCAGTTGTACACCCAAATCAGATAATAATTCACTGGCAATTTCCCAGTTCAGCTCATTATCTTCAGCCAGTAAAATACGCCGGCCGGATAAATCAAGATCCTGCTCAGATACGTCATCATTGCCTTCGTTGACGCCCATATACTGGCGCAGCCCATAAAATAAAGTAGATTTAAAGAGTGGTTTAGAAATGAAACCGCTAATACCAGCATTACGAGCTTCGGATTCAAATTCGCTCCAGTCATATGCAGAAATCAGCAGAATAGGGATTTCATCTCCTAAATTGCGCCGGAGTTCTTTGGCAACCTGGAAGCCATCCATACCGGGCAATTTCCAGTCCAAAAGGATAATTTGGAAATCATTTCTTGCGTGATGATGCTCCATTGCCATCTGTATTGCTTTTTCACCGCTTAAAGTCCATTCTGCTTTTACACCGATTGATTTTAAAGAATCTGCGGCAGTCTGGCATAAAAGCTCATCATCATCAACCACCAGGACATTCCATGGCGGCAATACCATATCCAAATCTGTTACAGTAGCTTTTTCCAGATCAAGGGCGATATGGAATTCAGTACCTTTATCCAGCTCACTTTGTACTTCAATTGTACCGCCCATAGCATCTATAATATATTTTGTGATAGCCATACCCAAGCCGGCGCCTTCTGTTTTATGAACTCTGGTGCCATCTGCCCGGGAATAGGATTCGTAAATTTGCTTCAAAAATTCTGGGGACATACCGATCCCGTTATCTTTTACTTTCACATGGGTACGGACATAATTTTCGCCTTTTGGGGAATCTTCCTCAAACACGGATAATTGGATGGAACCTTCTTCGGGGGTATATTTTGTTGCATTAGACAGCAGATTTAACAAAACCTGATTTAAACGGACACTATCACAGCATACATTTTCCGTTACAATATTTTCGATATGGACATCAAATTTTTGTCTTTTTGCCTTAACCTGGGGCTGGACAATACTGACAATGCCTTCCACCACTTCTTTTAAAGAAACCTGATCCATAGACAAAGTCATTTTACCGCTTTCGATTTTGGACATATCCAGCACATCATTGATCAATCCCAGCAGGTGTTTGCTGGACAGGGCAATTTTCCTTAAACAATTCTGTACCTGGTTCTGATCATCAATATGGGCAGTTGCAATGGCAGTCATGCCAACAATCGCATTCATAGGTGTGCGGATATCATGGCTCATGTTAGACAAAAATTTACTTTTTGCTTTGGTAGCTTCAATAGCAGTTTGCTGGGCTTTTTCCAATTCCTGAAACTGTAAACGGGTAAGAGAAAAATACCGAAGGAAAATCAATACCAATGTAACCAAAATAGAAGCACAAGCCAGTAACGTTGCAGCCGTACGCTGGCCGCTTAAACCGTTTATCACTTGATCCAATAGACCAAAAGGCATTATCATAATTAAATACCATTCGGAATAAGGCAAGGGCCTGCCATAGATCTGCCGTATTTCGCCTCTTACATCCAGGAGAGAAGAATAATTTTTATGTTCTTTCAGGGCATTGCGCAGCCCTTCCAAGTAAGTTACAATAGATGATTCATCTGTATGGGAACCACACATTTCCCATACAGAATTATAATAGTCCGGCATATTTGTGTTTAAATTGCTGATGACGAAGCTGCCATCCTGACGGATAATACGGCAGTACATCAACGGACCGTCTTCCTCTAAAGAAAGGATACCGGAGATATATTCCAAAGGGATAGATGCAACCAGTCCAATACATTGTTCGCCGCTTTTCATGAGATAATTAGCCGTAATACCAAACAAAATGACTTCATTTCCAATGTCATCTATACCGACAGCAACTCTTTGTTCACCCCGTCTTAATGCTTCTAAAAAAGGCGGGAGATTGATGGCGTGTATAGGAGCGCCCAGGAGAGTTTCCAATTCTCCTTCACTGGAACAAAGGGATAAATGGTCAAATCCTCTAACTTGTGCCCTGTAAATAAGTTCTTCATGTAATTTTTCAATATCCGTATGGTCTGTTGATACAACAGAAACGATACCTTCTACCTGACTGAACCGCAGTTGGATGATATTTTCGAAATGTCTTGCTAATTGATCCCCCATTCCCGTCATATAAATTTCACCGACTTCGTGAATGGTTTCGGAACTTTTACGGTTCATATAGATGCCTAACACGCTGAAAACAACCATTCCTAAAATCAAAAGTGCAATAAGACTGCCGATTAAAAAGCGCGTGGTAATATTCTTTATCAGGTTACTATCCATTGGTTTTATACTTCCTCGGACATTTTTTTATAATCTTTCAATGTATTGACAATTTGAAAATAACACTCTGATAATTGCGGCATCATCTCAACAGCTTTTTCATGGCTGCCGGCCTTTAAATCTTCATTCATCTGGCTGCTGTATTCATATAACCGGGTAAAAGAAAGGTTCTGACAGATTCCTTTTAAAGTATGGACAGCCCGCAGGGCTTCTTCATAATTTCCAGCATCCATAGATTCCTTTAATAGCTGGAAACTTTTATCATCTAAAAATTTAAAAGCAAATTTTTGAACCGTTGGTTCCCGACGGAGCCGGCCTAAAACTTCATCAAAATTGCCGCCAAAAGCTTCATAACAATCTTTTAAATTCATGATATTTTCTCCTTATTTTAATTTCAATATAGTCTATATTATGATTTCAAATTATTTTCCACAAGTTTTCCGATAATACCGATGTAATTTTTATCTGTTTCCGAGGCCCAGATGGTTTTGCAGATACAATGGTAAGAGGTTTCTTCCTGACCATTTTTAATATATATGTCGCCTTCAACAAGGGGACTGCCTGGAGTTGATATTTTAATTTGTTTTAAAAGCTCCATAAATCCAGGGGTATTGGCAAGCTGCTGATATTTTAAATTATTTTCTGGATCAACAATCGTTTGTTCCATGGCCAGCTTTTGTGCACCATAGGCATTCAAATTGACGATCGCTGGTAATACGTTATAAGAAAATATAATATTAGAAGAAGTTTCCGACAGGAACTGAAACTTTTGCTGTTCCTGGGATAAAAGGTTGATCTGCTGTTCTGAGGAAAACAGTTCATATTGTTGTAATTTTTCTCCAATATCCTGGATTCTTTTTGCTTCTAATTCAGAATGAGGTGCATTTTTCAATTCAAACGCAAGGGTATCAGCAGTTTCTTGTAAACACTGCAAAAGAAGGGGATTAAAAGTGCCGCATTGTCCTTCTAAAATCATTTTTAGTGCTTCATCATGTGAAAAAGACTTTTTATAACACCGTTCACTTGTTAAAGCATCATATACATCAGCCAAAGCAACCACTTGAGCTGAAATGGGAATTTCATCCTCTTTTAATCCATCTGGATAACCCCGGCCGTCATATCTTTCATGATGCCACCGGCAAATTTCAAAAGCCACTTTAACCAAAGGGGCATCCTGCTGTTCAGGCGGCAATTCCTGCAGCATTTTAGCACCAATTGCGGAATGGGTTTTTATCATTTCAAATTCTTCTGCTGTAAGACGTCCAGGCTTATTTAGAATTTCATCTGGAATCGAAATTTTTCCAATATCATGTAAAGATGAAGCAGTACAAATTAAATCAATATCGGATTGGGATAAAGGATAGCGGTCGGTTTGCTGAATCAGATGCTTCAGCAAAATTTCTGTAATTTTATTGACATGTAAAATATGTAAGCCACTTTCCCCATTGCGGAACTCTACGATATGGGATAAAATGGAAATCATAAGCTTGTTATTTTTTTCCTGTTCATAAATTTGCTCTACAACAATATCTTCTAACTGGCGCTGTTTGGCATACATTAACATTGTGTTGGAAACACGGTGATGAACAACTGCTGGATCAAAAGGACGGCTAATATAATCAAATGCCCCTAAATCATAAGCCCTTTTTATATAGGAGGGAGAATCTTCAGCAGAAATCATAATAACAGCCAGATTATCCCAGTGGCATTTATTCATATAGGCTAAGACTTCGAAGCCGTCCATTTCCGGCATCATAATATCCAACAGCATCAGTGAAAATTCCATAATATGCTGCTGGAGAATTGCAATAGCTTCTGCCCCGTTTTCAGCTTCCACAATCTGATATTGATCTTCCAGCATATCAGCCAAAAGGGCCCTGTTCATTTCTGAATCATCGACAATTAGGATTTTTTGTTTTTTCATCATATTCCAATTACTTTCATATTTTTTTGTTATTATAAATATGTTCTTCTGCAAAGTGATAATTACTATCGGGATATGTTTTTTATTGACAACAGCTTGAACATTTTAACTTATAATTAATTAAAATTGTAAGAGATCCACTATAAAAAGTCAAGCTTTCCCCAGAAAATAATTTTAAAGATTGCGGAGGCAGGTTTTGAACCTACGACCTTCGAGTTATGAGGAGGGTACAGCCCTCTTTTTCTGTTTATATAGCAGTTTTTCACTTCATTTTATCGCCTATCAAGCGATTTCTAGTCTATTTGGAGTCATTACTTTTTAGTAATATTGTTGTCGTAGGTGTATTGGTAGGTGTACAAAGCGGATTTATTTATGCTATAACATAAGAAACAATATAGTTGCAAAGGAGTGGAAATATGTGGGATTATATGACCTTGATAAAAAAGAATATGAAGGAGATAAAAAACGAGGACCACGGCTTAGCGAGCTTTATAGAGAGATTCAAAAGGAAGAAGACGAGGCTCTGACAGATGGAAGCAAAGATCCTCCCGGACCAGAAGCTATTCGTTCTGTTATTGCTGGTTCACAGGGGTCAATTATTCACAAGTTAGAAGAGATGGGTATTTGCTTTGACGATTTTGATTATCCCAATAAAGAATTTGATAAAATGAAACTATTAAAATGTCTTTACTATCAGCAAAAAAAGTACAAACTACTTACAATATTAGGAAAATCAAGCCTACAAATAGTAGATAACAGTTCAATGATAGGCACAGGTTTTCATTCATACAATGAGTATGGGGATATTATAAAAAATTTTAAAGAAGAAATCGGAAAATGTATTTCACCTGACACAAGTTTGTTTTTTGAACAATTTTTACTATTAGCTATTCGTTGTGCAGAATATCCTTGTAGTTATTTGGAATCGAACGATTTTGTAGAGCGCCCTGAATTTCAAAATACAATGAATTATGTTTTACCTGTAGTTAAATAGACCTCTTGCGAAAATAAGGGACAGTGATAAAATAGGGAGATGAAATACGAAAAGATATCAGAATATTC
>RAZJ01000140.1 GCA_003612625.1 bacterium 1XD42-1 | reverse complement strand
CCGGGCGGCTGAATCCCTTCTTCATTGAGCGCCACCGCGATGGCGTGAAATCCCATGCCTGATGCCCGCATCTCAAAGATACGGCGGACAACCGGCGCGGTTTCTTCATCAATCACCAGATGGTGCTTATCCAGCGGGTCGCGCCGGTAGCCATAGGCGGGGTAGGTCCCCATGAATTTTCCGTTTTCGGCACAGGCTCTCTTGACCGCCTTGACCTTCTTGCTGGTGTCCCGGCTGTAAAATTCATTAGTCAACCTTATCAAACACCTCCTACTGTTCTTAGCATCATTGAATTGATATTATTTGAAAAATCCCGTATAATAGGGAATAGAAATTTGAAACCGAAAGGGGGTCTTGCTCCTATGACAGAATATGAACTGTTGACGCTGATACATGGCGGTGAAAATATCCGTGTGGAGTTTAAGAAATCCACAAACGAGATTACCAGGGATGTGTATGATACTGTCTGCTCATTCTCTAACCGGGATGGTGGAATCATTATCCTGGGCGTAAAGGACAACGGAGAGATTTTAGGAATTATCCCGGATACAGTTGACCGCATGAAAAAAGATTTTGTTACCTCTATCAACAACGGGCAGAAAATCAATCCTCCCCTTTATTTACAGCCGGAAACTTACCAGATAGAGGGGCGCACACTTCTGGTAATTCAAGTGCCGGTCAGCAGCCAGGTATGCCGTCATCGCGGGCGTATTTTTGACCGGAACCATGAATCGGATATTGACATTACGGATAATTCAGATATGGTGTATCAGCTGTATGCCCGTAAAAGCGGCAGTTATTTTGTCAACAAAGTGACCCGGTTTCAGCTTAGTGATCTTCGCTCTGACCTGATTGAAAGGGCAAGAACGATGACTTCCAGCCGTACCGCAAACCATCCGTGGAAATCCATGTCAGACGAGGAAATGCTGCACAGCGCCGGTCTGATTCTAAAAGATGAAGAAAAGCAGATGGAAGGTATCACTCTTGCGGCAATCCTGCTCTTTGGAAAAGACTCTACCATCATGTCTGTTCTTCCGCAGCATAAGACAGATGCTATTTTTCGGGTAGAGAATTTGGACCGTTATGATGACAGGGACGTTATCATAACAAATCTTTTAGAAACCTATGACCGCCTGATTGCGTTTGGGCAAAAACACCTTAGTGATCCTTTTGTGCAGGAAGGGATTCAAAGCATCAGCGCCAGAGATTGGATTTTGCGGGAAATTTTTTCAAACAGTCTGGCACACAGGGATTATTCCAGCGGATATGTGGCAAAGTTTGTAATCAAGCGAAACTGGCTTTACACCGAAAATGCCAACCGCTCTCACGGACATGGGGAACTGCTGTTATCCTCTTTCGAGCCGTATGCAAAGAACCCACCTATATCGAAAGTGTTCCGGGAAATTGGATTGGCTGATGAACTGGGTTCCGGTATGCGGAACACCTATAAATACACCCGGCTTTATTCCGGCGGGACACCAGAATTTATCGAGGATGATGTATTCCGCACAATCGTTCCGTTGGCTCCGGTTGCCATTGAAAAGGTGGGGCCGCAGGAAAAGACCCAAGTGACAACCCAAGTCAAGACCCAAGTGACAACCCAAGTGACAATCACTGATAAGATTCTGGTCTTTTGCCTTGAACCACACTCTAAAGCGGAAATCGCAGAACACTGCGGATATAAAAACACAAAGAACTTTACACAAAAATACCTGCGGCCTCTGCTTGATACTGGAAAGCTCCAGATGACAATACCGGACAAACCGAGAAGCCAAAATCAAAAATATATCACATCTGAACGCTGAACTTTAAGGCAAAAAGAAAAAGCGGAGGAAGGCGCGGCGAAGAACGCCGTTCCTCCCTCCGCAGATGGAGCAAACTATCCGGTCAGGAGAGCTTGGAAAGCTGGGCCAGTATCTTCTGCACACCCTCCCAAAGCTGTTCCTGCCGCTGGGATATATCCTCCAGGTCAGCGTCATAAACCCGCCCGGTTTCATGCAC
>RAZJ01000139.1 GCA_003612625.1 bacterium 1XD42-1 | reverse complement strand
GGTCGTGCTTCCATTATAACACTTGAGGCTATGCCCTCTTTTTTGTCATTTTTCAGATTTGCTCATTTATAGATAAACAATGTTGGCATACGAGTAAGTGCTGCATATAAAAAATATTTTGAGTCAGTTAAGCTTACCACATCAAAAAGTAATTGGAGGAAAGTAGATTCTTTTGGAAGGGTTTGGATTCTCCCTTTAATAGGAAATAAAAAAATGTCAGTTCTAAATGAACAGCATCTTCAAGCAATTATTGATAAATGTTTTGCTGAAGGAAGATCAAAAAAGCATTTGATAAACCTGCGAGCAACTATTGTAAGTTTCATTAAATACTGCCGCAAAGCCAAATATACAACTTTATTTCCTGAGAACTTACAAATTCCAAAAGGTGCCAGAAGTATGCAAAAGCGAATTTTACAGCCGGAAGACACTATCAAATTATTTTCCATTGATACTGTGATACTTTATAACAAGCGTAGGTATGATGATTTCATCAATGCATTTCGCTTTCAAGTATTAACTGGTTTACGTCCAGGCGAATTATTTGGCTTGCGTTGGCAGGACATTATAGGAGATATGGTTTACATAAAACGTTCTATCAATATATTTGGCGAAGAAACCAAGGGCAAAAATGAAAATGCAGTCCGACATTTTGCCCTATCTGATATAGCAAAACAAATATTAGAAGAACAAAGAAAAATATCCAATCCCAATACAGAGCGTATTTTTGGAGATATAAGCTTATCAACATATGAAAAAAGATGGACCCGTTATTGTGAAAGTAACGATATTCCCCATATATCGCCTTATGAAATGCGACATACTTTTGTATCTATAGCGAAAAATCTTTCTGAAGGTCAGATAAAAACTCTGGTTGGTCATTCAAAGAATATGGATACTTTTGGGATATATGGACATGAAATAAACAATGAATTGCAGAAAACGGCCCATGATTTAGATACTATATTTTATGATATTTTAAACATTGAAAAGGAATAGTGTAATTTAAAGTGTGGTATTTAGCGTGGTACAGGACAACAAAAAACCGCCTGTAACAAGCTCTACAAGCGGTTTTAAAGGAGTGGAGATGGCGGGAATTGAATTACCGTAAAAACTGCCAAATTACCGCTATTTATGGGGGTTTATACTCATATTTGAACACTTTATTGAACACTTTTTAATATAAAATCAAATAAAAAAACAGGAATAAGTGGGGTGCTCCCGACAAGAAACCCCCGCTTACCCCTACACACCAATCCCCACAGTCAAACTACGGAGACGTGGTAGATTTATTTTATCACGCCTCCGAGTAAAATACAAGGAGGAAATCAAATTATGTGTACAAAAAACATGAAGTCCCAGGAAAATCAAGAGCAGCAAGCCCTGGAGCAAATCCGGGCCATCATTGAAACCCTGGGTCCGGACAGCTACATCACGTCGGCCCTGCAGAACATCTTCAGCGCCCCATCGGAAGCTAATCCCTTGGATGAGCTGCAGCAGATACGCCTGCCGGAAAAAACAGTGCAGGAATGGGACACTGCTTCTCAAATCGAAGAGCTGCAGCAGCAAATCAAAGAAGCTGAGGCTCACTTGGCGGTTCTGAAAGAAAAATTATATCATCTGACCGCTAAACCATAGAATCCGAAAAACCAAAAAAAGAGCTGGCCATAGTGACCAGCTCTTTTTTTACTGAGAATCGTTTTCTTTTTTGCTTGCGGCCTCTGCGACTTCCGGCTCTATTAAATCCTCTATATGGCATCCCAGCGCTTTAGGTAGTGTTCACATAAGTTGGATTGTGATATAATTAAAGAATGGAAATAAAGAAAGAGCAATACGAGCAAATCAAAGAGTGCTTTCCCAAACAGCGGAAACCAGCCAAAATCAGCAACCTGGACGTATTGAATGCAGTGCTATACGTAGTGGAAAATGGGTGCAAATGGAGGAGCTTGCCCAAAGAATACGGAGATTGGCACGTGATCTATGTTCGGATAAACCGCTGGGCGAAAAAGGGCGT
>RAZJ01000138.1 GCA_003612625.1 bacterium 1XD42-1 | reverse complement strand
ACTTGATGTCATCTTTTTGACTTTTGTCTATTTTGCTCTTGCTGTGGATGCTCTTATGTGAACACGTCCTAGCGCATGTAGAAATATCTGATGATTTTATAATTGAAAGTCCTTTTGCACTAATTGCCCCACCATTCTACGCGGCGAATTAGGAAAATAAGGCGAACTTAGGTGCGCCAATAGAGTATGCTTTGCCGTTTGTAGAGGGATTTGTTGATAGAGGTCTGGTTGCTGGAGATCACATATTAGCGAGTAAATATTGCAAGGATTTATTTGGGCGTGTGTACATAAAGATGTCTGTACAATCCGATCCATTAGAAAATACTATTACAGCAGATGCTTCCATTGTTGCCATGATCCCAGAAGGATTTAGGCCCAGAGAAACAATTATTGCAACTGCGTATGGATGGCCGAATAATAGTGTAGGCGGTATAGCTACCATATCGGTGCGCGCGAATGGCCAAGTCCTCGTATTTGGGGTATCCCCTTATGCCTATGCACATGGACAAATTACATATTTAGCAAAGTAGTTATAGGCCAATTAGCTTCCAAAGAAAGATACGGGCGGAATAGTTATTTGACTTGCGGTTACGTTGAAGGAAGGGAAGATGTATATATCGCCATTGACATAAAAATCTATGTGGGAACATAACGGCCGTCCCTCGTCCCCTGAATATCTCATGCCACATACGGTTGAAAATGGAACTTGAGGGCGATACCCCGTTGGCAAAGTCGCTAAATGCGTTTTATAGGATATTTCCGTTGTCAATAACACTTTTAACCTTGCACAAACATGCACAATTCCTAAACCATCCTTTGCGTAACTGCAATTCCATGGAACTCCCCCCGCGCTTTCAAATGGAACGAATCCTTCTGCTAGAGGCAAATCATGGCATTTCATGCTGTCTTTGTTCGCTTTATTTTCCATTTGCGAATTGATGCTCGCGAACTGATCGGTGTATGATTGCGTCAAAAATTGCAAGTTCTGACCATCCTGAATTGCAACAACCTGCATTCCAGCAACAAAAGCTCCAGCAGGTAAAGGCGTTCCTTCAAGATTGAGTGGGTTTAGCCTTGTCCCGTTTACTGTTACGGCATCACCCGCAATCCAGGGCGCTCTTGCGGTAAAACGCATAATTGCTCCGGCTCCGGTCAAGGTATGACTTGTGCCGGTTTTTGAATGGGTATAGGTGTTTATAATACCGTCTGATTTAGCGCCATTCACTTCGTCATACAGATAACTCATATCTTGGTTATATTTTTCATGCCAGTCTGGCATGCCTTTGATTAACGCCACAAAATTTCTAAGGATATTCATATTTTCATCCCCTTTAAATATTGAGAAGTAGTTTTATATACAAGCTATCCGCACCGGAATAGGTCAGCGTATAGACATAATCGCTTATCTTATTGATTGTGGGAGTCCCTGGTTCTGCAAGCTTTTTAACTGTGAATACAGTCAGATTGTTTGCGTCCTGATATGTCTGGCGGCAGGGATACTGTGTCAGCTCCTCCCCGCCTGCCGGACCATCCCCAGCCCCGCCTGTCCCGGCAGTATACCGCCCTTCCAGTAATAGCACATTTGGGTAACCGTTTAGGTTATGCTGGATTTGGCAAAGAAGCTCAGACGGCTCCGTCATAGCTATATAGTCCTCAAGTGTAGTGTCGTCCGGCATAAGGACCTGGCTGGCAGTCGTCAGCGGCGCATGGGGAATGTATTCATCCCCCACACGCACACGCATTACACAAGGAATCAATTCTGCTTGATTCGCCATTTAACCGTACCTCTTATTCTGTTGGTTCGGTGACAGGTACGGATGTATCAAACCAGATTGCACCTTCCTTTGGCTCCGTTGGCTCTGTTTCCCCTATGGAGATTTGTGATTTTGCTCCAAATTGTTCAATTTGAGCTTTGGTAACAAACTGATGGTTTTCATCTGTTGTTACCTGTTCAGCCGTAGTTGCGGGATACATGTTCTCCCATTTTCCGTTTACATAAGATCTCTGTGTGTAGTTCATATTGGACCTCCTTTAAATTTTACCCCATATGAGGGATTTATCTTCAGGCGCTGTG
>RAZJ01000137.1 GCA_003612625.1 bacterium 1XD42-1 | reverse complement strand
ACGGCTGATTTCCTGTCGGCAGTCCTCTTGTTGCGCGGCGCTTGCGGATTGGATGTGCTGTTTCAGCTTATCCAGTACAGCGGCTTCATCGGCTGCAACCGCTTTGCCATGCGCCCGGATTTCACTCAGCACCAAGTTTTTCAAGCTGATCTCAAAAATCCGGTGCCAGGAGCAGATGCTGTGTCCGGTAGTGGCAAACCGGGAGCAAAAATAAGAAGTATAGTGCTTGACAGTTCCGTTTTTCCGGCGCTGTGTTTCGCGGGCGGCAACCAGAGGATGCCCGCAGTCCGCACAAACCAGCTTTCCGGTAAACAGAGATGCTTGGGGCGGCGTATTGTTAGCGGAAATCTGTTTCGCCGCCTGATTGATTTTCTGGACAGCCTCCCACAGCTCCGGCCCGATAATTGCCTCGTGCGCACCCTCATGGGAAATCCATTCCGATTCCGGTTTCCTTATCATGGTCTTGTCTTTATAGGAACGGGAACCGGTGCAGTTCTGTGTGAGCGTACCGACATAAATATCATCGTTCAGAAGGCTTCGGACGGTTGCGTAAGCCCACAGCCGGGAATACTTGCAGCTGCCATTTCCGTAATGGACCGCCCAGTACCAGCGGGGAGGGAGAATCCCTTTCTCATTCAGGGCGGCAGCGATTTTCCCATAGGCCATGCCGGACTGACGCATCTGGAATATCTGCCGCACAACAGCGGCGGATTCCCCGTCAATGACCAGTTTGTGTCTGTCCTCCTCGCTCTTGCGGTATCCGTAGGGAGCGTAGGCAGCAAGATACTGGCCACTTTTCTTCTTTGCATGAAGCACCGACTTGACCTTGCTGGACAGGTCCTTGAGATGGTAGTCATTCATCAGACTGCGGAAGTGCAGCATATCGGTGTTGTCCCCCTCGCTGTCCAGGCAGTCCAGAACCGACACGAACCGGCATCCGAGGGAAGGGAAAATGATGTCCGTATAACGGCCCACCTCCACAAAATCCCTGCCTAAACGGGAAAGGTCCTTTACCAGAATCAGGTTAATCAGGCCATGCCTTGCGTCCTCCAGCATTTCCAAAAATCCGGGCCGCTGGAAGTTGCCCCCGCTGTACCCATCGTCCTGATAGGTCTTGACCTCGATCCAGCCGTTGAGCATGACGAATTTGGAGAGGATTTCATATTGGTTCTCAATGCTCACCGATTCATCGCTGGGAATATAGCCCTTCGCTTTTGCGGAATTGGAGGCGTCATCCACACTCAGGCGGCAATAGATACCGACTTTATATTGCTTCGCCATAATCCCGCCCCCTTTCCTGTGCCAGCGCCCCGTCCACATTCCCGACATAGCGGTAGTACACCTTGACCTCACAAATCCGCTGCCCGTTGACCTTCTGGGTATCGCCAACCTCGATCCGGTCTACCAGTTCAAAGAGAATGGTTTCGTCCAGTTCCGAGATTTCCGTATAGCGCCGAATAATTTCCAGCCAGCGGTCGGTATCCACCTGGTTTTCCAGGTGCGCCCGGACTTTCCTTTCCAGTTCCGGGACTGCCTCCGCCTTTTCTGCCCGTTCCGCTTCATATTTCTGCATCAGGGTCTGAAATACCGTCTGCGGGATGGAGCCGGTGCATTTATCCTCGTAGAGATTCTGCATCAGACGCTCCAAATCGGAAATACGGGCTAAGAAGGATTTTAATTCCTGCTCATAGGAGAAAAGCCGGGTGTGGGATTCTTTCTCCTTCAGCCGGAGAATCTCGCCCATCAGCCGGTCCGGGTCATATTCCGCAAAGCGGGCCTTTTCCCGGATGTCCTCCAATACCAGCTGGGTCAGCACCGTTTCATAGATGGTGTGGATGGTACACGCGCCCCTTCCGCTGCGGGAGTAGTTGCCGCAGATGAAAGAACTGTACCGTCCCGGCCTGCCATCCTTATAGGTGAACTTTTCGATATGGTTCCGCATTTTGAAACCGCAGTCGGCACAGTACACAAGGCCGGTGAAGATGCTCTTGCAGCCATCGGACGGAGTGCTTTTCCGCACCTTCTTTTTGCCGATACTGGCTACGGTGTCCCACAATTCCCGCGAAATAATAGCCTCGTGGGTCCCCTCCACCCGAATCCACTCGTCCTCCGATTTATTGACGAGCT
>RAZJ01000136.1 GCA_003612625.1 bacterium 1XD42-1 | reverse complement strand
CGAAAAATTCTTCCTTATGAGCCATCTTTTGACGATGCGCTTTCTACTGCTTTTCAACTGTGGTGACTATAAATTCAGCTTGAAATCCTGCGCTTATGCCCATAAATTAAGGATTTTTTGAGATAATCAACCATTTTTGCAGAAAAATAGATGATGCAAGGCGGGCTATTGATAGAATGGTAGATACATCCTTAAGAAAAATTCAAACCAAAGCAAACATTTTTTCCAGAGTAACAAGCACGCCATCCGCTTTAGAAGGACATACATATTTTGCCGCGTTTTTTACGTTTTCAGGTGCATTTTCCATGGCATAGCTATGGCCGCAGTAGTTGAGCATCTCTATATCATTGCCCCCATCTCCAAAAGCGGCACACTGTTCCGGAGAAATACCCAACGCTCCACAAGCCGTTTTAAGCCAGAGGCCTTATGACAGCCAGGCACAATTAAATCAATAGAGCCACGGCCGCTTGTTGTGGGTTCCACTTTCCCTTTGAGCCTTTCACAAAATAAGTCATAGTAAAAATAAGTTTTTTCTTCCGGAACAGTTGGCGCAAATTTCAATATTTGGTCTTTTACTGATTTGAAATTGTCTACCCACTTCAAGCGATGATAATAGATGCTTGTCAGTTCAAAAAATTCTTGGCTAACCATTCCGCGCTGACAGTACGCACTTTCCAAACCGCATAAGACATTTAATATTTCCGGATATTCACTGCATACATCAATGACAAAATCTACGGTTTCTTTTGGCATATTTGCGGTAAAAATAAGCTTTTTTCTGTCTTTCACAAAAGCCCCATTTTCTGCCACAAAGGATAATTCGTCATAGTACCTTGGAAACAGATCCCTTAATTGATAATATTGATTTCCGCTGGCTACAACAAAATTGCAGCCAGCGGCTTTCATATGGGACAAAATTCGTTTGAACCGCGGAATATCATAGGTGTAGTTTGAACGGACAAATGTACCGTCTATATCAACGGCAACCAATTTAATATCATTTCTCATAAAATTGCTCCTTTTTCTTCCGGGTAGCAGTATCATGGAAGCTAAAATAATCTGGTTGGTGGCGGGACTGTGTGTATTCAAACATTACGCCATCTGCGTTAAATGTCTGGCCCGATACAACAGCTAAACAGTTATAATCTCCCAACACGAGAAACTGTTTATCCTGGGGAGAAGCATGCTCTACGGTAATGGTACGTTTGCTGGTGACAATCTGCATTCCTAGATCTTTCTCAATGTAATCATAAATAGAACGTTCCGCAATTTCTGCCGTCAGCCCAGGCACGAAAGCTTTCAAAAAGAGATTTCTATCCAGAATCAGAGGCTTTCCATCCAAATACCGTACTCGAAGGATATCATAGACTTCCGACCCTATGGGAAAGCCACTCTCCTCAGCAAGCTGCGCTTCCACAGTCACAATGGAAAAAGAAATGACCTTTGTAACCACATTCAACCGGTTACGCCGGGCAGTTTCCCGAAAGGATTCAATCCCGCCCACGGTAAAGGAGGCACGCTCCGATGGCTGGAAAATCACCCGAACCCCCTTGCCGTGGATGGATTGGATATAGCCGATTTCTCCCAGCCCAGCCAGCGCCCGGCGTATGGTGTTTCGGGAACAGTCATATTGGGTTATCAACGTATTTTCCGAGGGCAATAGAGAACCGTAGGAATATGTATTCTTCTCAATAGCTTGCTTCAAATCCATATAAATTTCATCATATTTTGCTTTTGGCATTATATCGGCCTCCCTTGTTTAAACAACATTATACAGTCAAAAGTACTAAAAAGCAAGAAAAGATTTTAGATATTCTTCTGAATTTACAATTTGTTTAAACAAGATCTTGACTTGTTTAAACAAGTATGGCATAATATAGCCATAACTTGTTCAAACAAGCAGAAACGGAGGTTTTTATGAATGGGTAAATATCAACAGGATGCCGCTCAGCTTTTGCAGTTGGTAGGCGGCAAGGAGAACATCGCAGCAGTTTCTCACTGTGTCACCCGGATGCGCTTCGTCCTCAACGACCCCGCCAAAGCGGATGTGAAGGGAATTGAAGCTATGAAGGTGGCGAAAGGTACTTTCACCCAAGCCGGGCAATTCCAGGTCATTATTGGTAATGCTGTGTCGGACTTTTATAACGACTTTGTGGCAGTGGCTGGTGTGGAAGGTGTTTCCAAGGATCAGGTACTATAAATGAGCAAATCTGAAAAATGACAAAAAAGAGGGCATAGCCTCAAGTGTTATAATGGAAGCACGACC
>RAZJ01000135.1 GCA_003612625.1 bacterium 1XD42-1 | reverse complement strand
ACGCCCTTTTTCGCCCAGCGGTTTATCCGAACATAGATCACGTGCCAATCTCCGTATTCTTTGGGCAAGCTCCTCCATTTGCACCCATTTTCCACTACGTATAGCACTGCATTCAATACGTCCAGGTTGCTGATTTTGGCTGGTTTCCGCTGTTTGGGAAAGCACTCTTTGATTTGCTCGTATTGCTCTTTCTTTATTTCCATTCTTTAATTATATCACAATCCAACTTATGTGAACACTACCTAGGGTGGCAAATGGGTGGCAAATACCAAATTTTCCGGTCTATAAAACCGGAAAAATCCCCATTAAACGCGAGTTAATAGGCATACTGTTTCCACATGTGTCGTCGCTATGATGGGAACACAAACCGGCAGCCTGCTTTGCGGATTTGCTGTTCTTGCGGGGCGGCTTAAAGTTTGCTCCGTCCATGTGACTTTGGAAACCTGTCTTGTAAATGAATATCAGCTTGGCCGGGTCTTTGCGGCCTTCTTCATCATCCCCCCCAACGATCACTTTTTCAACTATGCTTTCAAAAATATAGCGGTCAAATTCTTCCAGAACATTGTTTTGTTCCAGCGTTTTTCTGAACTCCGCAATGCGTTTTTTCATGGTGTTCTCGGTTTCCGCCGCTTCCTGCAAATCGCGGTGCTGGGCTTGAAGCTGTTCGATTTGGCCTGTCAGATCAAGATATTTGCTTTCATAAGTTTCCTTGTCCAGCACTTCTTCCAAACGCATATCGACCAGCTTCGCCCGCTTTGCTTCCAGCGCCCGGATATCCTTTTCAATTTTTACCAACTGCTTGCCAGCATTGTTTTCAGACAAGGTTTCTTCCGTTCTGGCAATAAACTCGTCCAAAACATCTTTGTTGTTCAGGCAAAGAAGCCTGTACGACTCCACAAATGCCTGCTCTATCGTTTCCTCGGCTATTCCCTTGCTGTCAGGACAGAATTTTTTACCCTTTTTAGTGCTGGTGACACATTGCCAAATAACCTTATTGTACTGTGAACCGCTGTGCCAGCTTCGTCGTGTCAGTGTTCCGCCGCAAAAGCCGCATTCCAGCATACAGCTAAACGCATACTTGCGGCTGAATTTTTCACGCTTGCCGTCTGAATTTAACCGCCTTGGTTTGGCCCGACGCCTTAAAATCTCCTGTGCCT
The DNA here is from genome assembly GCA_003612625.1 of bacterium 1XD42-1. Lineage (GTDB taxonomy): Bacteria > Bacillota > Clostridia > Oscillospirales > Ruminococcaceae > Anaerotruncus. The sequence goes on along the minus strand of RAZJ01000135.1, from coordinate 1,152 downwards.
TTTCAAAAACTTCCTCGGATATGATAGGCTCATGGTGATCTCGGATATAAAACTGATCTTCCTCTCCGAAATTGTCCAGGCGGCGTTTGGATATGGGGTCAAGGGTAAAGGTTTTTCCCATCAGAATATCGCCCTTGTATTTCTCGTTCTTGATAATGCCTATCACAGTAGTTTCGGCCCACGTTGTACTGCCGCGTTTAGTCTTGTAGCCCAGGTTTTGAAGCTCCTGTGCAATAACAGAGCCACCAGCCCCCTCTATGTAGCGGCGGAAAATGTAGCGCACGATCTCCGCTTCTTCCTCATTGACAGTGATTGTCTTGTCCTCCGGGTGGTAATCATACCCCAGGCAGCCTTGGAAGCCGACCAATTCGCCACGTTGCATTTTCATTTTCAGGCCCTTTTTGACATTAGCGGAAATGTTTTCTACTTCCTGCTGTGCCACAGAGCTTAGAATGACAAGAAGCAATTCGCCATCCATCGTAAGGGTATTGATGTTTTCTTCCTCAAAGAAAACCGCAATGCCCTTTTCTTTGAGCATACGGACATATTTCAGCGTGTCCAGCGTATTTCTCGCAAACCTTGAAATAGACTTGGTGACGATCATATCAATATCGCCGTTCATGCAGTCATTTATTAACCGCTGGAAGTCCTCACGCTTTGTTACCTGTGTGCCGGTGATCGCCTCGTCTGCATAGATGCCAGCCAAAGACCAATCAGAGTTTCCCTTGATAAGTTCTGTGTAATATGCAACCTGTGACTTGTAACTGTTCAACTGATCTTCGCTGTCTGTGCTGACGCGGCAGTACGCCGCCACTCGGAGCCGTTTTGCAAGATTTGTCCGTGCCCGTGGGGATAGTGTGTTTCGTGCTTTGATGATTTCAACGCCGCTCATATATAGCCCTCCTTTTGTGTTCCTATTATAGTGTTTATTGTAACACAAACAAGACGGCAAATCAAGCCATTAAATTTGAAACTACCTTATAATCTTTCATAAGGCGATTTTTGATAAGGGAATATTCCTTGTCGGTTATCAGCTTCTTGTCAAGCAGTTGTTTCAAAAAGGAAAGTTGTATACTGTACCTAGGCCTTGTTTGAAAAAACGAAGCAGTAGTGCTAAATCAACAGAATGGCAATAGCGGCCAGATAGACAAA
>RAZJ01000134.1 GCA_003612625.1 bacterium 1XD42-1 | reverse complement strand
CTCCATTTGCACCCATTTTCCACTACGTATAGCACTGCATTCAATACGTCCAGGTTGCTGATTTTGGCTGGTTTCCGCTGTTTGGGAAAGCACTCTTTGATTTGCTCGTATTGCTCTTTCTTTATTTCCATTCTTTAATTATATCACAATCCAACTTATGTGAACACTACCTAAGCTTTGCGCATTTCCTCCTTGGAAAACTGCTTTTCCGTTCATTTGACATCTTCTTTCTTTTTTATTTATAAATTGGCATTTGCCAATAATGAATTCCCATCATTATTTGGCAGGTACCAAAGTTCATAATATGCTCCTATGGTTAAGGGAGTATCTGTGGATACATCACACATTATATTTATACCGTTACTGGCTGCATTTGTCCCTGATGCTATGTTGGCAACAGGGATTCCTTTGGATGCGGAGGCAGATCCTGCCCTTAATACAAATTTTCCTGAAAAGGACATGACTGGGACCGTTCGGATTTGGACAGGTGTAGAACATAGTATAGACGCTCTTGTAGCAGACATAGGCGTTCCTCCCCCGATCACTCCGTATCTATTGCTTGTTGTAGAAATATTTGTAACTGGATGAACGAATTCAATTTGGTCCCTCTGGCACCTTGCCAGCTCCAGCGCATAATTCCAAACGGGCCAGCCGGTAAAATAAGGGCCTGGTTCCAGTTTAAATGCGGCCAGATCTGCGGATGCCTCATCTATTCTGACATATGCACGTTTCAGAGTGTTATTTTTGGGGACTTCAAAAGTAGCTGTAACCAGCTTTAAATCTTCTCCTATATCAGAAAAAATTTTGTTTGCATAATAGGTATTATGTCCTTCATTTGAAGCCAAAAGTGCTCCTCTGGATGCGTTTTTAAGTAATATTGCCATTGTATAAACGCCGGAACCAAGTGTTTCTTCTAACAATTGTGCAAAATATATCGGGCTGTTTGCTGACGCTGTTAGCCTGATACAATCCGGCAATACTGTTACCTTTGTTCCACCGGAAAAAAACCACCGATCTACAGTATGTCCGGCTTTTGTATACTCCTTTTTAGTCTGCTGGTTTATCTTAAGATATCCATTATCCAGCAGACTATCTTGTGGCTGTATGTAGGCTTCCGGGGCCAACCCATTCAGCTTTCCCGCGTTACTGGCATACGCTACCTCGCCATTGTGCAAAATAGCTAAATAGCTTCGGTCAGTCCCCCCCCAGCTTCCACAAATTGGAATACGACAGAAGTCACAAAACCTGTCCGGAATGCCCCGTCTGCAACGGCTAAATCTGTATTGCTGTAGACTGCGCCGCAGTCCTGACCATTGAACCGCAGTTTGTCTCCTGCATGGAAATCTGCATTTGGGATAAAGGTCACGGGAATCATCCCGGAAGCAGGGATTGTTTGGCTGCTGTTGGTTGGGGTAAGGACATGGATTTTGTTTGTGGCATCATAAACAGCGCTGCAAGGAATAATAGAGCGTCCTGCCTCAGACTCCATGTCATTTAGAGCTTCATACAGAGCCCCTACATCCTGATTATACTTTTCATGCCAATCAGGAGTGCCTTTCACTAAGGCTACAAACTTTTTTAAAAAACCCATTATTTCATTCCTTTCAGATGTTGAGTAATAATTTTATATACAAGCTATCCGCGCCGGAATAGGTCAGCGTATAGACATAATCGCTTATCTTATTGATTATAGGAGTCCCTAATTCCGCAATCTTTTTAACTGTGAATACAGTCAAATTATTGGCATCCTGGTATGTCTGGCGGCAGGGATATTGCGTCAGCTCCTCCCCGCCTGCCGGGCCGTCTCCCGCCCCGCCTGCTCCGGCTGTGTACCGTCCTTCCAGCAACAACACATTTGGGTAGCCGTTTAGGTTATGCTGGATTTGGCAAAGCAGCTCAGACGGTTCCGTCATGGCTATATAGTCCTCAAGCGTAGTGTCGTCTGGCATAAGGACCTGGCTGGCAGTCGTCAGCGGCGCATGGGGAATGTATTCATCCCCCACACGCACACGCATTACAAAAGGAATCAATTCTGCTTGATTCGCCATTTAACCGTACCTCTTATTCTGTTGGTTCAGTGACAGGTGTGGACGTATCAAACCAGATCATTCCTTCCTTTGGTTCCGTTGGCGCCGTTTCCCCTATGGAGATTTGCGATTTTTGGCTGAATTCTTTGATTTGTTCCTCGGTAACAAACTTATGGTTTTCATCTGTTGTTACCTGTTCAGCCGTAGTTGTGGGATACATGTTCTCCCATTTTCCGTTTACATAAGATTTCTGTGTGTAGTTCATATTGGACCTCCTTTAAATTTTACCCCATATGAGGGATTTATCTTCAGGCGCTGTG
>RAZJ01000133.1 GCA_003612625.1 bacterium 1XD42-1 | reverse complement strand
GAAAATATTGACTATGACATTCTTCTGGAACGGAACCCCTGGGACAAGGACTTGCTGGACGGCTATGTGGAACTGATGCTTGAAATCTGCTGCTCCACACGGGAATCTGTCCGTATCTGCGGGCAGGAAATACCCACCGAGGTTGTCAAAAGCCGGTTCCTGAAACTGAACAGTGAACATATCGGCTATGTCATGGATAGCCTGAAAAGCAACACCGCCAAGATCGGCAACATCAAGGCGTACACGCTGGCGGCGCTCTACAACGCCCCTGTCACGATGGGGCAATATTACACATCCCTTGTCAGCCACGATATGGCGCATGGGCTGCTGGACGGTTAAGCCGCCCAGCGCTTAAAAATATACCAATCAAACCAAAGGAGGACTTTTGCATGGAACATGAAATCAACATTCTGGTGGTGGAACCGGGCAAAGCGCCCAGGCCGGCGCGGGTGGAATACTCTCTGGAAAACCTTTCGCAGATTGTCGGCGGCGAATTGGCGATGGGCTGTTTCCTGCCCCAGCGGGTCATGCTGCTTTACAACGAGGACGCCAGCCGTCAGGGACTGCCGCCCAACCGCTGCAATCCGTTTGTGAATGAGTGCATCAGCGGTACATTCCTGCTGTGCGGGCTTTCCGACGGGGAGGGCTTCTGCTCCCTTTCCCCTGCCCGGCAAGCCGAGTTTCAGCGCCTTTTTGCCAGCCCTGGCGAATTTATGATGCTGGGAGCAGACCACATCTGCGCTTCGCCTGCCGAGTTTGCCGAAACCGCTGGCAGGCTTTGGGGCGGCATGGCAAGCGGCGAGTCCGTGGTGCTGACCAAGTGGGGCGGCACGGAAAGTGGGGCGTAAAAATGGCAAAACAAAATACCAATACTGACCGTCGCAGTTTGCAGGACTGCGGCGGTTTTTCATCGGCAGAATACCATTCGGTCGGGCTGAGCGGCGGCAAGGATTCGTCCGCTTTATTGTTGCTGATGCTGGAAAAGGGGATGCCGATTGACAGCGTGATATTTGCGGATACCGGCATGGACTTTCCCGAAATGGCGGCGCATATCGCCAAGCTGGACGCGCTTCTGTACCGTGAACGGGGCATCCACATTACCACGCTACGACACCCGCACGGTTTTGAGTGGCTAATGTTTGATGAACCGAAACAGAAGCCGAGTTGTCTGGAACGCCGCGCCCGGTTAGGCGTACCGCCATATGGGAACGGCTGGCCGGGGATTAAGGTTCGCTGGTGTACGGGCCAGCTTAAAACCCACCTGATCGCCAAAGAGGTCAACCGGCTGAAAAAAGAAAAGAACGCCCTGCACTACATCGGCATCGCCGCCGATGAATCCCAGCGCTGCAAGGACGACCCGAACCACCGCTATCCGCTGGTGGAATGGGGCATCACCGAAGCGCAGGCTTTACAAATCTGCTATGACCGGGGCTTTGACTTTGGCGGACTTTATAAAATCTACCACCGCGCTTCCTGCTGGTGCTGTCCCTTGCAGCGGATCGGTGAACTCCGAAAGCTACGCCAGCACCACCCGGAACTGTGGGCGCGGCTGTGGGATATGGACAACCGGGCGCGGGCGCAGTTTGGCGCAGGCCCCCTTGGACAGTTTAAGGAGCGTTGGAGCATCGAAAAGTTAGACGCCCGGTTTGCCCGCGAGGAAATGGAGGACGGCGCATGAAATACCTGCTTCACCGCCTGCTGGTTCCGCCTTAGCGTTTTCAGCAGCTTTTGAAGAAAAATCCCAAACGAAAAGAGGTGAGAACAATCGAAGTTGAAGCGAAACAACAGCTTATGGAAAAGCTGGACAAGAACCTGCTGGATCATGCCGCGAAACTGGCAGACGGGAACGGCCCGCAGATTGTGGATGTGTACCAACTGCAAGGGCTGGCAGAGGTTCACTGCTACCTGAAAACAGCGCACCAGTTTGACCCCGCCGAGGTGGACGCCCTGCTGCAATTTGCCGACCCGCTGGAAGCAGCCCGCTACTGCTGGGAAATGAATGAACATAAATACAGTTTCCCGATCTGCGACCTGCTGCGGGAAACCAGGGCGCGGGAAATCTTTGAACTGGCAAAGCCGGAACCGCCGGCAAAATTGTCCGTGCGGGAGCAGCTACGCGCCGCCATGAAAGAAGCCCGCCAGCATCCCGCCCCGGAAGAACGGGCGAAAGGCGGCGGGGCCCGGTGAAACAGCCTGCCGCTTGCAGGAAAGGAGGTAACGCATCATGCAGGATGAAGTACGCGAAAAATCTGTGGCTCTCACCATCAAGGTCGGCAAAGCAGGCGGCAGGCTGACCGCCGGCCTGCTGAAATGGGCCATTCGGAAGTATCTGGCGCAGGCCCAAAACCCCAAAATCCACCACGGCAA
>RAZJ01000132.1 GCA_003612625.1 bacterium 1XD42-1 | reverse complement strand
TGGTGCGAAGCGTTAAGAAGTCTAACCCCGGAAGTGGTGTCTGGCTTCTCTTTTGCGTCTGGGGATTCGCCGGAATCGCCGGGGGCCGGTTCATCATCAAGGCCGGGGAATCCTTCGGTTGCGTCCAGCATGTCAATATAGGAAACCTGTTTGCCGCCGCGGATATTGTAAAACACGATAACCCTATCGTCATACAGGTACACGGAATTTATAAACGTGTCGATAATCCGCCGCCTAAATTCCATGTCGAACAAGTCCCCCTTGCAGAACGATTTCAGCCATACGACAATATCCGATTCAGTGTAGCGGATTTTGTTTGCAATGCGCAGCTTTGAAAGGTCAATTTCTAAATCGTTTTTCTGCATGGTGGCAGTTTCGATTTTCTGCCCAATACCCGCCCATGCGGATTTAGGAACATCTAAAATAGAATCGGTGAGTTTATCAATATCCCGCTCCAGCCTTGCAATTTGCCGCTCCAGCTCTTTAATTCTGGTATCGTTAAATTCCCTGTCATATTCAGCAACAACCGCCGCCGCGATTTCCTGTATACGGGACGGGGTAAGAACATATTCAACCGTCTGTTCCACAACATACCATTCTAAAAAGTCTTTCTTTTCATACGCCTTTTTGCAGTCGTTTCCAAGCCGCCGATTGCGGCAGGCGTAATAATAATGCGGTTCGTTATGTCGGCCTTTACTGGATACCCCTGTAATGGTGCTTCCGCAGTAGCCGCAAAAGGCTTTGCCAGTCAATAGATATTCCATTTTAGCCTTGTTTTTGCCGCCTTCCCGCCTGTTCTGCTTAATGCGTTCCTGTACCTTGTCGAAGGTTTCACGGTCAACCAGGGCGGGGCAAGCGTCCTCTATAACAATATCGCTGAAGCGTTGAATACCAATGTACTTTTCATTTTGCAAAGCAACCTGCAAGGCCGTATGCCCAAAAGGTTTCCCGTTCCGGTTCCGCAGGCCAGCCGCGTTAAGCTCCGCAACAATCCGTTTTTTGGGGACCCCCGCGGCGTACTGTTCAAAAGCCCTTTTGACAAAGGGGGCCTTTGCTTCATCAATCACAAGCCGCCTGTCAACGCTCCTATACCCGAAAGGGGGCGTGCCGCCGTTGAATTGCCCTTTCATAGCGCTTTCGCGCTTGCCGCGCTTAATCTTTTGGGCAAGCTCCAAACTGTAATATTCGGCGCTTGCCTCCAAAACGGCTTCAAGTATGATGCCTTCCGGGTTGTCCCCGATATTTTCCATAGCTGAAACAACCTTTACCCCGTTTTGTTTCAGCTTGTGCTTATATACGGCGCTGTCATAGCGGTTCCGGGCGAAACGGTCCAGTTTATAGACAATGACATACTGAAACGCCCGCTTGCGGGAATCGGAAATCATGCGTTGAAAGTCTGGTCTATCGTCCGTCTTGCCGGATATGGCGCGGTCAATGTATTCCCCCACAATGGTAAATCCTTCGCGCTGGGCGTATTCATGGCAAACGCGCAGTTGCCCTTCTATGCTTTGTTCCGTCTGATTATGCGAGGAATAGCGGGCATATATAACCGCGTTTCGGGCAACGGCGGCGGTTTCTGCCTGTTTCATAAAATGCCCCTTTCTTTCCCCCGCCCTTTATGATACAATAAGGCAAGGGTATATTGTATTTCGGGTGTATGCAAGTATCCTTTACAGTTGCCGCCCAACGTTGCAGCGTTGGGCGGCTTTCTTTTTGTCAAAAAAGGTTGCGAAATATATCTTCAAGCGGGATAGTAAAATCATCGTAGAGGGAAACCGGCACTTCGCCTTTATAGTGTTCCTGTTCATCGGCGGACAGCTCCACATAATCAGGGAAAACCTTGTAGACTTCATCCAGCACAAATTTTCCGCTTTTCAGCAGGTAAACTTCTACTGTTTGGTTTTCTGTATCCACAAGCCAATATTCCCGCACGCCGCATTTTTCGTATAAGTCCTTTTTGTATCCACGGTCTTTCTTTTCTGTTCCGTGGGAAAGAACTTCAACGATTAAATCCGGCACACCGTGAACGCCGTTGCGCTTGATTATCTCTTTCTTGCAGATAATCATTACATCGGGTACAACCCGGTCTTTTTCAGTCAAATAAACGTCCGTGCCGTCTGCAAAAGGCAAGCACTTCTTTCCGTCTAAACGGTTTGCAAATGCCCGGTAAATATTGCCCATAGCAAGATTGTGATTGACCGCAGGACGCGGGGACATTAAAACAACCTTGCCGTTTAACATTTCGTCCCGCAATTCCTCTTGATACGCCAGATTGTCAGCCATAATATTAAACCTCCGTTTCTTGATGCCGCCTGTTCATACAGGCGGTTTTTTTTATTGCTTTCGATAAATCCCGCAAATTGTCGCATGATGCCGGACAGCAGCGGGGCGGTTTGGGAATCAGCGGCAAACCCC
>RAZJ01000131.1 GCA_003612625.1 bacterium 1XD42-1 | reverse complement strand
TGTGCCCTTCCTCACCGGCCTTCACCGCTGCCGGTCTGCTTTCGTCAATTCCTGAATTTGCTCATTTATAGAAAAGATTTTGGACAGGAAAAGCCTTTACTGGGAAAAGCAGATTCCCTTAATGACGCCGGAATTTATTGTTTTATATAATGGACAGAAACCCTATCCCGATATATCCTATATGCGCTTGTCAGATGCTTTCATTAGTCAACTCCATAAAAATGAAGAGGAACCTGCTCCATCCGTAGAATTAGTGGTAAAAGTAATCAATATTGGATATGGGCATAATAAATCTATCTTGGAAAAAAGTAAGTCTTTGCAGGATTACAGTATATTCACCTATAAAGTGCAGGAATACAAAGACAGAGGCTTGCTATTGCAAGAAGCTATCCGGCAGGCGGTAATTTATTGCCGGGAAAATGATATTATGCAGCCGTTTTTAACGGACAACTCCAGTGAGGTGGAAAATATGTTATTAACAGATTGGAACTGGGATGAAGCTATGGAAGTAGCAAAAGAGGAAGCATGGAAAGACGGTCAAGAACAGGGCTGGAAAGAGGGAAAAAAAGAAGAAGCGTTCGATATTGCGAAAAAACTTCTTGCAATGGGCCTTGACTTAGATATGATTATCAAAGGAACAGGCTTGACCGCAGAACAAATCCAAAGCTTATAAAAAAGCCGCCTCCGGTGCTGTAACACCGAAAGCGGATCTGTTGCAAGCAAAAACCTAGTTAAAATTTTTAGCTCTGCATCTCTATTATAACGCCTTTTAAGGTCAGATGCAAGGGCTTGGAAAGGTGTTGTCATTTTTTATGCCACGGCCAAAAAAAGAACAGCCTAATCATTCGGGCGGTCTGTATGAAGTCAAAATTACCATAGGAAAAACACTAGACGGTAAACTAATCCGTAAATCTTTTTATTCGTCTACCAGCAAAGCAGATGCAAAACAACAAGCTGATGAATGGAAGATACAACAAGAAGCATCTAAAATTTCCGGCCTGCCTCATGTCAATAAAGATTTAAAATTTTCAGAGTGGGCTAAAATTTGGCTTGAAACTTATAAGAAGCCAAAAGTTAAACCACACATATAATTGTACCTATCGAATCAATGTTGAAAAATATATGATTCCATATTTTGGACAGGCACGAATGGTGGATATTACCCAAGCAAATATTCAGGAGTATCTCAATACTCATAGTTTCCTTGCCCAAAGCAATTTAAAACGACACCAAAGCATCTTACATAGCGTTTTTGAGCAGGCAGTGTTAAACGATATATGCTATAAAAATCCTGTCTGTGATGTATCTTATAAGTCGACGAAACCAGCTATTGAGAAAATCGCATATACTGAGGAACAGTCTAAGCAAGCACAAGGATATGCGAAATTCCATAGCGGAGGGCTTGCCGTATATCTTATTTTGAATACCGGATTGCGTCGAAGTGAAGCACTGGGTCTTATGTGGGGAGATATTGATTTTAATAAAAAGGCGATCATGGTAAAACGCTCTATTACGCCAGATACGATTCAGGCGCAAGATGGCGAACTAAAAAGTAAAACATCCCGACGAATAATACCCGTTTCTGATGAATTTATCCAATATATGAGCAAAATAAAGAAGACGGGCTTTGTTTTAGGCGGTGAAAATAATTTTTGTACAATAGATTCTTTTGATTGGCATTATAAAAAATTTATGACAGAAATGAGCCATATTCTCAAAATCCCCTATTTGACCCCGCATGAATTACGTCATACCTTTGGTAGTGTACTTTATGAACGTGGCGTTGATATTTATACTATCAGTAAAGTTATGGGGCATGCAGATATTTCTATTACTGCAAAAGTATATGTACATAGTACAGCTGAATCGTTGAGGAAGGGGCTAAAATTGTGAGATTTTATACGACACTTAGTGCGACACTTATACGACAAAAGAGGCCTTTTAATATCTATTAACTGCAATTTCAAAATTGAATTAGTAGGCTTATTAAGCCATTTTTAGCTTTAAAAGCTTATTCTAACAATCTGTTTAAATAGATTGAGGGGCGTGTGCGCGAGCGTACGGGTTCAAGTCCCGTCTGCCGCATCAAAACCTTGGAGGATGCGATAAGAGCTTCTCCCGGGTTTTTATTTTTTATCGTAATCATTTGTATTACAAAAAACTCCCAAGGTCCTAAGAACTTGAGAGTTTTTTGTAGTGCCGGAAGCGGGGGTCGAACCCGCACGGTATCGCTACCACTGGATTTTGAGTCCAGCACGTCTGCCAATTCCATCATTCCGGCTTATTTACATTTTTTCCTGTTTTCTGACAACGTAGCCTATTATAGCAGAGGTTTTTGAAAAAAGCAAGAGTAAAGTTAAAAAATTTTTTAAATTGTAAATTATAAAATTAAATGCGAAGAGTAGATCCTTGCTCTTTGCATTATTTTTTTATCCTAAAATACAA
>RAZJ01000012.1 GCA_003612625.1 bacterium 1XD42-1 | reverse complement strand
ACTTGATGTCATCTTTTTGACTTTTGTCTATTTTGCTCTTGCTGTGGATGCTCTTATGTGAACACGTCCTAAGAAATCTCCTTAACGATTCCCAGTTTAGCAGTAGGATAATAGTGGGATAAAATTTCAGAGAAATCCATACCCTGCCTAGCGTACCAGTCGGCGCCATATTGGGAAAGGCCCACACCGTGCCCGTAGCCTTGCACCGTGAAAGAAAAGGTATCATTGGCATAATTCAAGAGGAAGGAAGTGGAGCGCAGGCCCAGTAGAGTACGGAGATCCTTAGCAGGGAATTCCTGCCCGCCAATAGTGACGGAGAGGATGTAGCCGCTGGGGGAACGCTGGCCCAAAATAATCCAGTCCTGCGGGTTATCGCCTAAAGAAACCTCCGGCGATAACGCTTCCAAAGCCTTTTTAACTTCCGGCGCAGGGAAATCCTGCTGTACCTGGAAATCGGGTGCTAAAGCATCCCCCCTGCTTTCCACAGGGGTTAGATAAGGGGCATTGCCTGTCCAAACATTGGCAGCATCTTCCGTCATGCCGGTATTCATAGAATGGTAGGCAGCAACGATTGGATGGTTCTCATAAACCATAATATAATCGGAAACCTGATCGGCGGCATCTGTAATGGCTTTCCAATAAGCGTCCGCCATATTGCCATAACGTTGGCGGAAGATTTTTTCAGTGGTATAGCTTTTCCAGTTTTGGGGGTCAGCAGAGAGGTCAGCGCCTTTTAAGGAAGGGTCAGGGGAATCCTGTTGGAGGGCCTGTACGCAGAGGGCATAAGTATGGGCGGCAACAGCCTGGGCTTTAAGGGCTTCGGGATGGAAAGTAGGGGGCATTTCAGCAGCCAAAGCGCCGCGGATAAAATCTTTAGAAGAAACAGAAAAAATTTTCCCAGAAGATTCGTCGAGGATAGAGAAGCTGCCGGATTCTTCCATAACAGGGGCAGTACCGGAGTCTTGATTTTGCGGTTCCGTGTCAGAAGGCTCTGCCTGAGCGTGGTCAATCGTATTTGCAGGAATTTCATTATTATCTTGCGTTAAATCGGGCGGAGCAGAAGAACTACTATTTTGAGATGGCTGTATTTGGAGGTTTTGAGGAGGAGAAAAAGCGGGATTTATAGCAATTAAAGGGATTAAAGCGGCGCAGATTGCAAATAAAAGGATACCGGTAAAATGTTGGCGCATTAGACATCCTCCTAATATTTGAATTTTTAAACTTTAAAAAATTCATATTTTATAAAAAAAGGGGAGAAAAGCTATTGACTTTATGGAACGGGTTCAGTACAATAAAAAGAGGTAAGATAAAAAGAGGGAAGGAAGATCAGAAATTATGTTTGGAGCCGATCGAGAGGATACCAGAGGGCAAGAGCAGGATATTCAATTACTATGCGAAGAATACGCACGATATAACAAGATACCGCCGGAACTATATACAAGGTTTAATGTAAAAGCGGGGCTTCGCAACGCAGACGGGACAGGCGTATTAGCAGGACTGACACAAATCTGTAATGTACATGGTTATATATTAAACGAAGGGGAAAAAACACCCATTGACGGGGAACTGATTTATCGCGGGATAGATTTAAGGGACTTGGTAAAAGGGTGCATGACAGAGAAGCGGTTTTGTTTTGAAGAAACGGCATGGCTGTTGCTGCTGGGACATTTGCCCACGGGTGCGCAGTTAAACCGGTTTCAGGAGATATTGTCAGACAACCGGGAATTACCGGACAATTTCACAGAAGATATGATTATGAAGGCCGCAAGCCCTAATATTATGAACATGTTAGCGCGGTCAGTGCTGGCATTGTATCCATTCGATCCGGAGCCGGAATCCAACCGGATTGACAATGTGATGCGGCAGTGTATCGAACTGATCGCGCGGATGCCGGTAATTATGGCAGCAGCGTACCAGGTACGGCGGCGGGTCTATGACGGTAGGAGCATGTATCTGCACAATCCGAACCCGGAATTTTCCACAGCAGAAAACATATTGCGGTTATTGCGGAGCGACAAACAATTTACAGAAGAAGAAGCGCAGCTTTTAGATTTATGTTTAACCTTACATACAGAGCATGGCGGGGGGAACAATTCCACATTTACAGTGCGTTCCCTGACTTCAGCAAAGACAGATACCTATGCAGCGATAGCAGGCGGGATAGGGGCATTAAAAGGGGCCCGTCATGGGGGAGCGAATTATAAGGTAATTGAACAGTTAGAATATATGAAAGGGAACATACGGAACTGGGATGATGACAATGAAATTCGGGATTATTTACGGAAAGCGGTGAATAAAGAAGCCGGGGATCGTTCTGGGTTGATTTATGGGATGGGCCATGCCGTATATACCAAGAGCGATCCACGGGCAGTGATTATAAAAGAGAATGCTTTACGGATGGCAAAAGGGACGGATTTTGAACCGGAATTCAAGTTACTGGATGCAATAGAACGGTTAGCGCCGGATGTATTGCGTGAAAAGTGGAAATCAGACCGGACCACATGCTGTAATATTGATTTATATTCAGGACTGGTTTACCGCATGTTAAAGATACCGGACGAGCTGCACACACCGATATTTGCCTGTGCGAGAACGGTAGGATGGAGCGCACACCGTCTGGAAGAAATCTGTACCGGGAGCCGGATTATCCGTCCAGCCTATAAAGCGATTGTAAAAGAGCGCGGATATGTGCCCTTAGCGGATCGGGAATAAATAAGAAAAGCCCCCGGTTCCTTTTCGTAAAGGAACCGGGGGCTTTTCAGTAAAAAGGGAGGCCGGAGTATTCTCCGGCCTGGGTTTTCGCCCCGTGCAAACGCAATAACGAGGAAAAAACCAATTATAGTATGGGACAGGAAGGGGATGAATATACAAAGGATTCAAAAATTTTTTTAAACGTTAAAATATTCCTCATGGATTTCTTTTGTATGGAGCTGTTTGCCCAGCAAAAGATCGGCAACATATAAACCGTTGGCGGCAGCCTGGGACAAGGAGCGGGTAAAGCCTGCGCCGTCACCGATGGCATAAATGCCCTTGCAGCCCTCCAGCTCAAAATTATCACATTTGGGGCGGGCGGAATAATATTTACACTCGATACCATACAGCAAGGTATCATAATTAGCAGTACCGGGGGCAATATGATCCAGGGCCTGTAACGTTTCAACAATATTATCCAGCTGGCGTTTCGGCAGGCAAAGGCTCAAATCCCCTGGGACAGCGTTCAGGGTAGGGCGTACAGTACTTTGGCGGAGGCGTTTTTCCTGGGTACGGCGCCCGTTCATCAAATCCCCCAGCCGCTGGACCAAGACGCTGCCGCCGCTGATCAGATTCGCCAGGCTGGCCACATGGCGGGCATATTCGATAGGTTCTTTAAAGGGCTGTGTAAAGTTGGTAGTAGAAAGCAAAGCGAAATTAGAATTTTCAGTTTTCCGTTCCGGCTCCCGGTAGCTGTGGCCATTGACGGTTAAAACGCCGTCGGTATTTTCAGTGACAACCTGGCCGCGGTCATTAAAGCAGAACATACGGACACTGTCGCCATATTGTTTTGAGCGGTAACGAATTTTCGGCTCATAAATTTTTTCAGCAAAATCCCGCCAGACGAGGGCAGGAAGCTCCACACGAACGCCAATATCCACCTGGTTATTATGTTGAGGGATATGGTTGCGTTCACACCAGTCGGAAAAGAGGAGGCTTCCGGCGCGGCCCACGGCAAAGAGGATGCGGTCGCCCTGGCAGGAATGTTCTCCGGTTTTATCCTGTACTGTAACGGTATGGGTATTGCGATCCACATCTTTGACAAGGGCTTCCGTATAAATTTCAATATGCTGTTCCAAATCCTGGACAAGACGCATCATCGTTTCAAAGTTGCAGTCCGTACCCAAATGTTTGAGCTGGGCCTGGCTCATATGGAGGTCAAATTCCAGGCAGCGTTTTTTCAATTCATCACTAGGGAAAAACCGTTCCGTAGTGGCGCCGAAATGGACTAAAATTTTATCAGCCTGTTCGATATAATCAATGACGGTATCAGGCTCCAGGAAATCGGTAAGCCAGCCGCCGTATTCCGTAGTAATGACATATTTTCCATCGGAAAAAGCGCCAGCGCCAGCCAAGCCTTCCATAATAGCGCAATGCTTGCAGTGAATACAAGCGTCAGCCTGTTTGGTAATGATAGGACATTTCCGCTGCTGTAAAGAACGGCCCTTTTCAAAGAGAGCGATAGAAAGGGCAGGATTTTCTTTTGAAAGGCGGTAAGCCGCCATTAAGCCGCTGATTCCTCCGCCGATAATCACGATATCATAATGTTGCTTTTTCATAATAGCCTGGCCTCCTAAAAAGTAGGGATTGCCGCAGAAGCAGAAAACAGCGGCAAAACAAGAATAATTGTAACAGTTTTAATCAGAAAAAGCAACGGTGAAAAGTGAATAAAGTATGACTTTTATTTTTTATTAGAGAAAGATTTTTTAACGGCAGGGGGAAGCTCACCATATTGGACTTCAGCCCAGGAGATAACGCCGCGGAAAGGGAGCATTTTAAGCCGGATAAAAGCATTTTCCCGTAAAACCCTTACAGTTTCAAAGGTAATTTTCTTTTCCTGGCCATATTCGTCATAAGCAGGGAGGGTATAGGAATAATTCATATTTTCAAAGGGAGGGATTTCCTGGACCTTGTCATTATCAATTCTGGAATAACAGGATACAGCGCCAGCCTCCGTAGAAAAGGCAGTCCCTAAGCAAATAAAAAACAGGGTAACAGTTCCGAAGCCGATCAGTCCCTTTTTGAACATGATAAAAAACCTCCTTTATTTAGCAGATGGGTTTGGCTTGACAATTTTATAATAGGTGCGTGCGGTAAGGCGGTACACGATAAAATAGAAAGCAGCAAAGACAAGGATACTGCCAGCGGTACAGGCAAGGAAAAGGGCCACATTATCCATACGGAAAATCAAAAGGAGCAGGCGCAGGACAGGGAAAGCGGCAGCGATATGGATAATAGCAGTGCCTAAGGGGAGGAAAAAGACGAGAAGGATTTGTTTGTGAATAGCCTGACGGATTTCCCGGTGGCTCATGCCGATCCGCTCCATAATCTGGAACCGTGTGCTATCCTCAAAACCTTCAGTAATCTGCTTATAATAAATAATAATAACGGTAGCAATCAGGAACAGGGCCACAAAGAAAATGCCGATAAAGAACAAGCCGCCGTAAATCTGGTAAAAATCGTCCCGGGCTGTATAAACACTTTTCGCGTAATAGAGTTTGCCGTTAGGGCCTTTAAAATTTTCCGCTAAGGTCTGATTGAAAGCGTCCAAATTTTCTTCCGGGCCGGAAATATCATATTCATAAAAGAAGAAATCCAAACCCTGTTCAGCGAGCCGATCCAAATCCGCCTGACCGGGAAGGATAGCCACTAAAGCATTGACAGGCTCTAAATTCCGGATAAAATTAGGCCGGGGAATAGAAGCAGCCACCTGGTAGTCAAAATTTCCTAAAGAGAAAGATTCCTTTTGCAGGGGTTCCCCGGCGATCCAGAGAAGGGCGGTATTGGGTTCCAAAGCAGCCTGGGAGCCGGCAAGCTTCTGGTAATCCTCCAAAGCGAGGCAGTGGATGGTAAAAGAACCGGTGTTAAAAAAACCATCAGGTTTAAAAAGGATAAAAGAATCCCCTTGGCGTTCGGAGTCGAAGGACACTTCCCGGAAGGAAATGGAATTTTCTATTGTAAAGCCATGGGACTGGGCATGGCTGCGGGCAGCCTTTTCAACAAAAGCAGGTACTTCCGGGCCATTGGAAGATTCCACAAGGACCTGGCGGGGGAAGGATTGCTTTAAAGAATCCTCTTCTCCCAGGAACAGGCAAACGGTAGAAGAAAGGGTAACCAGTACGCAGGTAGACAAAATACAAATATTCGCCAGGCCGGCGGCATTGCGTTTCATGCGGTAGAGCATACCGGAAACGGCAATAAAATTGCTGGGCCGGTAGTAGAATTTTTTATTTTTGCGCAAGGATTTTAAAAGGACGATACTGCCGGAAATAAAGAGCAGGAAAGTCCCGGCAATGACCAGCAGAACAGCAGGAAAGAACAACCCCAGGGCGTCATAAGGGGAGCGTATGCTCCAGGAAATCAAATAGCCGGCCCCCAGAGTGAGGATTCCCAATACAGTTAAGATACGGCGGGAACGGGGTTCTTTTTCGCCCTGATGGGAGCTGCGGAGCAAATCAGCAGGATTGGTGCGCCAGATAGAAATAATATCCATAACCAAAGTAAAAGCGAAAACGCCAAAGAATAGAACAATGGTAGCAGCCACAGGGACAAGTGGAATTTGGAACTGTAAAGAAACAGGCAGCCTGACGAGATGCATCAGGATCAGGAACAGAAGCTGGCTAAGCAAAGCGCCGCCGAGGATGCCGCAGCCAATGGAAGCGAAAGCGGCAAAAAAGCCTTCCCAGCAAACGACAAAAGCGATATGGTTTTTCCCCAGGCCCAGGATGCCGTATAAACCGAATTCCCGTTTCCGTTGTTTCATAATAAAGCTGTTAATGTAAATGAGCACAGGAAAAGAAAGGATACCGCAAACCGTAGCGCTGACCTTGAGCATTTCATACATATGCCCATAGCCTTCTATTTTACTTTGGAGGACCATAACAGCAATAGAGCGTAAAATATAATAGAGGCCCACGATTAAGGAAGCGGCTAAAAGATAGGGCAAATAAATATTATTATTTTTACGGATATTGGTCCAAGCCAGCCGGGGATAAAAAGCCGTTTTCATTACTGATCCCCCTTTGAAGCCAGGACAGTTAAAGCGTCAGAAATTTTCTGATACATATCCTCACTGCGCAATCCGCCCCGGTAGATCTGGTGGAATACAATACCGTCTTTAATAAAAAGGACGCGGCTGGCATGGCTGGCAGCCCTGGTGCTGTGAGTGACCATAAGGATGGTCTGACCTTCGGCGTTAAGGCGTTCAAAGATCCGGAGCAGGCTGTCGGTAGAGTGGGAATCCAAAGCGCCGGTAGGCTCGTCAGCTAAAAGGAGGCGGGGATTGGGAATAAGGGCGCGGGCCACAGCAGCCCTTTGCTTCTGGCCTCCGGAAACCTCGTAAGGGAATTTATCAAGGATTTCAGAAATCCCTAATTTTTTTGCGATAGGAGCCAGACGCTGTTCCATTTCCTTGGGACTGCGGCGGGCCAGAACCAAAGGCAGGAAGATATTGTCCCGGATAGAAAAGGTATCCAGCAGGTTAAAGTCCTGGAAAACGAAGCCCAGATGTTCCCGGCGGTAAGCGGCCAAACGGCTGTCAGAAACGGCAGCTAAATGGTTTCCCTCCAGCCAGACTTCGCCGGAGGTTGGTTTATCCAAAGCGGCTAAAATATTTAATAACGTAGATTTTCCGGAACCGGATTCCCCCATAATGGCAACATATTCGCCTTGTTCCACAGAAAAGGTAACATCTGTCAAAGCCTGAACCTGGCTGCCGCCAAAGCGGGAAGTATAAATTTTTTTTAGATGTTTTGCTTCTAAAAGCAGCATAAAAAGGATTCCCCCTATTCAAAAAAGATAACATCTGTATCATAAACCAAAACAAAGGGGGAGTGCCATTGAAAAGGCTTACAAAGAGGGCGGTAAAACTTACAAAGGTGTCACTTTACGGAAAAATATAAAAAAACCTGTGTACCGGCGCCAAGCTGGGACTGGATGCGCATAGAATGGCCCAGCATATCGAGGGTCTGGGCACAAAGGCTCAGGCCGATACCGGTAGAACGGTTTTCCAGGCGGCCATTGCAGCCGGTGTAGCCCCATTCGGTAACACGGGGGAGATCCTCAGGGCGGATGCCGATTCCGGTATCGGAAACGATTAAAGAAGCAGGATTTTCCGGATCGGAAGAAACAGAAACCTTGCCGCCAGAAGGCGTATATTTTACCGCATTGCTGAAAAGCTGTTCCAAAACGAACACGATCCATTTTTCATCGGTTATAGCTTTTCCGGGGATAGGGCCTAAATGCAGGGCAATTTTTTTATGGATAAAAAGGATAGAAACCCGGCGGGCAGCCTGGCGGACCAAATCCTCCAAGAGATATTCTTTTAAAACGAGATCTTTGGAAGGGGAACCCAAACGCTGGTATTGCAGGACCATATCCACATATTGTTCTGTTTTAAACAATTCCTGTTCGAAAGCATAACGGTTATTATTTTCCTGAAGAAGCAAGCGCATAGCAGCAATGGGGGTTTTAATCTGATGGGACCAAAGGGTGTAATATTGTGCAGAATGTTCTTGTTCCTGATTGGCGTAAGACAAAGTGTCGTGGCAGTAAGCCTCCAAAGCCAGAGCTAAATTTTTATAAGCTTTTTCCCAGGAATCATTTTCGGGCAGGGGCGGCAGATAAGGGATCTGGTCAGCAGCATTTTTGAGGCACAGCAGATCCCGCCGTTCCCGGAAGAAAGCATACGCCCACAGCCCGGCAGCTAAAAAGGTATTTAACAGGGCAGCATAAATGGCAGGCCCCCAAAGGAGGCCATATAATCCATAAACGAGGAATAAAACAGAGCAGCTTCCCAGCCAAAAGAAGAAGCCGAAACGGTGCCGCCATAGCGAAGCGAAAACAGCAGAAAAAGGCATAAACAGGAACTCCTTTCAAAGAATCAGCTTGACAAAAAAACAGAAGAATTTTAAAGAATTAAATAACCCCATCCTTTTTTTGTAATAATCCAGCCAGCCAGGCCGATACTTTCTAATTTTTTACGAAGGCGGGCCATATTGACGGTCAAAGTATTGTCATCAATAAAGCTGTCAGTTTCCCAAAGCTTCATCATCAGGGCTTCACGGCTGACGGTTTTTCCGGCCTGTTTGAGCAAAGCCTCTAAAATTCTAAATTCGTTGCGGGTTAATTCGATAGAGGAAGCGCCCCGGGAAAGGGTAGCCTCCCGCAGGTTGAGGGAAATATCGCCCCGGGTTAAAATATCCTCATCGCCGCCAAAGGAGTAAGCCCGGCGTAAAAGGGCCTGAATCTTAGCAGTGACAACCTCCAGAGAAAAGGGTTTTACAACAAAGCCGTCAGCGCCAAGGCTTAAAGCCATAACCTGATTCATATCATCCCCGGCGGAAGAAAGGAAAAGAATGGGGGATTTGCTGGCTTTACGGATTTCCTCGCACCAGTGGTAGCCGCTGTAAAAAGGCAAAGAAATATCCAGCAACGTTAAATGAGGTTTAAAGGCAAGGAATTGTTCCAGCACGTTTGAAAAATCCCGAACGCCTTGAACCAGGTAGCCCCATTTGGTCAAATGGCGTTCCAAAACGCCGGTAATTGTATCATCATCTTCCACCACAAAAATTTTATATTCGATCGGAAACCCCTCCTAACCGCTTTAATAGATTGCTACTTTCCATTATAAAAATTTTTAATGATATTTCAAGTATATAAAAATGTCCGGGAATAAGAAAAACTTCTTAATCCTGGACATGATTATTATGCTTCACCGGACAAAATCTGGTTTCCAAGCTGGTTTAAGGCTTCACAAGGTTCATATTTCGTTTTATAACCGACCCCATCGATCACAAGAAAAGGATTATATGCCTGTACTGTGGATAAGGAACCATCTGTTTTGGTAATTGTAAAAATAACGGCCTGACCGCAGGATTCCGCATAAGAATGATCCTGCTTATAGATCACAACTTGCTGAAGGATAGGAACAAGTTTTTCGATTTGCCCGGCATTGAGATCCAAAGTGACGTCCGGCGGAACCAGTTCAACAGAAACCTTAGAAATTTCGGAAAGGGATAAATTCTGAAAAGGCTTTGAGCCAAAAACGGGCGTTATGAGGAAAACAGCAGCCAAAATGATTATTATAAGAAGCGATATGATCAAAAATCTTTTTTTCATTTTTGCACCTAAAAAGCCAGATAAAAGGCTTTATTTATGGGCCTGAATATATTCTGCTTTTACTTTGTCAATGGTTTTGCCGCCGATGCCGAAATTTTTATCAGGCAGTTCTTTAATGGTGGTAACAAAAAATTCTGGCGGGATATTCATAATTTCAGAAGATACTTCCGTCAGCCGTTTGATAAGCAATTCTTTTTGCTCATCTGATAAAGCGCCGCTTTCTACTGAAATATAAGGCATTTATTTTTCTCCTTCCAGACAAATTATTATTTTTCAGATAATCCATGCTGATAAACATCCCAGAAATGGTGAGTAGGGCCGCAGCCCTTGCCAAAAGCCAGAGCATGTTCGATAGCGGTAGTGACATATTTTTTAGCCAGTTCCACAGCCTGAGCCATTGGATAGCCCAAAGCCAAATTAGAAGCGATAGCGGAAGAATAAGTACATCCAGTGCCGTGAGTATTTTTTGTAGGGATACGCTTTGCGGTAAAATGATAAAATTGGGAGCCGTCATATAAAACATCAACGGCATCCCCTTCACTGTGGCCGCCTTTTACTAAAATACCCTTGCAGCCCATTTTATAAATTTCCTTGGCGGCAGCTTCCATACCGGCCACATCCGAAATTTTCATGCCGGAAATTTTTTCAGCTTCGGGGATATTGGGGGTAAGCAAATCCGCCAGAGGGAGGATTGTTTGAATCAAAGCATCCACAGAGCCGGGGTCCATCAAGGGGCATCCATTTTTGGCATACATAACAGGATCGATGACCAAATTAGCGGGATGATACTGACGGAGCTTGCCGGCAACAGCAGCCATACAAGGGGGCTGGGAAAGCATACCGACTTTTACGGCATCCGGGGGAATATCCTCAAAAACAGCGTCAATTTGTTTTTCGATCATATCGGGAGAAACATCCATAATATCAATGACGCGGGCTGTATTTTCAGCGACGACGGAAACAATAGCACTCATGCCAAAGATACCGTGAGCAGAAAAAGTTTTTAAATCGGCCTGAATACCAGCGCCGCCGCTGCAATCGCTGCCGGCAATGGTTAAAGCTTTTTTCATTTGACTCATAAAATAACCTCCGCAAAGTTATGGACAAATTGATCCGCTAACTGTTTGATTTTGGGTTCATCTGCCGATACAGAATCTTCCTGAATGGCGACGGTATAGAAACCGGCATTTTTAGCAGTTTGTATGGCATGTAAAGAATCTTCAAAGATTATAACACGCTCTTTCGGGACTTGTAAACCGGAACAAGCCTTTTCAAAAATAACAGGTTCATTTTTATTGTGGCCGACCTCGGTACAGGTAAGGATAAAACGGAAATACTGGAACATATCCAAACGTTTCAAAGCGGCTTCTGCCAGATAGCGGTCGGTAGCCGTAGCCACACACATGGGGATTCCCAGCGACCGTAACTTTTCCAAAAAAGGGAGAACATCCCGTTTAGCAGGAAATTCATTCAAATAGCGGTGTTCCACCATCTGATTAAATTCATCTGCAATCGCTTCTTCTGATTCCGGCAGATGGAACTGTTTTTTCAGATAAACAACGGTTTGGGCCAGACTTAAAGGGGTTAATACTTCCAACAAATCGGATGGAGGGATAATACCGCGGATTTTTAAAAAGTTTGCGCCAGCATCGCTCCAAAAGCCCATAGAATCCAGTATGGTTCCATCCATATCAAAGACAGCGCCAGAACATCTCATAAAAAAGCCTCCTTTGTCAAGCGGGAAAGGTTTTGAGCAGCAGAAAAAATATCTTCCGCCGCAAACAGGGCAGAAACAACAGCAGCGCCAACCACCCCGGAATTTTGTAAAGACAAGATATTATCAGCAGAAATCCCGCCGATAGCGACCACAGGGATAGAAACGGCCTGGCAAATTTCCCGGACCGTTTCCAAAGGGACAGAAGCGGCATCCTGTTTTGTAGCGGTAGAAAATACAGCTCCCACGCCTAAATAATCGGCTCCTGTTTTTTCGGCGGCCAAAGCCTGATCGACGGTGTGGGCAGATACGCCTAAAATTTTTCCAGGGCCTAATAAAGCCCTGGCTTTTTGCGGAGCCATATCATCCTGGCCCACATGAACGCCGTCCGCATTGCAGGCCAAAGCGATTTCCAAATTATCATTGATCAAAAAAGGAATTTGGAAACGGGCACAAAGGGCGGCTAACGTTTTTGCTTCCTGTAAAAAATCGGCTTGGGTAAGGGATTTTTCCCGAAGCTGAACCATAGTAGCGCCGCCCCGAAGGGCGGCTTCCACAGCATCTGATAAAGTTCCATTTCCCAGCCAGGAACGGTCAGTGACCGCATAAAGGCGCAGAGCAGCACACAAGTCATCTTTCTTCAATTTTGATCCCCCGATCTAAAGTTTCAATATCCAGGCAGCTCATTGCATCCATAAGGGCAATATGTAAAGTTCCGGTACCGGCATTTTGCTGTTTCATCCGTTGGAAAGCCAGTTCTCCGCAAAGGCCCATAACAGAAACGGCAGCAGCAGCAGCATCCAAAGGCTGATCCGGATTGGCGGCACAATAAGCAGCGATTACAGTAGTAAGCATACAGCCGCATCCGGAAACCTTTTCCATCATAGGGCTGCCATTGCGGATCAAATATGTTTTCTGTCCATTGGTAACAATATCAATAGCGCCTGTGACAGCAATTACGGCATTTACAGCCTGGCTGAACGCTTTAGCAGATGCAACAGCAGCATCTAAATTTTCTTCTGTCGTAATATCGGCAGCATCTGCATCAACGCCTTTTGTATCACAAGCGCCTTGAAATAAAGCGCGGATTTCGGAGCCGTTGCCCCGGATAACGGTACAATGGACTTTTTCGATTAAATCTTTAGCAGTGCGGGTACGCAAGGAAGAAGCTCCTGCACCCACCGGATCGAAAACAACAGGATGGTGTAATTGATTGGCCTTGCGGCCAGCAAGAATCATGGAAAGGACTGTGCGGGAATTTAAAGTCCCAATATTGAGAGCTAACCCGCTGCATAAAGCAGAAATTTCCTCCACTTCCATAGCGTCATCAGCCATAATGGGGGAAGCACCGCAGGCCAATAAAATATTAGCGCAATCATTCACCGTAACATAATTGGTAATACAATGAACTAAAGGTTTTTTATCCCAAACATTTTTTAAAATCCCATCAAACAAAGAAAATCCCTTCTTCCGTTTTATTTTAAAGGTGCTTTTTGCTGTGAAAAGACGTGAACGATTCCATGGACAGCCAGGCATAAAAGCGCCACAGCAATCATAGTAGGCAGGCTGGTACCCAACGGGCAGTCAATACGCATCAATAAGCGGTACAGTACGAAGCCCACAGCCCAAACAGCTAAATTGCGCCCGTTCAAGCGCTGATCCTGACGGACCTGGGTAATATGTAAAAGAAAATAATCCGTCATAAGGACAGCAAATAAGGGAGCAAATACGGAACCGATAAAATACAGGAAATTTTCATACTGGTTAATATCCATAACGACAGCTAAAACAGCCCCTACAATACAGATCAACAGAGCAGACCATTTTTCAGAAATCTTACTGTTTAAATTAGCCAGACTGACACCGCCGGACCAGGCATCCAGGAAAGTCGTCGTAACGGTAGAAAGGAGCACAATGAGCAGCGCAGCCATTCCCAGACCGGCAGAAACCAGGATAGCAGCAATATCATCACTGCCAGTGTACAGGGCAGCTCCTAAGCCAATGACATACATAATCGAACTGCCAGCCGTATAGCACAAGGCAGAAACCGCAGTTCCTTTTTGGGGATGTTTCGCGGTACGGGTATAGTCGGAAATCAGCGGGAGCCAGGACAAAGGCATAGTGACAGAAAGTTCCACCGCAGCGCCAAAAGGCATAGAAGCGGAATCCACCGGAACCGTATTTGAAACACCGCCGCGGAACACCGTCCAGCCCAAAAGCAGGGTTAAAAGGAACAAAGCGCCGACAGCAACGGTGCTGACTTTAGAAAGGTTTTTAATCCCTACCAGGATCCAAACAGCAATCAAGCCTCCAATGACCAGGGACCATACGGTTTCGCTGTGAAGGAAAGGGGTAGCGGCATCCATAGCTTTTGCGCCATTGATAATCATAACAGCGGTCCAGCCTAAAAGCTGGATGACATTTAAGACAGAAAAAAGATAAGATCCATATTTACCAAAGGAAATCCTGGTTGATTCAATCGCAGACAGATTACCTTTTGCACCGATATAGCCAGCTCCCCATAAGATGGCGCAGCCAACCGCATGGCCAATTAAAATAGCAAGCAGACCTTTTGCAAAGCCTAAAGGGGCCAGTAAAGCGCCGGTTAAAATTTCAGAAATAGAAACAGCAGCGCCGAACCATAACATACCGAGTCCAAAAGTACCAGCTTTTTCAGTATTTTTCATTTACCGACACCTCCAGAGAAAGAAGACTGCCATTGATGGAACAAAGAGGTGCGGGACAAAGCGCCCATAGCGAAAATAGAAATGGTAGCGCCGCCGAAGGAGCTAACCATGAAAGGGATCACATAGGCAAAGAGGGCAGCTTCTTTGTTCATTAAGAGGACAGCAACGGGATAAGCAGCTAGGGCGCCCAAAATACCGGTACCGATCAATTCACCGAGATAAGCAAAAGGCAGTTTCTTTGTGAAATGGTACATGAGGCCGCAGCAAAAAGCGCCGATCATGCTGCCGGGGAAAGCCAGCAAAGACCCCGTACCAGTTAAAACGCGGATTAAGGAAGTAACAAAAGCCATAGCACAGGCATAAACAGGGCCTAACATAACGCCAGCGATCACATTAACCATATGCTGGATGGGGAAGCATTTGGATGCGCCTACCGGGATATAAAAAGCAGAACAGACGACAGCTAAAGCAGTCAGTATCCCAGCAGTACAAAGTTTTTTGAGTTGAGCGGCATTTGACATAGAAAAAAATTCCTCCTTTTTTTTGGGGGGAACCGCATAAAAAAACGGGACATGCGCAGGGCATGTCCCGTTGGATTGCAGCGTTCTCCCTACGTTGGCATTACCCACATCAGGTTCCAGGGTCGAAGTTGAAAGACTTCCTCTCAGCCTGCTGTACAAGCTCCCCTTCTTCGTGTTTCGAAACACTTTGTATCTTTATCATAGCACAAGGAGAAATTCTTGTCAATCAAATAAACCGCTTCAATGCCTAAAGTTTTACTCGATTTTTTTCAAAAAATCGCGGTTTCCAAAGGCAGAGCCTTTGGCCGCCCTTCGCAAAGGGCGGAACTTCATTCCTTAGTGGCAGGCCCGGCAGCCGCCGCAGCCTTTTCCATCTTCTGAATTGCCAAAAACCTGCTGATACAACTTTTGGGCAGTAGGGGTAGCAGCCAGACCGCCTTCAGCCGTTTCACGGAGGGCAGGCGACATGGCGTCGCCCACACGCTTCATGGCCAGAATAACTTCATCTGGCGGAATCGCGCTTTCGATCCCAGCCAGAGCCAATTCTGCCGCGACAAAAGCATTTGCAACACCGGAAGCATTCCGTTTAATGCAGGGGATTTCCACCAGTCCGGCCACAGGATCGCACACCAACCCTAAAACATTTTTTAAAGCGATTGCAACAGCATGACCGATTTGTTCCGGTCCGCCGCCGCAAAGCTCTACCAGTGCCGCCGCAGCCATAGCGGAAGCGCTGCCGCATTCAGCCTGACAGCCTCCCTGGGCGCCGGCAATACAGGCATTTTGGGCAATGACCATGCCTACGGCTGAAGCCGTAAAAAGGGCCATTACACAATCCCGTTCCGGAATGGATCGGGATTCTTCTATGGTGAGCAGGGCAGCAGGCAGAATCCCGCAGGAACCAGCCGTAGGGGAAGCCACAATACGGCCCATGGCAGCATTCCATTCAGAAACAGCCAAAGCCCGTGCCAAAGCCCCGGAAAAAATCCTGCCGCAAAGGGTATTTCCTTTCTCGACAGCCTGCTGCATTTTTAAGGCGCTGCCTCCGGTAAGGCCGCTGGTAGAGCGAAGCCCTTCCTTCATGCCTTCCTGAGCAGATTCTTTCATGACATGGTACATCCGTTCCATTTCCTGATAAAGCTCCTGAGAGGAACGTTCTGTCTGCTGGGCCTGCTGTTCCAGTACCAGAGCAGAAAGAGGCTGGCCTGCTTCTTGGGCAGCCTCAATTAAATGGGCGATAGAATCATATTTTATTTGCATATGGAAACCAATTCCCTTTCTAATTTAATTGGATCAAAGTAGAACGGATAACATTTGGGAGTTTCTGAATATCTTCATTTGCACTTTCTTCCAAATTGCCATCCACTTCGATTGTCATAACAGCAGTACCGCCTTTTTGGGAACGGGAAAGGCGGAAATTACAAATATTGATGCCTAAACCACTCATATAATCGGTAACGGCAGCGATTACACCGGGGGCATCCTTATGGACCGCTACCAAAGTAGTATGTTGGCCAGAAATTGCAACATCCATACCGTCAACTTTTGTAATTAAAATATTGCCGCCGCCAACAGAAGCACCTTGCACACAAATTTGTTTTCCTTTGGCATCAGTGAGGGTAATACGGGCCGTATTGGGGTGGGCGTCCTCAATGGTATCTGTGGAGATAGAAACTTCCAAACCTTGTTCTTTTGCCAGGCGGGGGCTTTCCCGCAAGCGGCTGTCATCAGGTTCCATGCCCATGATCCCGGCAATCAGAGCTTTATCTGTGCCGTGGCCTTTATAAGTTTTCGCAAAAGAGCCATGGAGCACAATTTCAGCACGGACAGCAGGATTCCCCAGGAGCTTGCTGGCAACGCGGCCAATGCGGGCAGCTCCGGCAGTATGGGAGCTGGAAGGGCCGATCATGACAGGGCCTACAATATCAAATACATTCATTGACTTTCCTCCGATACACTTATGATCAAAATAAAATTACCGGCTTATTTTTGCAAATGGTTTTTCTTACAGAACAAATAAAAGAACAGAACAGCCAGCCCAAGGGAAGTAAGGGCAAAAACAGAAAGCACAATGGGGAACCCGACGCCGGCATGAGGGAGAGTGCGGTGCTTTCCATTATTTGGGGAAAGGGTTTGTTGGATTTCCGGAGTTTCCTCTGCAAAAAGGTTGATATTTAAAAAAACATAATCAGAACAATGGGATTGAAAAACAGTAACATCCCCATTGGAATCAACATTTGCAGTCTGCATATATTCTAACATATCTGTGCTTTGATTAAAATAGTAATAATATAAAGTTTGTCCGGCATATTCTGATCCCACATGAATTGTAATTTCAGCTTCAGCAGGAAGCTGGCCATTGTAGTTATAATGTACAGCTAATACCATGGCATTTCCAGCTAAATCCTTAATACGTCCATGATTTTCCCCAATATCAAAAGAAGCGCTGAAATCATAAGAAGTTTTTCCTGGGATTTCCTGCATGGTGCCTTGGGCAAAGCGGTAAGTAAAATCATCACTGATTAAGATAACATCTTGTTCCGCATTTTGCAAGATTGCCTGTTCCATGCTGGCAGAAGGGACAAGGCCATTCAGATCGTCCAGATTATAAGAAACAGAATTAGAGCTGGATTGGGACTGCTGATAGACAGATTCGGTTTTTGCCTTGTTCAAACGGTTTAACAAGATATTGCTGCCATTAAAGCTGCCGCCGTTTAAAAGGGACTGTCCGGAAGAATGGGAGCTTTTACCGGAGTTAGAATGTGCAGGTTTTTTCGAGTCAAATCTGTTTCCAGATTCGGAGCTGCTTCCGTTTTCCGGTTTGGATTCCGGCCCGGGGGTAGAACTTGAGCTGGAACTGGAACTGGAACTGGAACTCGAACTGTTTTCATCATCCGGTGTTGATTCCGATCCGGAGCTGGAACTGGAGCTGGAACTACTTTCGTCATCAGGCTTTGATTCCGATTCATTAGAACGGGTAATATCATATACCGCATATAAATTGATATGGGATTGGGTAACCCTATCCGGTTCAGCAAAGCTGTTTTCAAAAATCCAAATCTCACTATTACTGGCGGTTTTCGACCATTCCCCAATAAAATGATAATGCAGTTTAACCGTTTGTCCATTTTCAGAAAGGGTTTCATCAAAATCCGCAATAGAAATATCAGGTTTTTGCAAGGAGGCCCCATAAGGGACAGCATCTTTTTTTAAAAGCAGCGGATCATTTTTATTATCATAGAACTTATAATAATTTACGGTACAATTTTCCACTTCATCATAGACAGGATAAAAAGTCAGATCCCGATCGATGGGGAAGCCCTCTGCTCCAAAGGACCAAACGCCAAAATCCTGTCCAGTATGGCTGTCCTGGTAATGCCATTCCAAACCGGAATGGCCGGGAATATCCCATTTAGGAAATTCTAAAATTGTAGAACCTTCCGCGATATTTTTTACTGTAAATTCCTGATTTACAGGATCGTCAGGATGAGGCCGGAGCGTAATTTCATATTTATTGCTGGGTTCCACATCCCATTTGGCCATCACGAACTGGTTTTGTTTTTCAGCGGTAAAAGCGCCATAAAAAGGGATAAAAGTATCCTCCGAATCCTGTTGGGAATCTTTGTAATACCAGCCAGTAAAAGCATAAGATAATTGAATGGCATCATTTCCATTTGGGCTTGTTACAGTATAGGGATAGGTAGGAGCCACTTCTAAAATAAAAGCTTCTCCGGCTTGGACCGTCACATTGATAGGATTAGAAAGGGGTGTATACTGCAATTGGAATGTATAAGTCCAAAGGGGAAATATGTCCACATCATCATAGATAGGCGTATCTGGCGTATATTCGACATATTCCAATATAATTTCGTTGGGAAGGGCTTTTCTTGTAATGCCGCCGGCCCAGCATACCCATTGGGCCTCATCACCGGGGATTTCATCCGGCGGGTCAGGGAGCAGGTCTTCTTTTCCCAAATCGGCGAAGGATTTTCCATCCTCAATTTCGATTTGCTGGTAATCGCCGAATACCGTATAGAGTGTTACCGTATGTGTAAAAGGGCTTGCGGCATTTCGAGAAGCTCCCCAGGCAATAACAGTAAACTGGGACAACAGGATCGCCACCGCTATGGTAAACAGCCTAAAAGAGCCTTTATATTTTTTCACAATTTATCATGCCTCACCTTTCCAGGTTCTTTTGTGAATTTTACCAAGCTGTTTTCCCCATTATATACCGGATTTTAGGTAAAATCAATCCAGAATACTGTCCAAAATTGGTGCGTTTTTCTTTACAAATACTAAATATTTGTTAAAATATGGAAATCAAATCCTATTATTTTGGTATATGATGCCAAAAAAGCTGGAAAGGATTCATTTTTGGAACAGGGGCCCCAGGGAAATCCGATCCCGCCGGGGGGATAAAAAATAAGGCAGTTTTCACCTTGCGTTAAAAAGAGATATGTGGTATGCTTGGGACAAGTATTTGGTGGAGGTGTTTTAGGATGAAGGAATGGCTGGCAATGGGGGCAGCGGCAGTAGGCGGAGCAGCCCTTGCGGAATGGGCAGGAGCCAAGTATTTATTTCATCGTACCATGGTGCGGAGCTGTTTAGGCATTTCCAACACCCAAAAAGAAGTGGAAAAAGATTGGGAAAAATATCTTCCATTGATTCGGGAACGGCGGGTATGGCTGGAAAGCCAGAATATAGAAAAGGTTTCGATCCAGTCTTTTGACGGGCTGCGTCTTTCGGGAACCGTATTCCCGGCCGAAGAGCCTTCCAAAAGGACCGTGCTTTGCCTGCATGGGTATACCACCAGCGGCATTACGCAATATGCGGTACTGGCGCCATTTTACCATTCATTGGGTTATAACATGGTAATGGTAGATGCCCGCGCCCATGGAGAAAGCGAAGGGGAATATATCGGATTTGGCTGTATGGAACGGTATGACTGCCGGGACTGGGCGGAATGGGCTTATAAACGGTTTGGAGGCTCTGTTATTCTGCATGGCATTTCTATGGGGGCAGCAACCGCGCTCATGGCAAGCTCCTTTAAAATGCCTTATGTGAAAGGGATTATAGCGGATTGTGGATTCACTTGTGCCTGGGACATATTTGCCGCCATTTTACGCAAGGATTATCATATGCCGCCGTTTCCGGTTTTGACTTTAGCGGAACGCATGGCAAAAAAGGAAGCAGGCTTTGGTTTTCGGGACTGCACAGCTCCAGAAGAAGTATCCCGGACAGAAATCCCGATTTTGTTTATTCATGGGGATGAAGATAATTTTGTACCGAGCTGGATGGGTCGCCGCAATTTTGAAGCATGCACATCTGAGAAATACTTTTTATTGGTCAGTGAGGCAGGCCATGCAGAAAGCTACCATAAAGATCCGGAACGGTATGAATCCTGTGTAAGGGATTTCCTGAAAAAATATGTTTCTGAAAATATCTGTTTATGATCCGTCTGCATTGGGTACCGCCTGCTCCGGAAGAAAGCCGCCAGGATTATGGGCGCAGGCTGCGGGAAGAAGCACACTGGCTGCGGGACGCGGTCTTAAAAGAAATGGGATTTTCGCCCGGGCCGGAATTTTTTGAGAAGGGGCCATATGGAAAGCCTTATTTAAAAGGATCATCGATCCAGTTTAATTTAACCCACTGCCGGGGATTAGCGGCTTTTGCCATTGGGAAGCGGGAATGCGGGATTGACGCGGAATCTTTTGAAAGAAAACCAGGTGCGGCAATCCGCAGGGCATGTTCCCCAGAAGAAACGGCCTATTTAGAGAGGAGTGCAGATCCTGATTTTGCTTTTTTCCGGCTATGGACTTTAAAAGAAGCTTTTATCAAAGCCACAGGGCAGGGATTATCCTTTCCTTTGGCAGAAGCAGCTTTTTCACCGGGAGAAGGGGACAGCTTATATTTTTGCCAGGGGGGATATTTATTCCGGCAGTGTGCAGCAGAAAAACATATTATATCCCTTTGCGTTAGAGAAAAGGGCCTTTCGCCCCAGCCGATTGTATTAGAGCAGGCAGAAAAGCTGGTACAATTTGACTTTTAAAAGAAGGCTGGGATAGGAAAGGAAAGGAAATTTTTGTGGAACATGGTCATTGTATTAACCCTTTATGTATGATACAATAAGGGCAGGGCATTTTTGGACACCTTTATGGAACGATGGATTTCTTGGGTGGGCTTCCATGATTGGACAGCAAATCATAGATAAATATAAAAAAATATTTGCTGACAGCCAGGCTATTCTGGAGAAAACCACCAAGGATAGCAAAGGGGGGAACATGCGACCTTGGAAAGTGAAATTGATATTCAAAAGATATTGGATGATGCGGTACGTGATATTACAAAGCGTCTAGCGGGAATTGATTTGGAACGGGCACCAAGTTCCTTATTAGAAGAAGATGACGATATAGCATCTTTATATACAGCAACCACTGGGAGCTTTCAAATTAAAGTAGTCTGCCATGCGCAGACACGGCTGCTTCGGTATATCGCAGAAAAAATGGCCCGCCGGCCTGTTGAGGATTCGGAAATGGAGGAAGTATATGTCAAAGAATATTTTAATATTCTCTGTGGACATGTTATTTCTAAAATCAACCGTTTAACCAATGGATCGGCTCGTATCGGCATTCCGGAATATTACCGCGGCTTTTATGTAGTGGATGACTGTCCCGGCGGCATGCTGGAAGTATCCTATAAAAGCATAGCGGGGAATTTCCAAGTAGAAGGTCGGTATCCAGAGAAGCAGTAATTTGGAAAGGAAAAACAATTAAGAGGGGAATTGATCATGGGGAAGAAAGTCATGGTGGTAGATGACTCCAAGTTTATGTACGAAGAAATCAAATTCTTTCTGAATAAGTCAGAATTCGAAGTCGTTGGTTACAGTAAGGATGGAGAAGGAGCGGTAGCCTGTTATGACCAATGCATGCCTGATGTAGTAACAATGGATATTGTTCTGCCAGGGATTGACGGGTTTGAAGCCTCTGCGGAAATTTTAAAAGTACATCCTGATGCCAAAATTATTGTAGTCAGTTCATTGGCTTATGATGATACCATGACCCGTGCAACTGAAATTGGAGCAAAAGGGTTCTTATTTAAGCCCATTGAAAAAGCCCTGTTATTGGAAGCACTTTCCAAAGTTTTTGAAGAAGAAAATGCTTAAACTGAAAAAGGTGTGGAAAACAGGGAGAAATAAAAAACTCCAAAAATAAAAGCGATATAAAAAAGCTGCTGTGCACTAATGCACAGCAGCTTTTTCCACATTTTTGTTTCTGGGAAAAGGACCGGATTAAATCGAGCCGAGACACACTTCGCCGTGGGCATAGAACACACAACAGTTATTGGAAGGCTCACGGATAATCCGGGTAGCACTGCCGATGGTAATTTGCGTAATGGGGTAAATGGTTTTGCAGTTTAACCGGCAGTTTTCAGGATTTAAGTTGGCCTGGATTTCATCAAGGCGTTTTTTGAGCTTTGCCAGACGGATATTTTCCGTAGAAAGCTTTAATTTAAAGCTGTTTTGCATTTTCTTATATTCCGGTGTTAAAGTTTTAGCCTTGGACAAATAATCCAGGTTTTTACGGAGTTCTGCAATGGAAACGTTAATCTGATTCAGTTCAGCTTCTGTTTCACTTTTCTCTTTCAGTACCCCTGGAGTACCTCCAAGAATAATAGCGGTAGTACGGTTAGATTTGTTTCCAATCAGCTTGGCACTGATGGAATGGGCAGCCATAATGGTGCCGCCGATAATAGCCCCCAGCCCGAAAGTAATATCAATATCCTGATCGCTGGATACGCTGGAATTGACGATGCTGTCGGAATAGACGCAGCCTCCGGCATGGGCGGTGCAGTTTTCCAAATATTTTGTCCGGATGTCCCCGACCGCCTCCAGATTGCCGGTTAAGCCGCCATTCATGCCCATGCCGATCTGGACATTGCCGCCAGCTATGATAATAGCACCTTCGACTTGTCCTTTAATGGTAATATCTCCGGTTGCTTTGACAATGAACCCATCACGGACATTGCCGGTAATGACAACATTCCCTAATATATCAATATTTCCTGTGGAGCTGTCCACATCTCCACGGATGGTCAGAAGCTGTTCAACATTAAACTGGTTGCGGTTAAATTCCACCTGGCCGCTGACAGAAGCAATGAGCCGCAGTCCGTCCTCTGTAATCTCGGTATTTTTCCCTTTTGGCGGGATAGGAGCTTTTCCGTCACGGCCAGGGACAGCGATACCTTGAATATTGATCCCGTCCACTGCTTCCGTAGGAGGGATAATATCGCAAATTGTGCTTCCGGCTTCTACATTTTGAATCCAGCCTAAATTTTTATAGTCAACGCTTCCGTCATCGTTGTCCTGAGGACGGAAGCTGGATTTCCGAAGAAAATATTCCTCAATCCGGCCATCCCTGCCATTTACAGGCGCTTTTCCTAAGGCCACAGGAAACAGCATAAAATATTGCCGTTTTAAGACAATTTCAGCAATTGATGCGTCATCAACACCATAAACGATATTAAGCTTTGCCAATTCAGAACGGATCAATTCTTCTGTAACAGGTGCGCCGCCATAAACAGGCGCAAATACAAATCCCCAGGCCCGCATTTGATTGCCAGTGGACTGGACATAAAATCGGGCAGGCATTGGTTCCAGAGTTTTTTCCGGATCTCTGCGGAGGGCTTCTTCCTGAGCGTTTAAGGCCTGCAAAGTTTGCTGCGCCATCCGCTGCATGGACTGGAGGCACCGCCGTTCATCAGCAATAGGCTCTTTGTTTCCCAGCATAAAGTCGGAATAAAGAGCATCGTATTGAGGATTCACTGATTGGTTGGTATATTTTTGCTTTAATATGTATAAAGGGTTGTTTTTTCCCATTTTGGCTGCGGCTTCTGCTTTTGAAGCTTTTTTGGCTTCTTCTGCTTCGCTTCGCTCAAAGCGGGCAACACGGGATTCAAACTTCCGCTGTTCAAGCTCTTCCTGGGCTCTTTCCGCTTCATCCGCTTCCCGCTGGGCCATTTTCCGTTTCGCCATAACCACAAGGCGCATTAACATACTTTGAGATTCTGGTTCTGCCGTAGATTCATCTATTGTTTTTTGGGATTCCGCCATACTTGCCACCCCCTTCAAAAGGATTATATTTTCGATTTGGGCAAAAGGTACCTGATTCCTTTCCAATTGTTAGGCTTTCAACTGGATCGGAATACAGGGCATCTAACCATACCACACTTATCTTGCTATTCATTATATCAAATTTTTTCACCAATGTATATATCCCAAGTTGAAAAATATGTATTCTTTTGATGTCAAAAAGCGGAAAAATATTTCTTTTTAATTCTTTTTTTCACAGGCCAGCTCAT
The DNA here is from genome assembly GCA_003612625.1 of bacterium 1XD42-1. Taxonomy (GTDB): domain Bacteria; phylum Bacillota; class Clostridia; order Oscillospirales; family Ruminococcaceae; genus Anaerotruncus. The sequence continues at coordinate 57,640 of RAZJ01000012.1, read as the reverse complement.
ATTCCAGGAAAGGTTTTGGTTCTTTCATACGGAAATAACAAACGAGGCTTTGCAAAATACTTTTTTCTTCCTGGGAAAGCCCATCCAAAATAATGACATCATTAGCGGACAGCCCAAGAATATAATCTGTTGTAACACGGAAAATCCGTGACAGTTCAATTAAATAATGGGTAGACGGCAGATTTACCCCCATTTCCCATGCGTTGACGCTTGAGCGCGTAATTCCTAGCTTTTTGCCTAATTCAGCCTGTGAAAGGTTTTGCATTTCACGTAATTCCCGGATTCTTCCGGCAACCATAAATTGCCCCACTTCCTTTGATTCTCAATATAACAGCCTGTTATAATAAGCTGCTGGTCTGTATCCTGTTAAAAACGCGCCTAGTTCCATCCACTTTTATCATTTTACTCTTATAAGTTGAATTATAAAATATCATTTGTGATTATTTAAAATTTACAAAAAAGAATATAAAAGATATCTTTCTTTTTTAGCAGGAAGATTTTTTGTATAAAATACCGGAATCCGTTGACAGGAATATTCCTTATCGGTATGATAAAAAAGGCCGCATAAAAAATTTGCAAGGAAGAAAACGGAGGGAAAGGCTTATGAAAATAGGTTTTATTGGTGCAGGCAATATGGGAAAAGCCATTATGAAAGGCATTTTGGCTTCTGGCGCAGGCCGGAAAGAAGATATTCTGGCAGCGGATCTGTCAGATAAAGCCAGGGATGCAGCAAAGGCATTGGGGGTACAGGTTACAACAGATAATGTACAGGCTGCCGGTTGTGATATTGTATTTCTTTCCATAAAGCCCCAGTTTTATCAGGAAGTTATCACCAGCATTTCACCAGTTGTAACAGAAAAGACTTGTATTGTTACCATAGCGCCGGGATGGACTTTAGAAAAGTTAACGGCAGCTTTCGGGAAAGATGTAAAAATCATCCGGACCATGCCGAATACGCCAGCCATGGTAGGGGAAGGCATGACTGCCGTTTGTCATAACCAGTTTGTTGCCCCGGAAGAATTGGAATATGTGTGCAGTTTACTGCGCAGCTTTGGGAAATGCACCATTATTCCGGAACGGTTAATGGATGCGGTAGTGTCGGTCAGCGGCAGCTCACCGGCTTATGTGTATATATTTATTGAAGCATTGGCGGACGGGGCAGTCCGGGACGGGATGCCCCGTGACATGGCGTATGAATTTGCGGCACAGGCTGTGCTGGGCAGTGCCAAAATGGTATTGGAAACGGGGCTGCATCCGGGGGCATTGAAAGATATGGTCTGTTCTCCGGGGGGGACAACGATTGAGGCGGTACGGGCATTAGAAGCCCGTGGGTTCCGCAGCGCGGTGCTGGAAGCCATGGAAGCCTGTTCCAACAAAGCAAAAGGGATGTAAAATTTCCCCCATAAAAATTTCATATTTGTGGTTAAGAAATTGCCAAAAGTGCCGATTAAGGATATAGGGAAGGTATATCGTCAGACGATTGATTTTTTTAGAATTTAAAATAAGGAGATGAAAATGATGACGTACGGCATTAGCAGCTATTTGAATTACAGTATGTATTCCTCCTTGTTTGGCGGCAGCTATGGAAGCAGTTACGGGAACTTTGGCTCCACCAACAGCCTGTTTGGTTCCAGCAGTCTTTTCGGCTCCAGCCAGAGGAATTCTTGGAGCAATATGGTTCCTAACTATGGCGGTATCAATTACAGCCTGTTAGAGAAATATTATTCCGGCAGCTATTCCAGCATCAAAGATTCTTTAAATGCGATTGCCAAACAGGAAAGCAATTCCAAAGCTTTCTATTCCGATTTTAATTCCGTATTCAGTAATTTGAAATCGGCTTCTTCTGCATTGAAAGCATTCAGCAGCAACAGTGTTTTCCGTCCTACTGGCTACGGCAGCAGCAATTCAGACGTTGCTTCTGTAACAAGCGATATGGCGGCCTCCACCAATAGTTACAAGCTGAACGTAACACAGACCGCTCAGGCCCAGTCCTATACTTCTTCGGCAGTAAAATCCACGGGGAATACTTTAGCCGGGAAAACGACCTTAACCCTGACTGGGGCAGACGGTAAGAAATCCACCTTTAATTTTGACTTTGACAGCACCAAGAACAATAAATCTTATTATGAACAAATTGCGTCAGCCGTCAATGGGCGGGATTTAGGGATTACAGCTTCCGTAACGGAAAAGAATGGTCAAAGCACACTGACATTCCAGGCAGATAAAACAGGCACCAAGAGCCAGTTTGAAGTTGAATTTTCCGGCAGCCTGGCAGAGAAAATCGGCATGGAAGAAGATCAGGAAGCGAAAGATGCAATTTATTCTGTAAATGGCGGAGAAAACCAGACTTCCCAAAGCAATAACATTACATTATCCGGTGAACGGATCAATGTTACGCTGAAAGGTGAAGGTACCACAGAGATTTCCAGGAAAACAGTAGATAATTCCCGGACGATTGACGCCATTAAAAAATTTGCAGACAGCTATAATAAAACATTATCATTCCTGAATGAGAATAAAGATGTTTCCACAGCCGTTTCAGATTTGGCATATTCCTTCGCAACCACCCGTTTCCAATCCGGCGCTTTATCTAAAATCGGGATTGCCGTTGATATGAATGGGGCCCTTTCTGTGAATGAAAGCAAACTGTCCCAGGCTTTGAAGCAGAATCCCCAGGATGTAGAAAAGATTTTAGGCGGGGCCAGCGGGATTGCCAGCAATGCTTATGGCAAAACGGTAAATGCCATGAACAATTCCCGGAATTTGTATCCGCAGTCGGTAGGGGTATCTTATTCCAACTATATGTATGGCCGTGACCAAAGCTATGTCAATGCTTATACCAACGGAATGTTCCTGAGCTCTTTAATTTAAGCTGAATCATAAAATAAAGAAAGCTCCTGGTGTTTTGCCAGGAGCTTTTTTATGGGGTTTTTTAGCTTTTGGAAGGGATTGCAGAAGAAATTGCTCCGGCAAAAGCGCTGATAGGCATTGTTTGCAGGAGGATATGTCCTGGCCCGGTGATGACAGTATTGAAAAGCCCTTCGCCGCCGAACAAAACATTTTTTACACCTTTGACAGATTGGATATCAATGGAACAGGTAGCATCCATGATGGCTAAATTCCCGGTATCCACAACAATTTTTTCACCGGGTGCCAAATCATATTCTACCCCATACCCGTCAATTTCTAAAAAAGCGGTTCCATGGCCGGAAAGCTTTTGCATAATAAAGCCTTCCCCGCCAAAAAAGCCTGCACCAAGTTTTTTCTGGAAAAATACAGACAATTCGACGCCCCGTTCAGCAGCTAAAAAAGCGGATTTTTGAGCAATAACCGGTTTATCTGGAGTAATTTGTACCGTGCGGATGGTACCAGGGAAGCTGGAAGCAAATGCAATCATACCAGGGCCGCCTTTAGCGGTATAAATATTTTGGAACATGGATTCCCCGGAAAACATCCGGCCAATGGCTTTTCCCACACCGCCTGCTGAAGTCTGCATATCCATATTAGGGCTCATCCAGACCATAGAGCCTTTTTCCGTTATCATAGATTCCTCAGGGTTCAGCTTGCAGATGACCACAGGGGTAGGTTCACCTTTGACTTCATAAGTCATAAATATCATCCCTCCAAAAATTTTTTAAAAGCTGCAATAGAACAGGGCAGCTCCTGTTCCAATTATACCAGAAAAAAGGACAAAAGTCACTTGATATTTTACTTTAGGTGGAAGCCCGTTGAAATCTGCACTTTGCTGTGTTAAAATAATAGGCAATCCAATAAAAAATATGGAAAGGGTCTTTTATTATGCAGTATGAAATTTCGGAACGGATGGCAGCCATGCAGCCTTCCATGATCCGTGAAATTCTCAAAGCAACATCAAATCCAGAAGTAATTGCATTTTCGGCAGGCAATCCAGCGCCAAATGCTTTTCCCATAGGGGACATTGCACAAATTACAGCAGATATTTTGCAGGAACAGCCAGTAGATGCCCTTCAATACGGCGTAACAGAAGGGTATCCGCTTTTATTGGAAGCCGTCCGCAATTTATGTAAAACACGTTATGATATATCAATTTCAGAAAATGAAGGTCTGATGATTATTTCCGGGGCGCAGCAGGGGGCAGATTTAGTAACGAAAACCCTAATCAATCCAGGAGATACGGTATTATGTGAAGATCCTTCTTTTATAGGGTGTTTGAATTGTTTCCGTTCCTATCGGGCGAAGCTGGTGGGGATAGAAATGGAAGAAGACGGGGTAAACCTGGAAAAGCTGGAAGCTGAAATGAAAAAGCCCCATGTAAAATTATTTTACATGATTCCGAACTTTCAAAATCCTTCTGGCATTACCACCAGCCTGGAAAAGCGGAAAGCCGTTTTAGCCCTGGCGCAAAAATATAATGTAATGATTTTAGAGGACAATCCATATGGGGATCTGCGGTTCCATGGGGAAACGATCCCGTCCATCAAGTCCATGGATACAGAAGGCGCAGTCATATATATGGGAAGCTTTTCCAAAATTATAGCGCCGGGCCTGCGGGTAGGATATGTAATAGCGCCCAAAGAAATTTTAGCGAAAATGGTAGTAGGGAAACAATGTGCTGATGTGCATACCACCATGTTGTCGCAGATGATTTGTTACCGGTTTTTAGCGACCCGGGATTTAGACAGTCATCTTTCCCGGCTGCAAGGGATTTACCGTGGGAAATGTGAATTGATGATTTCCACAATGGAAAAAGAATTTGCTTCCGGAGTAGCCCATACCAATCCGGAAGGCGGGTTATTCTTATGGTGCACATTGCCGGAAGGGGCTGATATGACAAGCTTCTGCCAGAAGGCAGTAGAACGGGGCGTAGCAGTAGTACCGGGCATTGCATTTTTAGCAGATCCGGAAACGCCCTGCCGTTCCTTCCGGATGAATTTTTCCACGCCTGCGGACGAAGCCATTGTAGAAGGTGTAAAACGGCTTGGCTTATTAACAAAAGAATTTTTGAGGTGATATTGATGGAAAATACAGCTCCCCGTAAAAAGATTATTTTTTCGGGCATCCAGCCTACTGGTACATTTACCCTGGGGAATTATTTAGGGGCCGTAAAGAACTGGGTATCCATGCAGGAAGAATATCATTGTTGTTATTCTGTTGTAGATATGCACGCCATTACAGTCCGGCAGGACCCGAAAGCGCTGCGGGAGAATGCCATTTCAGCCTATGCCCTTTTATTAGCCTGCGGGCTTGATCCGGAGAAATCGGTATTATTTTTACAGAGCCATGTACCGGCCCATGCCCAGTTAGCCTGGGTACTGAACTGTTATACACAATTTGGGGAATTATCCCGGATGACCCAGTTTAAGGATAAAAGCCAGCGCCACCCGGACAATGTAAATGCAGGGCTTTTCACGTATCCCACGCTAATGGCTGCTGATATTTTGTTGTACCAGGCAGATTTAGTACCGGTAGGCATTGATCAAAAACAGCATTTAGAATTAACGCGGGATATCGCCCAGCGGTTTAATGGGATACATGGACAGACCTTCACATTACCGGAGCCGTATATTCCAAAAACCTCCGCAAAAATTATGTCATTGCAGGACCCGACAAAAAAGATGAGTAAATCCGACGAGAATCCCAAAGGCTTTATTTCCATTTTAGATTCCCCGGAATCCATTTTGAAGAAATTCCGTTCAGCAGTAACCGATTCAGAAGCGGAAGTGGTTTACCGGGAAGGAAAAGACGGGATTAACAACCTGATTTCCATTTATAGTGCTGTAACAGGGAAAAGCTATGAAGAAATCGAAAAAGAATTTGCCGGGAAAGGGTATGGGGATTTCAAAACGGCCGTAGGGGAAGCGGTAGCAGAAGCCCTGCGTCCCATACGGGAACGCCATGCCCAGTTCATGAAGGATCGTGCCTATTTGGAAAGCTGCTGGAAACAGGGTGCAGAAAAAGCATCAGGAATTGCAGCCCGGACATTGGCAAAAGTTTATAAAAAAATAGGGTTTCCAGCCTTATAGTATTTGTAAAATAGATAAGATTCAGAGGGAAAAGAGGGTCCTTTTCAGGGTTTTGAAACGCCTGAAAAGGATCCTAAAAAATTTGGTTAATATGGCATAAAATTACATAACCGTTGAAATGGAAGAAGAATCCTTTTATTCCTTAAAAAACCAAAAAAATGGAAATATTTTGTTATATTCTGTACAAGAATCCGGACAAAAAGGCTATTGGTTTCGGCTGTTTGAATGAAAAAAATTACCTTTTTTTCTGATTATTGATAAAAATATTATGGTAATTTTACCTGAATTTTCGACATAATAACAAATTGTAAAACAATGCCTGCAAACTCTTTACAAATCCACTATTTTCCGTTATTATTAAATAGAAGCATTCACCATGGTGGAAGGAGGAGAAGTATTTATGAAATCGACAGGTATTGTGCGGAAAGTTGACGAATTAGGACGTATTGTACTTCCCATCGAACTGCGCCGTACTCTTGACATTAACGAACGCGATTCCCTGGAGATTTATGTGGAAGGCAGCCAGATTATCCTGAAGAAGTATGAACCTGCTTGTATTTTTTGCAGCAGCGCCAGCAATGTAAAAACATATAAGGGAAAAAATGTGTGTGAAGAGTGCTTGCAAGCTTTGACAAAAACTTTAACCGAAGAAGCTTAACCTGTTTCGTCCTAAACGAAACCAACACCAGTGAATGTCGAAAGAACGGGGAACGGCATAGGATTTCTATGCCGTTCCCCATCCTTTATTTTATAAAAATAAGTTTTTATTCCAGCTGGCCCCAAGGCATGGGGGTGGACTGGAAATTTTCCGGCAGAATGGCTTCTCCAGTTTTGGCAAAATATTCCCGGGTCATATTTTCGGCCAAAGTTTCCTCTTGCTGAATGGTGCCGTAAAGGAAACCGGCAGCACAGCAGGCTAAAGCTTCCTGTTGGAAAGGCCGCCAGTAAAACCCCAGAATAACCGACAAAAGCAGTGAAGCAGGGGCGCCCCAAAATAAAACGGGCATGAAAAGGCTTGCCATCAGAAAGAGGAGTATGCCGGCCTTTGGAAGCATCCAGGGCCAGAAGGATAAATATAGCATCCATATTCTTCCGCGGTATCCCCGGCTTAAACGGGAACTCCGCCGCAGGATTCGTTTTACAGGTTCTTCCGGTTTCTGGGCAAGGATGCGGGGCGCTAAAAAATAGCGCTGTGCCTGTATGCCAGCCAGCCCGAAAGCCAGCAAGGGCCATAAAGCCAGTAAAATCCGGAAAATTGGTTCCATAGCCCCGAAGTCGAGAGCGGAAGCCATTTGCCGCCGGAACCAAACCCAGCTCCCGGCAGCAAAGAAGGGCGGCACAGAAAACAGAAGGAACCATAATCCTGTCCGAAAGGCAATTTGAAACGAAAGCCAGATGGATTTTCCGCAGGAACGCCAGGATTTAAAATAATAAAAAGCTTCCTTAGCCCCGCCCGGCAGGCCGGAATGGGCCAGCCAGTACCAGCGGGCTTGTCCCTGGGCAAAGGGGGCCCATAAGGAAAAACACAGGATGCCGCATCCCAAAGCAGCCAGCATAGCAGGAGGGCTGGGGGAAGCGGGAGCAAAAGCCCCTTCCCCAAAGGCAGGAAATTTCCCTGCCATACGCAGCCCCTGTTCGGTCAGTCCTGCAAGAAGTCCCGGCACCCAAAGTAAAAGATGTAAAAGGATGGCTTTGCCCCATAAGCCCCGCAGCTTATAGCGGCTTTCCCTTTTTAAGTCCTGAAAACTCCTCATAAACTCCTTTCCGGCTTCCGCCGGATTTTTTTATGCCTCCAGCAAAGCCTTTACTTTTTCTGCCACAAGATCGCCCATTTGCTCCGTTGATAAAACCGGCAGCCCGTCAGCTTGAATATCGGCAGTACGCCCTTCATCCAGAGCCTGGGACACGGCTTTTTCGACCAGATCGGCTTCATGGTTCAATCCGAAACTGCTGCGCAGCATCATTGCAACAGAAAGGATGGTAGCCAAAGGATTGGCTAACCCTTGTCCGGCAATATCCGGAGCACTGCCGTGAATTGGTTCATATAAGCCCATGGAGCCTTCGCCCAGGCTGGCAGAAGCCAGCATCCCGATAGAACCGGAAATCATGGAGCTTTCATCAGAAAGAATATCTCCAAACAGGTTGCCTGTTACCAGTACGTCAAATTGGCCAGGGTTGCGGACCAGCTGCATAGCGGCATTATCCACATACATATGGTTCAGCTTAACGTCAGGATATTCGTCACCAATGCGGGAAACGGTTTCCCGCCATACCCGGGACGTTTCTAAAACATTGGCTTTGTCCACGGAAGTTACCCGCTTATGGCGTTTCCGGGCAAGGTGGAAAGCTTTATGGGCGATCCGTTCAATTTCCGGCACGCTATAAGACATAATATCCTGGCCCACGGTGACGCCATTTTGTTCAGTGCGGGTATGTTCTCCAAAATAAACATCCCCGGTTAATTCCCGGACGACCACCAAATCTACGCCGCCTTCTACAATTTCCGGGCGCAGGGGGGAAGCCTCTTTCAATGCAGGGAAAATAGCGGCAGGACGCAGGTTGCAGAACAGGCCCAGTGCCTTGCGGATGCCCAGCAGCCCTTTTTCCGGACGCAGATGGGAAGGGACGTCATCCCATTTGGGGCCGCCTACGGCTCCTAATAAAACAGCGTCTGCCTGTTTGCAGCGGTTTATGGTATCCTGGGGCAGGGGTTCCCCAACAGCATCAATAGCGGCGCCGCCAATCAGAGCATGATCCGTTTCTAAAGAAATGGAACGTGCTTTGCAGACAGTATCCAATACTTTGAGGGCCTGCCCGACGATTTCCGGGCCAATGCCATCTCCTTCTAAAACACACACTTTCATTTTGTCCATGAAAAAAACTCCTTATACATTAAAATCCCCTTATCCTGAAAGCTTTTGAGGATAAGCTCCGCCCTTTAGTATAACAAAATTTTATGGCGCGGGCAATAAGCGTTTTGAATAGAATGAGAGGTTATTACATGCCGTCCCCATAATCCAGATCCTGCCAGTAGGCAGTTTCTTCTTCCTCCTCCGTATAAAGGGGCACAGGGATTCTTCCATAAACTTCAAATTTCTTATCCCGCATCCATAATTGAGGGGTCATCAGTAAAGTGTAGCCCCGGCCGGGATCGCAGTTCCACCGGACGGCTTCCCGCTCCGGAAGCCCCAGGTTGGCTAACAGTCCGGTAATCAGCCCGCTATGGGTAATAACAGCCACAGAAGTTAATTTTTTATCCATCATTTCCTGGAAAATCCAGCCCAAAGCTTCCACAGACCGTTCGTAAACATCTTTGCCGCTTTCGCCATTGGGAACAGCCATATCCTCCGAAGCGATCCATTCCCGGAACACCGGATCTTTTTCCAAATCTTCAATGGTGCGGTCCTCGAAATCCCCGAAATCAATTTCCCGGATTCCTTCCACCAGTACCGGCTCGTAGTTGGGATAAATCAGCTTGGCAGTCTGGGTAGCGCGGATCAGGGGGCTGGAATAAACCTGCTGAACAGAAGGATAACCCCAGTCTTTTTGCAGATCCCGCAGCTGCCGCAAGCCAACGTCACATAGAGGCGGATCGGTACGGCCAATATATTTCCGTTCCAGGTTTGCCTGGGTTAGTCCATGTCTGATCATGTGAATTTTGTAAGTTATCATATAAACAACCATCCTTTTTTGCGTTTATTCAACAAAAATCTACAATTTTCGCCGGATTCTATTTACAAAGTGTTTTCCATATTATATAATTTACGATATGTAAAGGCAAAAAGCGGTAGAAGATTCATCCGCTATTTTTTTTGAGGTTCCAGAATCCCCCATTCCCCCTGGGGGCTGGAAACATGAGGAGTTACATATGAATGCAGATTTCCCCCGTGTCTTGACCCTTCTGCGGAAGGAACGAGGCATCAGCCAAAAACTGGCCGCATCCCAGCTTGGCATATCCCAAGCTCTGCTTTCCCACTATGAAAAGGGAATTCGTGAATGTGGCCTTGATTTTTTATGCCGCTGCGCTGATTTCTATGGTGTTTCCTGCGACTACCTGTTAGGCCGTTCCCCGGACCGGCAGGGATCAAAACTAACCATAGAAGATATTCCCGAACCAGATGCAATGGGGCGGGATCATATCACAAAAGCAGGAGTATTGCCGCTGCTGAATAAGAAGCTGATTGCCAATTCCATCAATGTATTATTTGATTTGCTGGCCCGCAGTAATTGCCGGACTTTGATTGAAGAAGTTTCCGCTTTTTTAATGTTGTCTGTTTACCGGATGTTCCGCATTGTGTACCGTGTCAATCCCAAAAATCAAAATGCGATGTTTACGGTTCCGGAATCCATTGCGCAGCCTTATGCAGATGCCTCCATGCAGCTCCATTGTGCCAATGCGGCCTCAATTTCCCAGGGAACGCCCATTGGCAGCTTAGATAAGGTTTCCAATCCGGAAGCCTTGTCCATTACTACGGAATCCCTGGAACGGAATTATCCTTTGTTTGCATCCTCCCTGTTAAATCTGGTGCAGAATGCAGAAATGGAAATTGCCTATCCGCCTCAGGAGGAAGCTTAAAAGGATTCCTGCCTTTTAAAAATAACATATGGCTGGAAAGGTGTCAATTCCGAATTATCATAGCGTCCGCTGATATAGCGGGCGTTTTTTTGTTGTTTTTAGGTTATTTTATCGGATCTGGAGGGTATAAATCCCTTATTTTTGCTGGTGACGCAATGCGACAAAGATTTTGATCCCCAGTCTTTAGAATAAAGGAAATGGAAGCGATCTTACTATTTTATGAGGAGCAGGTGAATTTATGCAAGTCAATCGTTTTTTTTCTCCCCCGGCGGCAGAGCCGATAGCAGAAAAACAAGCGGTAGGGAAATATATCCTGGGGGGCCTGCTCTGGGCAGCAGCTGGGTTTCTCGCTGCAAAGGCATCTGTATTAGGAACCTTGTCCCCATTTGGCATTGCTTATGGTGCGGCAGTCAAAAAGAATGACGCACCGGCAGCCATTATTGGAGCAATGATAGGATATATTGCATTTGCGCCTCCGGGGTTTGTAAAATATGTGCTTGCCATGTTATTATTAGCGGGACTGCGGTGGCAGAACGGACTTTTTTCCCGGATTCCAAAGCCTGGAGCAGCGGCTGGAGCATTAGCGGTTCCCTCTGCGGTATTATTGGCAGTAACGAACGGGACCATATATGACAGCCTGCTGGCTGTTTCGGAAGTGCTTCTGGCAGGCTGTGCGTCCTATTTTTTTGCCCGTACTTTAAATGCTTTTCAGTGCGGCGTGGAAAATTTAAGACAGGCAGATTTATTTTCTTTTGTTATTACCCTGTCCATTGCAGTTTTAGCTTTGGTGCCCTTCAGCTTTTTCCAAATTTCCTTAGGGCGGATTTTAGCAGGTACAGCGATTTTGCTTTCTGCCCGGCTGGCCCAGGAAGCGGGCGGCGCTGTCGCCGGCATTATAGGAGGGCTGACAGCAGGAATTTTTGGGGGACAAGCTTTCTTAATGGGGAGCTATGGTTTTGGAGGCTTATTAGCAGGGGTATTTGGCCGGTTAGGACGTTTTCCCTGTGCCGCTGTCTTTTTACTCATCAATATTTTTGCCTTGCTAATCGTCCATCCTGCTGACATAGCCCCCTATCTGGCAGAATTATTTTTCAGCGCCTTGTTCTTTTTATTAACGCCCCAGAGCACTGTTTCCAAGCTCCAGGCCTGTTTTTCCAAGGGCGACAGCGGGGAAGCCTGCCGCCGGCTTTTGCGGAACCGGATGGATTCCATGTCAGGGGCTTTGCGGGAAGTGGCGGATACCACCCGTCAGGTCAATCAGGAAATGGCCCGTTTGCACCGGGGCGATCCATCGTCTGTATATTCCTGCGCGGCAGATAAAGTATGCCGGAGCTGCCGGGAAAAATCCGTCTGCTGGCAGGAAAGGTATGGGGATACTTGCAGTGCAATGAATCATGCAATGGACTTGCTGCGCAGCCAGGAATCCATAACAGAGGAGGCATTTCCCATGTGGTTCCAGGAATACTGTACCCGTACCGCAGAATTAGCAGACCGGATGTCCCTTTATTATAAAGAATATGTGGAACGGGAAGCACTCCGGCGGAAGGTAGATCAGGTGCGGGGCGTTGTAACCGACCAGTTTGAAGGAATGGCTCTGATGATTGATGCCATGGGTGTGGAAATGGAGCATATGGTATCCCGGGATACCCGTACAGAAGGCAAAGTCAGAGAATACCTGCGGAAAAAGAAAGCACCGGCAGGGGAAATCTGCTGTATGCTGGATGCGGATGGCTGTATGCGGCTGGAATTTGATCTGCCAGCCCAAAAAAGGCCCCGTTTGGAAGACATACAATCCACAGCCGATCTTTCAGAAATCTGTGAGCATCCATTTGATCTGCCTTTTTGCCGGACATCTCCGGACGGCAGATCCGTCACCATGACTTACACAGAAAAAGCAGTTTATTCCATTAAATGGGGAGCTTCCCAGCTAGGAAATGGAGATGCCCGGCTTTGCGGCGACAGTTACAGTTATGTAGACGGCAGAGGGGGACGGGTCAATTTTATTTTATCCGACGGCATGGGCAGCGGCCGCAATGCCGCAGTAGATTCCGCCATGACAGCGGATCTGTTAGGCAGGCTGATTGAAGCCGGCGTCAGTATGGATGCAGCCTTGCGGCTGGTGAATTCGGCGTTGCTGGTGAAAACCGGGGAAGAATCCCTGTCAACCATTGATATTACCGGGATTGACTTATATACAGGCAAAGCGGAATTTTATAAAGCAGGCGCAGCCCCTACCTTTCTAAGAAAAGGCAAAAAAAGCGGCTATGTAGAATCCTGTTCTTTGCCGGTAGGAATTTTAAGTACGGTAAATTTTGAACGGAACGCGGCAACGTTGCGGGAAGGGGACTGGATCGTTATGGTCACAGATGGAGCTACCGCAGGCGGAGCAGACTGGCTGCTGCGGGAGCTGGAGCGTTTTGAAGGGGACAATCCCAAAGAATTGAGCCAGCGTTTGGCAATGGGAGCAAGGGAACACCGGACAGACGGTCATGAGGATGACATAACCGTAATAGCGATTTTGCTGGAACGGGCAGAATAAAAAAAGGGACACCGGAAGCCCTTGGAAAGGGAATCCGGTGTTTCTGAAGCATTTTTATTTTTCAAAGGTTTGTCCAGGGCCCTGTGCCAAAGAGGACGACAGCCCGTTCCTCCGGATCTAATAATACAGTCCGTTTTTCATTGGATTTTTTCTCATTGACAGCCTGGGTGGAAAGCAGCAAGGGAACCTGTGTACCGGGAGTAGGCTGATAAGTTTCTGTTAAATTGCTGACGCCGCCGGAAGAAGACACAATAAAGCCCAGATGCCCGTCGTGCAAATAAGATGTAAATTGGGGATTTTTGCTGTCATCAAAAGAGTCCTGGAAAATATACAGGCCGCCTTCCCCCACAGGGAGTTCTTTTTGGATTCTCTCCAAAAAATGGGGGGCACTGATCCGGGATAAGGAAGGAAAATATTGCGCAAAAGATATTTTTGTATAAGAAAGGGAGCTGCGGTTCTGGTTTTCAATGGCAGTCCGCCGCATGAAGGATTTTTTTTCATCAATATGGACAACCCAGGTCTGAGCCTCTTTGGAGCTTTTTACATCTACAAATTCCATGTCAAATTCCTGGACAGCCCCCAGATTGTTACAGGTAATTTTACTGTTCATGACATAAATATTTTCCGGATCTTCCTGCCCCAGAGCCTCCACAATTTTGGCAAAAGAACTTTGCAGCAAAGCATTTCGTGGGGACACATCCTCCAAAGTTTTTGTACTTAAATGGGTGCGGGCCAGGGAAAATAAAGCAGAAATACCCAGCAGAATCCCGATACAAATGGCGATCAGGATAATCCAGGCTACAACCCAGCGGACTTTATATTTCGGTTTCAAGCGTTTAAACTGCGCGACTGTCAAAATGGCTCACCTTCCCGTTATCTGTCGGAAAATGATGGATTCTGTCGGAATCCTCTCCATTATTATAGCGCGTTCTTTTTGGAAATGCAATCCATTTTACAGGTAAGGCGTTTTATTTTTCATGGCGGATATAATGGAAAATATACTGCTGGGCAATGCCGGCCCAGGGAGCCGCCCATTCCGGCAGACCGTGAGGGAATAGCCGTTCCATTGCCCGGGCAATCCATACATCCACCGGGAAACATTCCATGCGGTCGCATCCATAAAGCAGGGTACATTCGGCAACTTTAGGGCCTACGCCTATAATCTGGCGCAAATGGGCGCGGGCTTCCTCCAAGGGCAGAACCTGCAAAGCCTGTAAATCCACGGCGCCGGAAGCTACTTTTTGGGCAGCGTCAATCAGGTATCTGGCCCGGAACCCTGCCCGTAAATCCCCCAGGGATTCCGGCGTGCAAAGGGCCAGAGTTTCCGGTTCTGGAAAAGCATAATAATCATTTCCCAGAGAGGCTCCCCAGCCCTGGCACAACCGGGAAAGAATGCCTTTAATACGGGGAATATTGTTATTTTGGCTGATGATAAAGGAACAAAGGGCTTCCCAGGGATCTTGATGGAGGATGTGAATGCCTGGAGCATAATCAATGGCTTTAGCAAGGATGGGATCTTGAGATAAGATGCGGCAGATGCTTTCATAATCCCGGTCCAAATCAAAATAAGGCTTCCAGAAGCTTTCAAAGATTTCCTGGGATATTCCGTAAAAATGGAGGGCATTTTGGGATTGTGAAATTTCACAAACAACTTTCCCGGCAGCGACCCAAAAACGGCCGTTGGGCTGTTTTCCCCAGCGGAACACCTGTCCGCAGTCCAAGGTTGCTTCCAAGTCGAAAAGTGTCGAAAGTGGGATGGACAGGCAATCCGCAGCCTTTTCCACTTCCGGTGGAAAGAGGGTGGCAGGCAAAAAATAACACTTCCTTTCGTTGTGGAAAATGTTTTTTCAGTATAGCAGATATTGACGCAATTTGAAAGGAAAAATTCATAGAAATTCATGGAATATTTACAAAAAAAAAGCGGCCATAAAATGGACAATACCAGATGTAAACCATGGAATTTTTCACTGGAATAGTTTTCCCCAAGGAATCCACAAGTGTTTTCAACAGCCGGAAAACCGTTTAAACCGAAGTTTTCCCCATTTTCAACCTAGTTTTCCACTGTATTATAAAAATTCCAGCGAAGTTTCAAAAAAACCACAATACCTTTGGTATAAAACTATGTGGAAAATGTGGAAAACCCTTTTGTGAAAAATAGCCCTTGACAAAAGAATAAAATGGAGCTTTCAGACAAAAATAGGATGTAGATTATGGAAAGGGAGTGGGCCTGTTGCTAAAGGGCGTCAGCCAAAAGGTAATTGAAGTGGTGCGTACCGACAATAAATATTTTGAAAAAGCGATTTTATTCCTGCGGCCCAACGCGCCGGAGGAAGATAAAAACAAGTTGAAATCCCATGCCTGGGACTATTTAGGCCAGATCGAATACCATCCTCCGGCCCGGGGGAAGGGAAGGTTTTGGTTTGATGTCATGCGGCTTTCTCTGGCAGCCTTGGCAGGTGCGGCAGTAACAGCAGTATTTTTCCTGCTTTAAGAGGAAATCCGCAAAGATAAAAGCTCTGCAAACTGGATTCAAAGCCAGTTCCAGAGCTTTTTTTGTCGTTTATTTGTTAAATTTTTTCTTTTGCTGAAAATCCTGAGAGAAAAGCTGGCATATGGAAAGACGGTATGCTATAATGACAAGGATATAGAAATATAAGGATAAAAAGAAATAGATGCGTGTTATGCGGAAAAAGTGAGGGAATGAAAAAATATGGGAAATAGGAATCCGGCCCCGGATCAGGAAGGCAGCAATCTTGTATTAGGCCGCAATGCGGTAGCGGAATTATTGCAGGGCGGCCGGGAAACAGAATGTATATATATATGCGATAATGGCAAAGGCGGACCAGTAGGGCGGATCATTGAGATGGCCCGGGCACAGGGAATCCCAGTCAAACGGGTCACAGCAGAAAAACTGGAAGCCCTTTCCGGCGGCCTGCCCCACCAGGGGGTAGCGGCATTGGCAGCGGCCTTTTCATACAGCACCGTAGAAGAAATTTTACAGCGGGCTGGGGAAGAACCTCCTTTTTTACTGATAGCGGACGGTATAGAAGACCCTCATAACTTGGGGGCAATTATCCGTACAGCAGAAGCGGCAGGTATGCACGGCATCATTCTGCCGAAAAGAGGCTCCTGCGGGCTGACGCCGACAGTAGGGCGGACAAGCGCCGGTGCAGTAGAGCATTTGCCCATAGCCCGTGTTACAAATTTAGTCAATGCAATCAAAATGTTAAAAGAAAAAGGCATATGGATTTACGGTGCAGATTCGGCAGGGGTGCCCTGGGATAAAACAGATATGAAAGGGCCTTTTGGATTGGTAATTGGTTCAGAAGGCTTTGGGCTTTCTCGGCTGGTGCGGGAGCACTGTGACGGACTGGTATCCCTGCCGATGATGGGGAAAGTAAATTCCCTGAATGCCTCTGTTGCAGCCGGAGCTTTGATTTATGAAGCTGTCCGGCAAAGGCAGGCCATCGGTTTGGATGGAAAGCAGGAAGAGTCAAGGAGAGGATAGGAATTGTCTTATAATGTAGATGATATTCTGGCAGAAATCCGCCAGAAAAAAGCCCAGGCAGCCTCCTCCTATGGGGCGCCTGAAGCGAATCCCCTGCCGGAAGAAATGGGGGAACAGGAATTACCTCCTGTCCGGCGTCCCCAGCAGGCCCGGCGTCCATTCCCGGAGCCAGAGCCGGAACCGGAATATCCGGCAATGGAAGAAGAACCGCAATACAACAGCGGATGGGAAAACCCCTGGCAGAAGCAGCAAAAATACCCTCAGTACATGCCGCCGGCACCGTCCCAGCCAGCTCAGGCAGAGCCTCCCAGAAGGGCGCCAGCCCCCCAGCCCCGCCGTTATGATGTACCAAGCGGATCGGGCACAAAGCCGCCGCCGCAAACCTGGCCATCCCGCCGTCCGGAGCCGGCTCCCAGGCAGGAAGCAGTCCCCCAAAAACAGGAGAAACCTTCCCGCAGACAGGCCCCTCAGGAAACAGCCATATTCAATAAAGCGGTGAACCGGCAAAAGCCGGAACCCCAACCCCGGCAGGCACCGCCAGCCAGCCGCCAGCAGGCCCGCCAGCCTTCGCCATATCCTTCCAGGGAAGCACCTTCTTACTGGCAGAACCCGGAAGATATGGCAGAAGATTTCCCCCAGGGGGCGGAACCTTACAGCAGGCAGGATTATAATAATACACCTGGTTACGGGCAGCAGAATTATGGAACGCCCGGCTATGGAGCCCAGGCACAGGATTACGGACAGCAAAATTACAGGGCACAAAGCCGCGCGCCGGAACCGGAAAATATGGCGCCTTATGAGGACAGCAACTATTATGGGGACAACCAGTATGCCCCGGAGCCGCCTCAAAGAATGAACCGGTTTGAAGATGATGCGCCTCCTGTCCAGCAGGATTTTCCAAATGATTCCACCCGGACTGGGGATTTTGCGGTTCATTTTGACTTTGATCAGGAGGAAACCGCAGAACGCCCGCCTTATCCAGGGGGGGCTTCCCCGGAAGAAGAACCGGAAATTTTAGCCCGGAGCCAGTGGCACCAGTCCTTTTTGGAGCAGGAAATGATGGAACAGCCTGTGCCGGATGATGATTTTGCGGTTCCGGAAGACGCTCCCTATGTGGAAAAGGATTTGAAAAAGCAGGCTGTTGGATTATTTGTACGGTCAGTTATCATGGTAATTTTGACCCTTGTAACCGCTTATCTGGTATTCTCTATTAAGCGCCCGCCTTTTGCCGATTTAATCGGCTTGCAGGAGGATGAATTGTTAGGTCTGCCTTTTGAGATTATTTATCCGGATTTACACCCCCGTGTTTTTATGGGCGTATTGCTGGGCCTTTGTGTCATTGGGGCGTTAGCCTGTTCCAATATTATCGGGACAGGATTTGGGGCCTTGTTCCGGTTACATGCCAATTCTGATACACCAGCGGCATTGGCAGTATTAGCAGTTCTCATTCAGGGAATTGTACTGATCATTTATCCCGACCAGCTTATGGAAGAAGATGTAAGCGTTTATATTCCCACAGCCATGTTAGCCCTTTTGTTTACCTTATACGGGAAAATGATGCTGACCGCCAGGATACGAAGGAATTTTAAATATCTGACCAGCGGCAAGGAAATGTATGCCATGCTTTCGGTCTATAATAAGGAATTTGCCCGGGAGCTTTCCCGGGGATTGGGGCCTGAAGTGGACGAAGTAGCCTACCATGCCCCCACAGGCTTTATTACCGGGTTTCTTTCCAAAAGCTACACAGGGGATTACAGCGATAATTTCTATTGTGTGGCGGCTCCCGTAGGCTTTTTAGGTGCCTTGCTGATAGGCGGTGTAACGGGATTCCTGTCGAAAAATCCTGTTTTGGCAGTCAGCGGCTTTGCTGCAACCATGTGTGTCTGTGCGCCTTTGTCCAGCGCGATTGTGCCTCATTTGATGTTAGGGCGTATGTCCAAGTGGCTGTGCAAAGGCGGGGAAGGCGCCATGTTAGCGGGGTATGAAACCGCCGAAGAATTGGCCGCAGTTGGAGCAGTGCTTCTGGATGAAAAAGACATATTCCCTGGGGAAAGCGTACAGCTTCACGGAATGAAAGTATTTGCGGAGAAACGGATTGATGAAGCTATTCTGGATGCGGCCAGTGTGATTCTTTCCTGTAAAGGTTTGATGTCCGGAGTCTTTTTGAATATGATTGGCGGCAACCAGCGGATGCTGAAGAAGGTTGACAGTATTATTTATGAGGATGGCATGGGGATTTCGGCATGGGTTGACGGGAAACGGGTGCTGATCGGCGGCCGGGAACTGATGCAGAACCATGAAGTAGAATGTCCCAGCCGGGATTTTGAAGCCCGATATACCCGGGGTGGGCGCAAAGTTTTATACATTTCCAATTCCGGGGAATTATCAGCTATGTTTGTCATCAGTTATAATGGAGAAGTCCGGACAGCGGAACGGTTGGCCGCTTTAGAACGGAGAGGGGTTTCCATTATCCTGTACACCACAGATCCGAATATTACCAGTGATTTAGTATCTTCTGTATTTGGCATCCGGAAAGGCAGTGTCCGGGTATTGCCTGCAAAGCTCCATCCGGAATACAGCTACTTGAGCCGTTACCGGGATCATGTTACGGCAGGCTGTGCCCATCATGGCGGGATTGCAGGGATTTTGCAGTTATTGCGGGCTTCCGGAAGTGTATGCCGTTCTGTACGGGCCGGGGCTATCACCCAGTTGGTAGGGATTATTGTAGGATACGGCTTGGTTGCTATCTTAATTTTCACAGGGTCTTTGGAATTGGCGTCTTTCTATGCCTTAATGCTGTATGGGCTGGGGGCATTAGCGATCACATTCCTGGTGTCGAATTTCGGCAAAATGTGATTTCGCATAGACAAAAATATCATTTTTCTATAAATTTTATGCAAATTAGATAGTATTTGGCAAATTTTTTATACAGCAGGAAGGGCTTCTTTCCCTTGCGAAAGAGCAAACAGAACGGTATAATAAAGTTATGTCATGTTGGCGGGAAACATTCCCCGCCTGCGTGGGGTGAGTAAAAACAAGAATGGCGCAGATATTTTGATTGCGCCAGATATAAGGAGTGTAATAATATATGAGGCAATATTTGGCAGGTAAAATCCGCAACGTTGCGATTGCAGGGCATAGCGGCAGTGGGAAAACATCCCTGGCAGAAGCGCTGCTTTATAAAGCAGGCATAACTGACCGTTTAGGCAAAACAGCCGATGGGAATACCGTTTGTGACTATGACCCTGAAGAAGTAAAAAGAAAATGTTCTGTGTCCAGCACAGTTGCACCATTCCCTTGGGGCAGCGTTAAAATCAATTTGATTGACACTCCCGGTCTTTTTGATTTTGCCGCAGGCTTCTATGAAGGGGTACGGGCCGCAGGCAATGTTTTAATTACGGTATCTGCCCGTTCCGGCGTCACCGTTGGAGCGGAAAAGGCTTATAATCTGGCACAGAAAATGGGACGCTCTAAAATTATCTTTGTAAACAAGATGGATGCAGACCATGCTGATTTCTATAAAGTCCTGGAAGAATTAAAAGCAACCTTTGGCCCGTCTGTCTGCCCACTGGTAGTTCCGGTGATGGATGGAGATAAAGTGTCCTGTTATGTAAATTTAGTAGATAATAAAGCTTATACTTATAATGAAAAAGGGGAAGCTTCTGAAGTTGCCATGCCGGATATGGCCCACCGTCTGGAAGGCTTAACCGTAGCCATCAGTGAAGCTGTTGCAGAAGCGGACGAAACTCTTTTTGATAAATATTTTTCTGGTGAACCTTTTACCCGTGATGAAATCATTCGCGGGATTCACGTAGGCGTTCATAATCATTCCATAACGCCGGTATTATGCGGATCTGCTGTTACTTTGGCAGGGATCGATATGCTTTTGGATTCCTTAGCCGATCATCTGCCGTCAGCCTGGGAAGCAGGCGGGGAAACCGGGGTAGATTCCCAGGGCAACCCGGTTGAAATTGAATGTACGGATGAAGCGCCTTTGGCAGCTTACGTATTTAAAACTGTTGCTGACCCGTTTGTCGGGAAGTTGAGCTATTTCAAAGTCGTATCCGGTAAATTATCCTCTGATATGGCGCCAATCAATGCCCGGACAGGGGAACCGGAACGGTTAGGGAAACTGATTTATACATTAGGCAAAAAACAGGAAGATACTGCATTTATTTCTGCTGGGGATATTGGTGCGGTTACAAAATTGTCTGCTACCGTTACAGGGGACACCTTGTGTGATCCGAAACGGGTGGTATCCCTACCGAAGATGGAATTCCCGGAACCTTGCCTGCCTATGGCAGTTAAAGTCACGAAAAAAGGCGACGAAGGCAAAGTAGCACAGGGAATGCAGCGCTTAATGGAAGAAGATTTGACCATGCGCTTTGAGCAGAACAATGAAACCCACCAGCAGGTCGTTTCCGGTTTAGGGGAACAGCATCTGGATGTGATTATTTCCAAGCTGAAAAGCAAATTTGGCGTTGACGTAAAATTAGAGGCTCCCCGTGTTCCTTACCGGGAAACCATCCGGAAAAAAATCAAAGTCCAGGGGAAACATAAGAAACAATCTGGCGGCCATGGCCAGTATGGTGATGTATGGATTGAATTTTCTCCTCATGACGGCGAGGATTTGATCTTTGAGGAGCAGGTCTTTGGCGGCTCCGTACCGCGGAACTTCTTCCCAGCCGTAGAAAAGGGCTTGCAGGAATGTGTCAAACATGGCATTTTGGCAGGCTATCCCATGGTAGGCTTAAAGGCTGTTTTAATGGACGGCAGCTACCATCCGGTAGACTCCTCTGAAATGGCATTTAAGACAGCAGCATCTTTGGCATATAAAGCGGCTATGCCCCAGGCCAGCCCGGCTTTATTGGAGCCAATCGGCAGTTTGAAAGTCTGGGTACCGGATTCCAACACTGGTGATATTATCAGTGAACTGAATAAGCGCCGGGGTCGTGTTATGGGAATGAATCCAGATGAAAGCGGTTTGCAGATGATCGAAGGGGAAGTTCCCATGAGTGAAATGAGTGATTTTGCAACCATGCTCCGTTCCACCACCCAGGGCCGTGGTAATTTCCAACTGACATTTGCCCGTTATGAATTGCTGCCCAGCAATTTAGAAGAAGCTGTCATTGCACAAGCCAAAGCAATGAACGAAGAAAAAGAATAAAATAAAAAGAGGACTCCCTTTGGAAAGGTGCCGGATATTCCGGCGAACCCTTTCCAAAGAGAGTTTTTTAGGTTTGAGACCGTCCGTCATTCAAGCCTCAAAAGCTGTTCCCTCCCAACGGAGTCCAAACAGTTTTTTTATAAAAGATATGCTGTGCCAAAAGCATCTTTCCGGGTATGTTCAAAGACTTCATCAACCGAAGTCCCGGCAATGGTATCGCCTAAAATGGATTTTAATTGGTCATTGTTTAGCATGTCAATTAACTGGGCTTTTGCACTTGGAAAAGAGGCATGATCCGTGGCAGTCAGTTGCGCAGAAGCCGTTAAACGGCGCTGAAGCTGTTCTTCTATCCATAACTTCATATACCAGTCGTGGCGGTTTTTGCGCAGCTCCCAAAAATCAGGCCCTTCCTCTTCTTCCCGTTTGGATCGCGTCATAGACGGCCCGGAGGAAGCCTGTACATTGGCAATATTGCCATCTTCTCCAATGGCAATGGCCTGGGACATGCCAGCGGTACTGCCGGGTAAAATTGCTTCATTGCGGGCAATATCAAAAGCCCACCAGCTTTCAATCCGCTGGTAAATCAGATTGGCATATTCCGGATCTTGTTCCATACGTTCCTGGACTTTTGGATGGATAATAACAGCTTTACCACCGGGAGGGATTGCTGCAAGGTTGCGCTGGACATTGGGAGAAATCTGGTCGGGATTAGGGCCGGAAGGCTTCCAATTTTCTAAAGCTTCCGTATTGATATTTTTCTGATAAAGCAGGTGGAAAGGATAATCTTCCCTGGTTCTCCAGTAAGGGGTGCTGGCATCAAAAACATGATATACAAGGCCGGGATGCCTCGCTTTTAGCATTTCTTCCAAAGAAATGGCCTGGGCTGGAGCAGATTCTTCTGTTTGCGTTACAGAAGCGGCTTGCACTACCGAGTCAAAGAAGGAACCATAAATCCCTGTTGTTTGTTTTTCCTTTTGGCGGATCTGGCTTTGCAGTTCCATCACACGTGCCATAGCATTGATTTCCATTGTGTAACTCCTTTCATCATTTATTTTGGCCTTGTTTCACGTTTCCATCACAAGGTCAATTTCCATTTTACACCGGCAAGGAGTTCCCGTCAATGGGGATTTTTCTTTTTCCTGCCGCATAAAATGAAAGGGACAAGATGAAACCAGAAAAAGCGGAGGAAGGAAAATGAAAACCATTGCATTGGTAGGGAATCCCAACTGTGGAAAAACAACATTATTTAACCGCCTGACCGGAGCCAGGGCACATGTAGGAAACTGGCCCGGCGTAACCGTAGAACGTCTGGAAGGGATTTTGCGGGAGGGGACAGGGAAATTAGTAGATTTGCCGGGACTGTATTCTTTAACCACGTTTACTCCGGAAGAAGCGGTAACACGGGATTTTCTATTGAGTGGGGAAACGGATTTTATTTTAAATTTGGTGGAATCCCGTACTTTAGAACGCAGTTTATATTTGACCTTGCAGCTTTTGGAATTAGATATTCCGGTAACAGTGGTTTTGTCAGAAGACGCGGGCATTACCGACTGTGCAGCTCTTTCCAAAGCATTAGGGATGCCTGTATTTTTATCAGAAGATCCCATGCTGGCATCTGCATTGAGCCGGGCCAAAAAGCCTTCTGTACCCCGTTATAGCCGCCTTTTAGAAGGCTTCACAGCAGAAGCGGTTTCCGTTTTAGCACAAGCTCCTCCGCCCAAAGGAAATTTGCGTTTTTGGGGGCTGGCCACATTAGAAGGGGTGCCTCCAGCCTGCGGGAAAGGCCAGCAGCACCGTTTGGAAGAAATACGGGCCAGACTGGAAAAGAAAACCGGTAAAGAAGCCGATACTTATATTGCGGAAGAACGTTATACATTGATTACGGGAGCATTGGAAAAAGCCCGTTCCGGCCAGCCGTTTTTGCCCAAAAAAGAGCCAGCAGACCGATTGTTTCTGCACCGGCTGCTGGCGCTGCCCTGTTTGGCATTGGTAATGGCAGGCATGTTTTGGCTGTGTTTTGGAACGTTGGGACAGTGGATACAAAGGAGCATCAATACAGGGATAGAGCAGGTTTCCCAATGGACATGGACTTTATTACAGTCCATGGAAGCAGCTTCCTGGCTGGAAAGCCTGGTTTGTGAAGGAATTTTAGGGGGTGTGGGTACTGTATTGTGTTTTCTACCCCAATTAGCCCTTTTATTTTTAGGCATGGCATTTTTAGAGCAAAGCGGTTATTTAGCCCGGGCAGCTTTCCTGACAGACCGGGCCTTGCAGGGAATGGGATTAAGCGGGCGGGCTTTTGTGCCATTGCTGATGGGATTTGGGTGTACAACAACGGCTGTGATGTCTGCCCGTACATTGCGGGGAGAAGAAAGGCCCAATACCATTCAAATGCTTCCTTATTGTTCCTGCGGGGCAAAGTTTCCGGTCTATATGCTGTTTGCAGAAACTTTTTTTCCATCCCATAGCGGACTTGCGGTAGCAGCTTGTTATTTTATGAGTCTGCTTTTTGGGACAGCCGTTGTAAAGACCCGGAAAACTCCGGATGAAGGGTTTCTTTTAGAGCTGCCTCCATACCGGAAGCCTTCTTTTTCAACCATTTGTTTGAATACTTGGGAACGGTGCAGTGATTTTTTGCGGCGGGCAGGAACGGTATTATTTTTGATGAGTATTTCCTTATGGCTTTTACGTCATATTACTTTATGGCCCCTGGCCTTTGCCCTGCCGGAGGAAAGTTTATTAACCGATTTTGCAGACCGGATGGCATCTTTCTTTGTGCCTTTAGGATTTGGGAACCGGGAAAGTGCAGTTGCTTTGCTGATGGGGATCGCAGGGAAAGAAGCGGTTGTATCTTCTTTTGGGGTTCTTTGTGAAGCAGGTGGTTCGATGGTAACTTTAAGCCAGGCGTTGGGAGCGTTATTTACCCCTGTATCAGCAGTATCTTTTTTGGTATTTTTCACCTTATATCCCCCATGTATTTCCGCATTATCTGCCATCAGCCGGGAACTTTCCTTTTGGGAAGCGCTGCGTATGGTATTGCGGCAAACAGCGGTTGCATATGCTGCGGCTTTTATTGTTTACCAAATGGGGATGCTGCTGACTATGTTCCTGTTATGAAAGCAATAAAACATCTTTTTCCGCTATATGGAGGAGGAGCCGTTTTCCTTGCAGTTCTTTCCATTTTTCTTTGGACAATTCCCAGCGGATGAGTCCTTTCCGCCCTTTTTCCAAAGAGCCTTTTGTCCTTGCCATAATGATGATGGAAAAAGTATCTTCTATTATTTGTTCTGCCTGGACTTCAAACGTATTCGGTAAAGAAAAATCTTCAACAGGGATAAAATAATGGGCGCGGATTCCTACATAATGGGTGGAGGAATCCACAGGTTTTTCCGGCTTTAACCGGATTCCCCAATAGCAGGCTTCTATTTGTCCGTCCGGCAAAATTTTCACAGGAGAAATATTTTTACAGCCGGTTAATAAACAAGCTTCTGGTGTTTGGGGTTCCTGGAACAAGGTCCATTTTTCCTGGATAGCTTGTAATTTTCCATTTGCCAGAACACCAACCCGGCTGCATAACCGGTATACTTCATTCCGGTTGTGGGAAACCAGAAGGGTGGCGCCGGGGAACGCTTCTAAAGTTTTTTTCATTTCCTGTTCCAACTGCCAGCGCAGCCATGTATCCAAAGCGGAAAAAGGTTCATCCAATAGTAGGATACGGGGTTTCGCGGCTAAAATCCGGGCTAAAGCAACCCGCTGCTGTTGTCCGCCTGATAACTGGGTGGGGTATTGACGCTCCAGGCCCTGAAGATAAAATCGTTCCATTAAGCGGTCAGCTTCAGCTTTTTTCTCATGGCGTTTGCCCTGCATACCGGATGTAATATTTTGTTCTACGGTCATATGGGGAAACAGAGCATAATTTTGAAATAAATACCCAATACCCCGTTTTTGGACAGGGAGATTGATATTTTTTCCGCTGTCAAATAGGGTATCGCCATTTAAAATGATGCGGCCCTGATCCGGTTTTTCAATGCCGGCGATACATTTTAAAGTCATAGATTTTCCACAGCCGGAAGCCCCCAGCAAACCAATTATTTCCTGGCCGGCTTCAAACTGGATCTGGAGGGAAAAATGATGGAGTTTTTTTTGAATATCTACAATCAGCTCCATATGGAATTATCCTCCTTTTTTCCCGTTTCCGAAATAGTTAATGAAAAACATCATCGGCAGGGATAATGCCAGGATCACAAGAACCCACCGGAAAGCGCTTGTTCGATCTCCGGCCTGCATAGCAGTATAAACCGCCGTAGATAAAGTCTGGGTACGGCCGGGGATATTTCCAGCCACCATCATAGTGGCGCCAAATTCGCCGATTGCGCGGGCCATAGCTAAAACAGTTCCGGCTAAAATCCCTTTCCGGCAGGAAGGGATCATCACAGTCCAAAAAATCCGCCTTTCAGACATGCCTAAAGTACGTCCGGCATAAATCAAATTCCGATCCATCTGTTCCATAGAGCCCAATACGGTTCGGTACATCATAGGGAAAGAAACCACGGCAGAAGCGATGACAGTAGCCCCCCAGGAAAAAACAAGCTGGATTTGAAACTGCAATAAAAAGCGGCCGAAAGGGCTGTTTTTGCCAACAGCTAACAGGATAAAAAAACCGACTACCGTAGGAGGTAAAACCATAGGCAGCGTAAAAAGCCCGTCAATAATGCCGCGGAACCGTTTCAGTCCATAAACAAAGCGGGCAGCATATAAACCGGCAAAAAAAACAATTCCGGTGGCACACAAGGCAGTTTTTACAGAAATCCAAAAGGCTGTCATACGGATCAATGAACTCCCTTTCAGTTGAGATATTACAATACAGAGAAGCCGTATTTTTCAAAAACGGCTTTTGCTTCTTCTGAGGAGAGGAAGGTTAAAAAAGCTTGTGCAGCTTGTGGATTTTGGCAGTTTTTCAAGATAGCAGCCGGATAAAGAACCGGTTTGCAGCTTCCTTCCGGAGCTTTACAGATAACAGTTACAGAATCGGAAACAGCCGCATCTGTCGCATAAACGACGCCGCAGTCGGCTTCTCCGGATTCCACCCAGGTTAAAACCTGCCGGACGTCAGAACCATAAGTTGCTTTGGCTTTTACTGCATCCAAAATGCCTAAGCTGGTAAAAATTTCTTCGGAATACTGCCCCACAGGGACGCCGGATGGTTCCCCTAAAGCAATGGTTTTTACGGAATCTCCTGCGGCATCTTCAAAAGAAGCAATGCCAGTTTTGTCTTTTGGAACAATCAGTACCACTTTATTTTCCAGCAGATCTTTCCGGCTGCCCTCTAAAAGCAGATTTTTTTCTTCTAAAGCATCCATTTGTTTCTGGGCAGCAGAAAAAAAGAGATCGGCAGGGGCACCTTCTTCAATCTGGGTTTGCAAAGTGCCGCTGGCGCCGTAGTTTGATATAAAAGAAACTTCCGGAACTTTGGTCTGGTAGAGGGCAAACAATTCGTTCATACAGTCTGTCAGGCTGGCAGCAGCAGAAACAGATAATTCTACTTGCTCTGAGGGGGCGGAAGAACCACATCCAACAAATAGAACCAGGATGATACCAAAAACAAGAAGTTTCATTTTGTGATTCATTTTTTACACTCCTAACGTTATTTTTTAAAAAATATAACGAATGTTGGAATTTATTATAAGAAAATCCTTGCAAAAAGTCAATAGGCAGAAAATTTTTTTGAAAAAAAGGCAGGCTGCAGGGAAGAAGCCGCAGCCTGCCTTTTTATTTCAGAGGCCCAGAGGCCCCTTAATTTTCCATGACAGAACGCAGGAAAGCCTGAGTACGGGGATGCTTGGGAGCAGAAAAAAGCTCCTGAGGAAGACCTTCTTCTGTAATGCAGCCATCACTCATAAACAGGACTCTGGTAGCCACATCACGGGCAAAGCTCATTTCATGGGTTACTACAATCATCGTTACCCGGTCAGAAGCCAGCTGCTTCATAACAGCCAGAACTTCACCGGTTAATTCCGGGTCCAAAGCGCTGGTAGGCTCATCAAAAAGCAGAATATCCGGGTTCATCATCAAAGCCCGGGCAATGGCAACCCGTTGTTTCTGGCCGCCGGATAAAGCGTTTGGCATGGCGTCAATTTTTTCTTCCATGCCTACTTTGGACAGCATTTGGAGGGCTAATGTTTCAGCGTCTGACTGGGAAACTTTTTTTACAGTCATCAGTGGCATAATTAAATTTTTGCGTACAGACAAATGGGGGAATAAATTGAAATTTTGGAACACCATACCCATTTTAGCTGTAATTTTCCGGCGGGAAGTGCGGGAAGGATAGATACCATCTTTGACAAGGGGTTCCGATTCCACAAAAATACTGCCGCCGTCAACCTGTTCCAAATCGATCAGGCACCGGAGCATGGTACTTTTGCCCGCGCCGGAGGGACCGATTACTGCAATAACATCCCCCTGGTTTACCGTGAAACAAATATTGGTTAAGACAGAAACCGTTCCAAATCCTTTTTTTAAATCTTTTACTTCAATTAACTGCATTCGTAGGGCCTCCTTCTTAATTTTTAATAAGCTGTTTTGCGTTCCAGCCAATTAAAAAACCATTGCAGGAGGCTGTTGACTGCTAAGTAAATTAAAAAAGCGATTGCATATGGATAAACATTTCCGGTACGGCTGACAGCCGCCTTTGCGTAATAGATAATTTCAGGGATTGTAATGGAAAATACCAACGCAGTATCTTTGACTAAAGTAATGGATTCATTGGTAATAGAAGGGAGTGCCACCCGGAACATCTGCGGAAGGATCACTTTTATAGTAGCCTGTACACGGTTTAAGCCTAAAACTTTTGCTGCTTCATATTGGCCTTTGTCCACGGATAACAGGCCGCCCCGGAAAATTTCGGCAAAATAAGCGGCATAATTCAAAGAATAACCCAATAAAGCCGCTGTCAATGCTGAAAAAGTGAGAGCCTTATTGATATAAGGCAGGCCAAAATAAATAAAAAACAGTTGGAGCATTAAAGGTGTAGCCCGTATGACATAAATATAAGCATTTACAATCCAGCGGACTGGAAGGATACGGCACCGGGCCAGCAAGGTTAAAAAGAATCCCAAAGGCATAGAAGCAGCCAATACGACTGCAAATAATAATAAGACAACACCTAACCCCTGCATTAAAGCCAGGGTTGTTGTAAGGATAGCGTTTGCGTCCATAAGGGCACACTCCCCGATTTTGATAAATTTAGAAATGATGGAAACGCCCCTCGCTAAGAAGCGGGGGACGCCTTTTCATTTCTGACTTTTTTAATAAGTGATAATCATATCATCTGTGTCAAACCAATTTTGAGAAATTTCAGCAATTTTCCCTTCGGCAGCCAATTCAGAAAGTGCTTTTTCCACAGCATCTTTCAATGCTGTTTCCCCTTTTTTGAAAGCGATTCCATATTGTTCTTCAGCCATGGTATCCTCTAAAACTTTCATAGGTTTTCCGGAAATGGGGATATAATATTCTGCTACAACGGAATCCATAACGACAGCATCACAGCGGCCGGTTTCCATATCCATTAAAGCTGTAACATAATCCTCATATTCTTTTGCGGCGCCATCGGCAATGGAACTGCAAATTTCATCTTTTTGCAAGGCTTCCAATCCGGAAGAATCTTTTTGAGCAGCAACAATTTTTCCAGCTAAATCAGCTTTTCCAGCAATAGGGGAATCGTTCATAACAACAATCACTTGCTTGTTGCTCATGTAAGGGCGGCTCATTTCAAAAGCTTCATTCCGTTCCGGAGTCATAGTTAAACCGTTCCAGATGCAGGTAATTTTATCTGTATTTAATTCCATTTCCTTGGCATCCCAGGAAATTGGTTTTGCTTCAAATTCCATCCCCAATTTCTCGCAAACAGCTTTTGCCAAATCAATATCAACACCGATAATCTCATTCCTTGGATCGGTAAAGCCCATAGGCGGGAAAGAAGCATCTAAGCCCAATACAAATTTTTCGGGTAAAGCAACAAGGGCTTCATCCTCTGCGGGAGCAGCGGAGCTTTCCGGAGCAGCAGTACTCTCTGGTTCAGAGGAGGTTTCCGGTGCAACGGAACTTTGAGAAGAAGCAGGCTGCTGGGTTGAACCGCCGCATCCAGCGGCAATGACAGCAACAGACAGAGCACTTAAAAACAAGCATAATAATTTCTTTTTCATTTTTCGTAACCATTCCTTGATCAGATTTCAGCCGGTATCTTTTTATGTAGGGGGACTGGAAAAGAAAAAAGAAACCGGATAACATGGATATTTTACACTTTATCAAGCTAAAATGCTACCCTGACAATCCGCCGTTATGGGGGATTTTTATTGTTTTTTCCAAAGTTATCGCTTTTTTACGGCTGAATTTGAAAGAATCCTTTTATTTACGTAAAATCTCCCCGCAACGAAATCTCTCCGGAACACAAAAGCCGTTCTTTTCCATCCTTGTCAATGACTAATAAATGGGCCTGGTCATCAAAAGAAACTGCTTTTGCATCAAAAACAACATTGCCTTGAATGACCTGGATTTCCCGGCCTAAAACGCAGGAATATTTCCGGTATTCCGGTAAAAAAGCTTCTCCTTCTAAGAAGCTGCTGAGGGCATTTAAAATTTCTGCGGCTAGCCGGTTTAGATCCACTTCAGGAGCGCCGGCTTCTTCTAAGGAAATTGCTTTATTGGATAAAGACGCCGGGAAAGCCGTTTGTTTTACATTGACGCCAATCCCCAGCACAACATATTCCATGCCATGGATTCCTAAGGCGGATTCTGCCAGAATACCGCATAATTTTTTCCCATTGGCATATACGTCGTTGACCCATTTAATTTTTGTTTCGATCCCGCAAGTTTTTTGAATTGCCCGGTATACTGCAACAGAAGCCGCCGCAGTCAGTAAAAGGGTTTCCTGGGGAGATGTTTTAGGCCGCAAAATAATACTGAGATAAATACCGGCGCCTGGAGGTGAAAAGAAACTGCGGCCCAATCTTCCTTTTCCGGCAGTTTGCTGCCGGGACAAAACAACCGATCCATGGGGGGCGCCGTTTTTGGCCAGAAGCTTTGCGGCATTATTGGTAGAGTCTATGGTTTCATAAAGGACCAGATCTTTTCCCAGAGAACCGGATAAATATTTTTTTATTTCATTTTCATTCATTTCATACATGACAGCAACTCCTTATATTCCTATCAATAATGTTATTTTTCATATGGATTTTTATAATCCGGACAGAGATAAGATTCACTCCAGGCGATCATAGTTTCCAGGACAGGGACAAAGCTTTCCCCGAATTCTGTTAAAGAATATTCTACTTTTGGAGGGATTTCTTTATAAATTTCCCGGTGAAGGAACCCGTCATTTTCCAATTCCCGAAGCTGTTTTGTTAAAGTGGACTGGGTAATTCCATCCAGACGGCGCATCAATTCACCGAACCGCTGGACTTTGTAAAAAGCAATATACCATAGAATCAGTATTTTCCATTTGCCGCCAATCACAGACTGGAGCCTGCTCATAGGGACACAGCGGGCAATCATATCTTTGCTGTTAAATTTATTTTCAGCCATATTCCGACTCCTTTTTTACCAGTATATTTCACCAGCAGAAAAAAATCAAGCCAGGGTTTTATAAAAAACATAGTATATAAAATCATACTATATCTATAAAAAAACCGTACTTGATTTTGAAAAGATATAGGGGTATTCTGTTTTCAGAAATGGATATCCAGTCAATAAAAAACAAGGAGAAATGAAAGATGCATTATACAGGAACCATATGGAGGCCGCCTTATGAGGCATCCTCCCTGCTTTTAGAAGTGACCGCAGGCTGTACCCATCATAAATGCAAATTTTGTACCCTTTATGCAGACCTGCCATTTCCCTTTAAAATGTCCCCCATGGAACATATAGAAGCGGATCTGAAGGAAGTACAAAAGATCATGAGCCGTTATCCAGACAGCCGTAAAATTTCCCGGGCTTTTTTAACAGGGGCAAATCCTTTTGTATTAAAGTTTGACAGGCTTATGAAAATAGCGGGCCTGATACATCAATATTTTCCATCTATAAAAACAATCGGCAGTTTTGCAAGGATAACCGATATTACATTGAAGTCAGACCATGAACTAAAGGAGCTGCACCGGGCAGGATATGACGGGCTGACCATAGGGATTGAAACAGCAGATAACGAGGCATTGCAGTTTATGAATAAAGGCTATCAGGCAGATGACATATTAAAGCAATGCAAAAGGCTGGATCAGGCAGGCATCCAGTACAGCTTTTTTTATCTGGCAGGGATTTCCGGGGCTGGACGGGGGGAAGCCGGTGCAAAAGCTACCGCAGCCCTGTGCAACCAGCTTCATCCCGTCATTATAGGAGCCAACATGCTGACCATTTACGAAAACTCTGGTTTATATCAGGAAATTTTACAGGGGAACTGGAAAGAAGAAAGTGAAACAGAAAAATACCAGGAAGTAGCTGCTTTGATCAAAAATTTGGAAATTCCTACAACTTTTGCGGCAATGGGAGCTTCCAACGCCTTCCAGATCCAGGGCAAATTGCCAAAGGACAGAGAAAAACTGCTCACTTTTCTAAAACATGTTATAACCAACATTGGGGAGGAGGAACTGCGGCGTTACCGCAAGAGTGTTTATCATTTGTAATAAAGGGGAAATTTACAGTTGCATTTTACAGGAAGGACATGGCGCCCGCCTTATGAAGCACATTCGGTTATTATCCAGGCAACCTCCGGCTGTACTTATAAAAAGTGCCGGTTTTGCAATCTTTATGAGGATGAAGATTTTCACATGTCCCCGCTTTCTGTATTTGAAAAAGACTTAGCTGAGATCAAACAGTTCCAGCCTTATACCAGACGGATTTTTTGGACAGGGGCGAATCCTTTTGCCATGAGCTATGAAAATTTAAAGCTTCGTGCGCTGATGGTTCGGGATTACCTGATTAAGTGCCAGACGATAGCAATGTTTGCAAGTATCAGGGACATTCAGGATAAAGAAGTATGGCAGCTTCAAAAACTCCGGGCCATGGGGATAAATGGATTAACCATTGGCACAGAAAGCGGGGATAATGATACGCTGGAACTGGCAGGGAAAGGATATACTGCTTCAGACATTGTGGAACAGTGCCAGAAGCTGGATGCTGCGGGGATTGAATATTATTTTGTGTATATGACCGGGCTGGCAGGCCGAGGAAATGGCCCGCGCAACGCGGTAAACAGTGCAAAATTATTCAGCCGGTTAAATCCTTATTTTATTTCAATTGATTCCCTGACATTATTTCCAGATACAGAGCTGTACCGCATGAAGCAGGAGGGCAGATTTATTCCGGCAGGAGAAAAAGAACGTTTGAAGGAACTGCAAATACTGATGGAGAACCTGCAAATCAGAACCCATCTGTTTGCGAATTCCAGTTCTAATTTTCATCCGCTGGAAGCATATCTGCCGAAAGAAAGAGATTCCGCAGTTCAAGAGATACAATATGTGATAGATACGGAACAAGAGGAAACAATGGCACAATACCGGAACAATTTGAAATCTTTAGGGTAAAAAGAAAACCGCTTCTTGAAAAGGGAAGCGGTTTTTGATGCTTATGTTATTTTATCCGGGCAGGCCGGAAGGGGTTTCCGAGGGGGATACAAGAACAGACGAATCCAACTGCATACAGGAACAAGAAGCAGGCATAGAAAAAACCAGAAAACCGTATATAAAGGGCAGATTTGCCCGAATAAATTTCCGGGCTGATCGGAGTAATCCCAGACATGCCAGTTCATATATAAATTAACGACTGTACCCACCATAAGCTCTAAACAAGTTAAACATAAGCAGCTATTGAAACATTTTTTCCAAAATCCCCATTGGGTCAGTCCTGCTACAATATAAAGGACCAGCAGTCCGATACCGCCAGTTAATGCCATTGTCCAATGGGTATAACCACGCCAAAGGATTTCCAAGGTGCTGTAACCGATGCCGCCAAACAGGGGCACCAAAAAATATTCTTTTAGTTTCAAATTTTTTCACCCAGTCATTAGCATGTGCACTGGATGAAAAATTATGTAACAGGGTTTGAGAGAAAAGCTGGAATCTGTATATAGACGGGTCAAATGATTGATACAGATTGTTCCATATAATAGAATCCGTAAGCAGGAACCGCCAGATTTTGCAGGGAATATTTTTCCCCTGTCAGCATATCGGAAAATTCTCCGCAGTCATGGGGCAGGGTAATTGTTTTTTCCGACCCGGTGAAATTAAAAATACCGATTATTTTTTGCCCGTCTGCATAGCGGCCCATAGCCAGTATGCCATCATCCCCTGTATCTAATGTCCAGGCATCAGCAGAAGCTGAAAAAGCAGGGTTTGTTTTCCGCAAAGCGCCCAGACTGTTTAAGCCGCAGAAAACATGGCCTTCGGGAGTGGATAGATCGTGGATATGTTCAGCCAAATCCCAGCGCATTTTTCCACGGTGTAAATAGCGGCTGTCCTGGGCTTTATTGGGGTCCTCTTTATAGCTGTAATCATTGGTTTGAGCAATTTCATCACCGCTGTACAACATAGGGATACCGCTTTGCATAAACATCATAGCGTGTAAAGTCAAATCGAATTGGATTGCCAGATCCATAGCATCAGCATCATTTTCAAAACCAGCTTTTTCGATTCCGCACAAGCTGGCAGTAGTCGCGCAAAAACGGGCGTCCCCGGAAGCAGGATCATCATTATATAATTCCCCACGGCTGTTGCTATTTTCTGTTAAGCCCCGGAAATAATCGTTTAAAAACTTTTTATGAGGGATTTCCGCCATACCCCATCCCTGGAGGGTATCATAATCCAATCCCCACCCAATATCATCATGACAGCGCAAATAATTTAAAAATACATACTGCTTCGGCAGGCTGTTAACACTGTCTAATTGCTTCCGCAATAAACGGGTGTCATGGGTTGCTACGGTGTGCCAGGTGGTACACATTGTTGTTACATTATATAATAAATGGCATTCCGGTTTTTCCACAGTACCAAAGTAGGGCACAACTTTAACGGGTTCCATAACAACTTCCCCTAACAGGATAACGGAGGGACATACAATTTCACCAATCATACGCATCATACGTACAATGGTATGGACTTTTGGCAGGTTCCGGCAGTTGGTGCCCAGTTCCTTCCAGATATAAGGGACAGCATCAATCCGGATAACATCCAAGCCCTGATTGGCTAAGAAAAGGAAATTATACATCATTTCATTGAATACGCGGGGATTCCGGTAGTTTAAATCCCATTGATAGGGATAGAAAGTTGTCATAACATGATGGCCGCATTCCGGCAGGAAAGTAAAATTACCGGGGGCACTGGTCGGAAAAACCTGGGGAACTGTTTTTTCATATTCGGCAGGGATGGAAGGATCTGCAAAAAAGAAATAACGGCTCATATATTCCCCGTCACCGGCACGGGCTTTTTTAGCCCATTCATGATCTTCGCTGGTGTGGTTCATAACGAAATCCATACAGACATTGATACCTTTTTCATGGCAGGCGGCAGTGAGATTGCTTAAATCCTCCATTGTGCCTAAATCCGGACGGACAGCACGGAAATCTTTTACAGCATAGCCGCCATCACTGCGGCCAGGCACCGTATCTAAAAATGGCATTAAATGGAGGAAATTAACGCCGGTCTGTTGGATATATAAAAGCTTATCCTGAACGCCTTTTAAATTGCCGGCGAAATTGTCCACATACATCATCATGCCAGCTAAATCATTTGATTTATACCATTCCGGATCGGCTTCCCGCTGTAAATCCCGTTGTTTTAATGCTTTTGTACGCTCCTGGGCAAAATGGTATAAGTTATCACACAATTCTGCAAACATAGAGCTGTTATCATACAGCTCCATATAGAGCCAGCGTAATTCATCTATATGGTGGGCCAGGCGCATTTGAAATTGAGCTTCTTCTTTTTTAGTCATTGCATCTCACCTCATAAATATTATTCCGGATAGGATGTGTGAAATTGATTTCATTTTTGCCTAAAAAAACGGGGATACCGTTTTTATAATAAACCATGTTTTTGGAAAGCCTGATATAAACCGTTTTCTGTGACAGAAGGGCATATTTCATCAGCAAATTTTTTTAATGTTTCGCTTCCGTTCCCCATACAAATTCCAAGGCCAGCCGTTTGGATCATTTCCAGATCATTCATGCTGTCCCCAAAGGCGATGGTATTTTCCAACGGGATATTTAGATAAGTACATAAGCGTTTGACAGCGAGTCCTTTATTAAATTTTTTATTGATCAGTTCCCCATTGATAAAGCCATATGGATCAACATCCTGAACACAAAAATCAAACGAATCCTGTAAAGCTTCCATAGGCTTTTGAAGTTTTTCCTTGTTGTCTGTCATAAATATGATTTTATAAATGGGCTCCCCTTGGTAATTTGCCATAGGCTGGATTCCCAAATTACTTTCTAACTGTTCCCGCCAGCGTAACAATTCACTATTGCCGGAATTTTTAGCATGTTCTTGTAAAAAATCTTTAAAACCTTCCTCTGTATAGGTGCTGTGTTTACTTTCTATGGTGCAGTAAACGCCGCTTTTTTTCAATACAGATAAAGCTTTATTTTGTTCCTCTGGTGTCATGGGACAGTCATAAAGTGGTTTATTATTCCATTCGATATAACCGCCTGCACTGGCAATCAGCCCGTCAAACTGGTACTGAAGCAGAGGCGAAAGCATTCCGTAATTGCGCCCGGAAGATAATAATACCTTGTGACCATTTGCCTGGGCTTTGCGGATGGCTTCCAGTGCAGAAGCAGGCGGTATATTTGTTCCAGGTTCTGTCAAAGTCCCGTCAATATCTAAAAAAATAAGCTTTTGATCCATAGCGGCCTCCTAAACAAAATAAGATGAAATCAATTTCACTTGGGATCATAACATAAAATCTTTTTTAAGGCAAGGGATGAAGGGCTGGCATCTTATAAAAATAATTTGATTGTTTTTATCATTTTTCAGACAGAATAACAAAAACCTGCCTCTGTTGAAAAGACAGGTTTTTTATGCTATTTAAAAGTGGTTATAACCTTCTGCTTCCAGCAGGCAGTCCAGCAAAGCGACAGCAAAAGCGCCTTCGACCACAGGGACAGCCCTTACGACAACACAAGGATCATGACGCCCTTTGATGATGAGTTCTTTTTCCTTTTTTTCCATAAAGTCTACGGTTTCCTGGGGCTGGGAAATAGACGGGGTAGGTTTAAAAGCAACACGGGCTAAAACAGGCATCCCTGTGGAAATCCCGCCTAAAATGCCGCCGGCATGATTCGTTTTAGATAGAATTTTATCATTGACGACTGTAAAAGGATCGTTATTTTGGCTTCCTTTTAAATACGCCGCCTGAAAGCCTGCACCAAATTCCACCCCTTTTACAGCAGGAATTCCAAATAAAATGGAAGCAGCCCGGTTTTCGATCCCGTCAAACATAGGGGAACCAACACCGCCGGGGAAGCCTAAAGCGGCACATTCTACGATACCGCCTACGGAATCCTGGGAAATGCGGGCATTTTCAATGGCTTCACGCATTTTATCTTCTGCCGCAGGAGCTAAAACAGGGAAGCCGCTTTTTCCTGGTTTTAAAAGGGTTTCCTGATCCAGTCCAACGGGATCAAAAGGAAGATCGGGAATGCCGGCAATCTGGGCGACATGAGCGCCGACCCAGATATTACGGGAGGCAAGGATTTGTTTTGCAATGCCTCCGGCATAACAGAGGGGAGCCGTTAAACGTCCGGAAAAATGGCCTCCGCCCCGGAAATCCTGAAACCCGCCGTATCGCAGAAACCCGGTATAATCGGCGTGGCCGGGCCGGGCAGTGTGGGCCAGCTCCCCATAATCTTTGGAACGGGTATCCTGATTGCGGATCAGGGCAGAAATTGGTGTACCTGTGGTATGGCCTTGGAAAATCCCGCTGAGTGTTTCGGGCAAATCCGATTCTTTCCGGGGGGTACTGGTTTTATCTTTGCCAGGCGCCCGGCGGGACATAAACTGAAACAAAGCTTCCTGATCAATGGGAATCCCTGCTGGTGCGCCCTGGATGGTAACACCGATACCAGCCCCATGGCTTTCCCCAAAAATAGAGATTTTAAAAAAGCGGCCCCATTCAGAAGACATCACAATCGCCTCCTAATTTTTTTAAGGCTTCAAAAAAGTCCGGATAAGATTTTGAAACAGACTGCGCGTCGGAAATGGTTACAGGCTCCTTGCAGCAGCAGGCAGCGACTGCGGCACTCATTACAATACGATGGTCATTGGCGCCATTTACCGTCCCGCCATGGAGGGGGGAACCGCCATGGACAATCAGTTTATCTTCAAATTCCTCCACATTGCCGCCCAAGGCCCGCAGCATTTCCGCTGTAACAGAAAGCCGGTCACTTTCTTTTAAGCGCAGACGGGCGGCATTATAAAATTCCGTATCTCCCTGGGCATAAGCGGCAGTAACTGCCAGAATCGGGATTAAATCAGGGATTGGGCCCGCGTCAATGCGGCACCCATGCAAAGGAGAAGGAGTGACAATGACAGTATCTTTTTTAATAGAAACCGAAGCACCCATTTCTTGCAAAATGGAAATAATTGCTTTATCCCCTTGGGCAGATGCCAGGTTTAATCCAATAACTGCAATTTTT
The DNA here is from genome assembly GCA_003612625.1 of bacterium 1XD42-1. Lineage (GTDB taxonomy): Bacteria > Bacillota > Clostridia > Oscillospirales > Ruminococcaceae > Anaerotruncus. Next base: position 19,170 of record RAZJ01000012.1, on the reverse strand, counting down.
CCGGATAAGGCCCCGGCACAAATCCAAAAAGCTCCGCCTGACCAGTCCCCCTCCACAGAAAGCAGAATAGGCTGATATTGCTGGCTGCCTGGAATACGGAAGCCTTCCGGAATTTTTTCTATTTTGATACCAGCCTGTGTCAAAGCCTGTGTTGTCAGCTCCACATAACCAGCCGACTGTAAAGGGGAAGTAATATGAATTTCACTGGTGCCCTCTAACAGCGGCAGTGCAAACAGCAAACCGGAAATAAACTGGGAACTGATATTTCCCGGCAGTTCAAACAATCCAGAGGTCAGCTTACCGGAAAGATGAAAAGGAAGCCTGTCAGCAGAAAAAGAGCTGCCGTGGGATTTCATCAGGGACAATAAAGGCTCCAAAGGCCGATCCGGCAAGCGGCCTTCCCCGGTAAACTCCCCCTCAATTCCCAAAGCAGCGGCAACCGGCAAAAGAAAACGTAAAGTAGAACCGCTTTCCCTGCAAGGGAAAACAGGCTGTGTGGGACGGTTGGGGCCAAACGCAATGGACTGCCCCTTGCGGGAAGACGGAAACCCGAAAGCTTCCAAGACAGCACAGGTTGCCAGCATATCATTAGATTCTGAAATAGGGGCAGCTCCGGCAGGGCCTTTTGAGAGAGCGGCGCAGATTAAAGCCCGGTGGGCGGCAGATTTAGAAGGCGGTGCAGGAATAGTTCCTTTTAAAGTGGATGGACGGATTACAGCAGTCATTGATTCTCTCCCTTCAAGAAAGCCAAAAGGTTTTCAGCCTGGACTGGATATAAAGCAGCTTTTCCTAATTTTTCTAATATAACCAAAGAAATGGTACTGCCGGCACGTTTTTTATCTCCCAAACAATATTGACAAAGGGTCTGGGGATCATAGCTGGTCTGGGTTGGAAGATGGTACTGGGCGCAACAGCCGGCAATCCGTTTGGCAGTTCCTTCCGGCGTCAGACCTTTTTGTTCGCAGGCTTTTGCCATCATAACCATTCCGATTGCAACTGCTTTTCCATGGGCCAAGGTATAGCCGCTGGCTTTTTCAATGGCATGGCCTAAAGTATGGCCAAAATTCAGCCATTGCCGAATGCCTTTATCCCGTTCATCCTGCTCCACAACATCCCGTTTCAATTCCACACAGCGGGCAATTACATGGGTTAAATGTTGTTTTAGCTGGCCCTGTTCTAAAATTTCAAACAGTTCCAAATCTAAAATAGCCCCTGTTTTAACGGCTTCGGCTACACCGTCAGAAAGGGTTTCTGCCGGCAGGGTATTTAAAGTAGACGGATCACAAACGACCATGCGGGGCTGCCAGAAAGCGCCTACTAAATTTTTGCCCTCGGGAAGATCCACACCGGTTTTGCCGCCGACAGAGCTGTCCACCATAGCCAGAAATGTGGTAGGCACCTGGATAAACGGGATGCCCCGCAGCCAGGTAGCTGCTGCGAAACCTGCCAAATCCCCAGCAACGCCGCCGCCTACGGCAATCACCATATCAGAACGGGTTATTTCATTTTCAGATAAAAAAGAGTAAACTTTTTGTACAGTTCCTAAATTTTTAGAGGCTTCCCCGTGCGGAAAAGCGTATAAGCAGACATCCCGTCCGGCAGCTTTCAAGCTGTCGCAAAGGCTCTGCGCATATAAAGAAGCAACAGTATCATCTGTAATAACAGCCAGCTTGCAAGAAGGATTTATCTGGGCAGTCAATTCCGGCAGTTGGGCCAATAAGCCATTTTCAATATAAATGGGGTAAGGATTTTGTGTTTTCGTAAGGATTGTTTTCACTGGCCTAATCCCTCCTTAATTTTTCGGCCTGTATCCAATAAATCATATAAACGGTCAGCGTCATTGTCCAGGATAGCTTCCCGGTATTCTGTCAAATGTAAAATAATTTCATCAATTTCCCGAACCAACATATCGCCATTTTCTAAAAAGAGTTCTGTCCACATTTGGGGGTTTAATTTTGCAACACGGGTAAGATCTTTATAACTGCCTGCGGAAAAACCGTCATGCTCCAAGGCTCTGGGACTTTTAATATAAGCGCTGGAAACCACATGAGCTAATTGAGAAGTAAAAGCAATCATAGAATCATGTTTTTCCGGGGTAGTTTTTTCCACACGGCCGAACCCGATTTCTAAAAACAGATCGGATAAAAGGGCGGCATCTTCTTGGGAAGCACCCTCCATAGGCGCTAAAAGCATACTGGCTCCCTGGAACAGATCCGCATCAGAAGCAGAATAGCCCCACATTTCCCGTCCAGCCATAGGATGGCATCCGAAATAATAGAAACCGTGGGCCTGGCAGGGAGCCGCTAACCGTTCCATTAAATAACGTTTGACCCCGCATAAATCTGCAATCAGGCAGCCGGGCTTAAAAAACTCCATATGTTCCAAAACATACTGTACAGCAGCTTGCGGATATAAGGCCAAAAATAAAATGTCGCATTGAGAAAGCAGCTTGTTATCCAGTTTGCCGTCTATCATTTCTCCGGCTAATTCCAGGGCTTGTGCATCCTGGTCATAACCATACAGCACATGGGAAGTATATTTATCCAATGCTTTTGCCAGAGAGCCTCCAATCAGCCCCAAGCCAACAATTCCAATATGAAAAAGCCGTTTTTCCATGTAAATCCCTCCATTTCTCCATTTCATTTCCCCATTATAACAAAAGGCGTCGGAAAATGGTAGTATAAAATGGACAAATATGTTATAGTTATTTTAAAAAAAGGGAAGGTATGTACGGATGGAATGGCCAGACGGGAAACAGAGGTGTTTTTGGGCAAATCCAAAAAACCAGCGTTATATCCAGTATCATGATGAAGAATGGGGGGTACCAGTATATGATGATGGTAAATTATTTGAAATGCTTCTGCTGGAATCTTTTCAGGCAGGTTTATCCTGGGAATGTGTTTTAAATAAGCGGGAAGCTTTCCGGGAAGCCTTTGATCATTTTGATTATAAGAAAATCAGTGCCTATGATGGAAACAAGATAGAAACATTACAAAATCATCCGGGGATTATCCGAAATAAGTTAAAAATACAGGCAGCCGTTACCAATGCAAAAATATTTCAGGAAATACAGAAAGAATATCAAAGCTTTTCCAATTATTTATGGCACTGGACAGATGGCAAAATCATTTATGAAACGGGGCTGGCTCATTCCCCACTATCTGATTCCGTATCGAAGGATTTAAAAAAACGGGGGATGAAATTTGTAGGGACCACCATTATTTATGCCTATATGCAGGCAGTAGGCGTAATTGATTCCCATGAAAAGGGATGCTTTAAAGAACATAGTAACAGCCAGGGGACATAGCTTTTTTAAAGCTATGTCCCCTGACCTTCCTATATGTCTTTTAAAGTCCGTTGCGAAGGATTAGCAGCAGCCGCAGCCACAACCGCAGCCGCAGTTATTGTTGTTGGCAGAGCCATTGCAGCCACAGTTATTGCAGCCACAATCATTGCCGCAGCAGTTATTGCCGCATCCGCCGCAGCCACAGCAGCCATTGTTGCCATAGTTGCCGCCCCAGCCTAAGCCAGTGCCGCCCCAGCCAAAGATGATGATAATGAGGATAATGATCCAGAAGTAATTGCCACCAAAGTTATTGCATCCCATATAGAGAAACCTCCTATTGATTGATTTCAATTTATCGTATGTAAAAAGGGGGCAGGTGGTTACAAGGATATTGGGAAACGGTATAATCTTTTTGAAAGCCGCCCATACTTCTTTTAGAAAAACGCCGCAACTGCGGTTTCGTTTTGAGGTGATATGGGCTCTATGTTTAAATTTAATGGCTTTACCCCCAAGGCAAATACGGCTGTAAATTGTGCGATTGATGAAGCCGCAGCTTTAGGCCATACCTATATTGGCAGTGAGCATTTATTATTAGGTCTTTTAACAGAAGGCAGCGGGGCTGCCTTTATCACATTGCAGCTGGGAGGCGTCCAGCCTGCCAAAGTACGGGATTTGCTGGTGAAAACCGTAGGACGCGGTGTCCGTTCCTCCTTAACACCGGCAGATATTACGCCCCGCTGCAAACGGATTTTAGAAGGCGCTTTAATGCAGGCCCGGTTATCCGGCCTGCCCTATGCAGGGACGGAGCATATCCTGGCGACCCTTTTAAAAGAAGGAGAAAGCTACGGGGTGCGTTTTCTGCGGCAGCTTTCCGTAGAGCCGGAAACACTTCTCCGGCAAATGGGGCAGACAGGGGTAAATGGGGAACGGCGTCCGGCAACAGCCCCAGCCCGTCCAAAGCAGGCTCCTCGTACACCCCTTTTAGATAAGTACAGCCGGGATTTAACAGAGCTGGCCCGTCAGGGAAAATTAGATCCCGTTGTAGGCCGTGAAAAAGAAATTGACCGGGTGATGCAGATCCTGACCCGCCGGACGAAAAACAACCCCTGTCTGATTGGGGAAGCCGGCGTAGGGAAAACCGCCATTGCGGAAGCCATTGCCCAGCGGATGGCCCGGCTGGATGTACCGCCGCGGCTCCGGGACAAGCGGCTGGCAGCTTTAGATTTAACCAGTATGGTAGCGGGCACCAAATATCGGGGAGATTTTGAAGAACGGATCAAGAGCACCATTGATGAAGTCATTGCCGCTGGGAATGTCGTTTTATTCATTGATGAGCTTCATACGATTATTGGAACCGGGGCGGCAGAAGGCGCAATTGATGCAGCCAATATATTAAAGCCCCAGCTTGCCCGGGGAGAATTGCAGCTTATCGGTGCTACCACCATAGAAGAATACCGGAAATTTATCGAAAAAGACAGCGCATTGGAACGGCGGTTCCAAAGTGTGATGGTGCGGGAGCCGGAAGAAGGGGAAGCCATCCAGATTATACAGGGGCTGCGGGAACGGTATGAAACCCATCACCGGATGAAGATTACAGACGGGGCCATAGAAGCTTCTGTGAAATTATCCGCCCGGTACCTGCCGGACCGGAGGCTTCCGGATAAAGCAGTTGATTTAATAGATGAAGCCTGTTCCCGGTTAAAAATGCAGCGGGCAGTGCCGGATCATTTGAAGAAATTAGAAAGCAAATTAAAGTCATTACGAAGTGAAAAAGAAAGCGCTGTCCACAGCCAGGAATTTGAATTTGCAGCATCCATCCGGGATAAGGAGGCAGGGACACAGGCCCGTTTAGAAGCCGCCCGGACAGCATGGGAGCTGTCAGAAGAACGGGAAATCAAGGCATTGACAGGGGAAGATATTGCACAATTGGTATCCGATATTACAGGGATTGAAGCTTCCCGTATTACCCAGGAAGAAGGGGAACGGCTCCTGCATTTGGAAGAATCCCTTCATAATATGGTAGTTGGCCAGGATCAGGCAGTAAATGCGGTTGCCGCAGCAATCCGGCGGAGCCGGGTAGGGCTTCATGATCCGGGGAGGCCATTGGCATCCTTCCTTTTCCTGGGGCCTACCGGGGTAGGAAAAACAGAATTATGCAAAGCGTTAGCCCAATGTGTTTTTGGAGATCCCCATGCGTTGATCCGGCTGGATATGTCGGAATATATGGAGCGCCATACGGTTTCACGGCTGGTGGGGCCTCCTCCGGGATACGTGGGCTATGAAGAAGGCGGTCAGCTTACTGAAAAAGTCCGCCGCCGCCCGTATGCAGTTTTACTGTTTGATGAAATCGAAAAAGCCCACCGGGATTTTTATAACATTCTCCTTCAGGTTTTGGAAGACGGGGTATTAACAGATTCCCAGGGGCGGGCTGTCAGCTTTAAAAATACCATTATTATTATGACCTCCAATATCGGGGCCAGGCTGCTGGGGGAACAGACCCACCTGGGATTTTCCTTTGGCAGCCATGACGCCCGCCAGGAAGAAATCCGGAAAGCTGTTTTAGCGGAATTGAAAAAGGAATTTAAACCGGAATTTCTCAACCGGATTGATGAAACCATTGTATTCCGGCAGTTAAACCGGGAAGAAATCGAAAAAATTGCAAAAAATATGCTGGAAAAACTGCGTACCCGGTTAGCGGGCCTTTCCATTGACATCAGCTTTGATGAAACGGCTGCCCGGAGGATTTCAGATGACGGGTTTGATCCTGTATATGGGGCGCGGCCTTTACGCAGGGCCATTCAATCTAAAATTGAAGACCGTCTGGCAGATGAATTGCTGCGGGGCCATATCAAAGCAGGAGATAAAATTGTATGCGCCTGGCAAAACGAACAGTTTACCTTCGGCTGATAAGGGATAAGATCCTGTCGAAAAACGGCGGAAAGAGATAGAAAAAAAGAAAAGAAACAAGATCAAATTTAACTGGAAAATTATAGAGATGTAAAACATTGAAAATTTGTTACGGAAATTTTTGTATAAAATGCAAAAAGAATTTGCCGCAGAAAAAATATTTTCCAGACAGAATCCCCTGCAAAAAGGCCTTTCCTCACAGCACGCCCAAATACGCCAAATTTTGCAGGAAAATCCCCCTCTTGCAATCAATCCCTGTTTCCGATATAATGAGGTGTACGGTGGAGTAAAGTGGTGGAAAGTGGGGAATTTGGCTCCAGGGAGGGGTTGCCGATGCTGACAGGCCAGTATGCCCATACGCTGGATGCCAAAGGGCGTGTCAATTTTCCCGCACGCCTGCGGGAAGAACTGGGGCCCCGGTTCTTTATCACCCGGGGCCTGGATAACTGCCTGTTTGTTTATTCCCCAGAGGAATGGCAGGCTTTAGCGGACAAGCTGAGCAAACTGCCCATGAGCAAATCAACCCCTTTAAGCCGCTTCTTTTTTGCAGGGGCTGCGGAAGTGGAACCGGATAAACAAGGACGGATTCTGATTCCGGAGCATTTGCGCAAATATGCCGGCTTAGAAAAAGAAATTACCATTGCCGGCGTTTCCAGCCGGGCTGAAATATGGGATACTGCCAGATGGGAAGCAAATAACCTGCTGCTGACACCGGAAGCCATTGCAGAAGCAATGGATGAAATGGGCTTCTAAATTAGGAGGGATCATGGGACAGTTTCAACATATCCCAGTGCTGTTAGAAGAATGTATGGAAGGATTAGCTTTGCGCCCTAATGGGATCTATGTGGATGGTACTGTTGGAGGCGCGGGCCATTCCTTAAAAATTGCGGAAAGCCTTGGTCCCCAGGGACGGCTGATCGCATTGGACAAGGACCCGGATGCGGTTATAACAGCTTCCGGGCGGCTGTCAGCCTTTCCTCAGGCCCAGGTGGTACAAAGTGATTTTTCCGGCTTATGTGAAGTATTGGATACCTTGGGCATTGCCCTGGTAGACGGGATTTTGTTAGACTTAGGGGTATCCTCTTATCAGTTGGATACACCGGAACGGGGGTTTTCTTACCATCAGGATGCTCCGCTTGATATGCGCATGACCAAACAGGGCAAAAGTGCCCAGGATATTGTAAATACTTATGATTTTGATTCCTTATGCCGCATTATGCGGGAATACGGGGAAGAAAAATTTGCGCCAGCCATTGCGAAAGCAATCCTTCGGGCCAGGGAAAAAGAGCCCATCCAACGGACAGGGACTTTGGTAGACCTGATTCGGGAAGCCATACCTGCAAAAGCCCGCCGTACAGGAGGCCATCCTGCCAAACGGGTATTTCAGGCTCTGCGGATTGAAGTAAATGGAGAATTAGAAAGTTTATCCCAGTTTTTAGAACGGGCCTTTGACCGGTTAAAGCCGGGGGGCCGTATTGCAGTTATTACATTCCAGTCCTTAGAGGACCGGATGGTAAAACAAAAATTTGCCGCCTTATGCAAAGGCTGTACATGCCCGCCAGATTTTCCGGTTTGTGTGTGTGGAAACAAGCCAAAAGCCAGACTGGTTTTCCGGAAATCGGTACAAGCAGGGCCAGAAGAATTAGAACATAACAGCCGGAGCAAAAGCGCCCGGCTGCGGGCAATAGAAAAGTTGGAGGAAATGGCATAAGCCATGGGATTAAAATGAGGAGGTTCGATTGAAATGAAGCAGTCATTCGATATGGGTGGACGTGGAACCGCCGCTTACGACCTGCGGGCGTTCCAAACGAACACGCATACCAGAAGCAGCCGTTTAACCGTAAAAAATCCCAGCCGGCAGGCAATCCTGCGGGCCAGAGCCAGGGAAAAAGCTGCCATGATTTTACGGGGCCTGCTGGCGGCCTCTCTGGTAGTAACCGTCATTGTAGCTACCTTGTGCAGCAGGGTAGTGCTGACCGAGTTAAGCACCCAGATCAGCCAGAAAAAAGCAGAATTGGAATCCACATCGACAGAAAATATCCGTTTGGAAGCAGAGGTAGAAGCAAAGCTTTCTGCCCGGAATGTGGAAGAATATGCTACTCAAAAGTTAGGGATGTCTACATTGGACAAGTCGCAAATCACATATATTAAATTAAACGATGGCGATGAAGTGGAATTGACGGAAGCTTCTCCAAAAGCCGGATTGCTGGATCAGTTAAAGCTGGCATTATCTTCCTTTCTCTAACCGAAAAAGAATCCTAAGACATCTCTTTGTAGCCTCGGCATATCCAAAGGCTGCCGTAAATATATATTGTACAAATCGTCCGTTTCCGTTCCTGCCATTGATGGGGCCCGGGCGGACGGTTTTTTCTATCCGCAGAATCGGAGGTTACATATGAAGACACCGCCTAGTTATCGTATGAAAACAAGGATGGTTATGGTATTAGCAGCCATGATCGTCTTTGGATTTTGTGTTGTTATCCATTCCCTGTTCCAGATTCAGATTGTCCAGGGCGCGGAATTGCAGGAACGGGCTTTGGGACAGCAAATGCGTACCGAGCGGATTGGCGCAAAACGCGGCGATATTCTGGATACCAACGGGAAGGCACTGGCCAAAAATTCCACAATTTATCAAATCTGTGTTTCTCCGGGGGATCTCAAAATCAAAGTAGGCGAAAATGCCGATAAAATGAAGGAAAAACGCAGTGCTGTTATCAAATGCTTAGAAGAAATTTTGGGATGCAACCCGGATACAGTAGCCGAAGCCCTTGACAATACCGCCAGCTTTTATGTAGTGGTAAAGAAAAAAGTAGAACAGGATGATTACCAGCGGCTGATGCAGGAAGTCAATGCCAAGGATTTAAAAAATGTTATTTTTGGTGAGGAAATGACATGGCGCAGGTATCCTTATGGAAGCCTGGCTTCTACTGTCCTGGGATTTACCAATAATGATAACGTAGGGGCTGCCGGACTGGAATCCTATTATGAAAAGACTTTAGCCGGAACCCCTGGGCGGATTGTTTCCCTGCGTACCCAGGGCGGGGCTGTTATGCCCATGCAGTATGAGCAGACTTATGACGCCAAAAACGGCAATACCCTTGTGCTGACCATAGATGAACAGATCCAGCACTATCTGGAAAAAAATCTGGAAATCGCGGTTTCCGAGCACCGGGTAAAAAACCGTGTAACCGGTATCATTATGGATGTAGAAACCGCGGCTATTTTAGCTATGACAACAAAACCGGATTTCGATCCCAATGATCCCTATACCATTACCGATCCGGATTGGCTCCAGCAACTCCAGGAGGCCCAGGAAGAATCCTTCCAACAGGAATCTGTTGCCCGGACCGAAGAAGAAAAAGCTGCCGCAAAAAAAATCTATACCGACAAGCTCTGGGTAGCCCGGAATACCTTGTGGCGGAATAAAGCCGTTTCTGACCCTTATGAGCCGGGTTCCGTTTTTAAAATCATGACCTTATCCACAGCTTTGGAAACCGGTGCTGCTACTGTAAATTCCCATTACAACTGTATCGGCTATGTGGAAGTGGCAGGCCGTAAAATCCATTGCCATGTGTGGAACAGCCGCCATTCAGGCCACGGGGATCAGGATTTAACTCAGGCAACCATGAATTCCTGTAACCCGGCCTTTATCCGCATCGGCCAGTCCATTGGCACGGCCCGTTTTTCGGAATATTTCAGCAATTTCGGCCTTACCCAGGGCACAGATATTGATCTGCCTGGTGAAGCCAACAGTATTTACCATGCACGTCTGTCAGATGCAGATTTGGCTTCTTCCGCATTCGGCCAGACCAATAAGCTGACCCCTATCCAGCTGATCACAGCCTGCTGTGCCGCTGTCAATGGCGGGAAACTGATGCAGCCTTATGTGGTCAAACAGGTGGTAGACAGTGACGGAAATGTGGTGTCCAATACAGCGCCTTTTGTAAAACGGCAGGTAATTTCTGAAAAGACCTCGGAAGAAGTCCGGGGGATTTTGGAAAAGGTTGTTTCGGAAGGCTCCGGCCGTCAGGCCCGGATACCAGGCTACCGGATCGGCGGCAAAACAGGTACCTCTGAAAAACTGGACCAGGCCGATTCCACAACGGGGGATATCCCCCATATCCTGTCCTTTTTCGGGTTTGCTCCGGCAGACGATCCCAAAGTAGCCTGTCTGGTACTGCTGGATGAACCGGATGTTTATAATGCCTGGGGTTCCACCATTGCGGCCCCAATCGTAGGCTCTATTTTATCTGACGTATTGCCCCATATGGGGATCGAGCCTCAATATACAGCAGAGGAACTGGACAAAATGACAAACCAGGTGCCATATCTAATCAATTTTGACCTTCATGATGCAGAATCAGAGCTGCGGATTCGGGGCATGCGTTACCGTGTCATTGGCAGCGGTTCAAAAGTGCTCCAGCAGATTCCGGGCGCTATGGAAACTCTGCCGGAAGAAGGTTCCGTCGTCCTGTACACAGATGAAGTACAGGAAGATAATGTCATAGAAGTTCCTAACGTAGTCGGCAAATCCCCGGAAGAAGCCAATTCCACATTGGCTGGTTTAGGGCTGAATGTTTATATGAACGGCGGCAAGCTGGAAGGCGTGGCTTCTATCGCCATCAGCCAGTCACCGGAAGCAGGGGCACGGGTACCCAGCGGCTCCGTCATAACGGTTGAGTTTACCGAACGCGATCCAGCCGTAGAAAATACGTTATCTGCGGATTCTCCGGAAGAAGGGGACGGGGAATAAATCATCACAATCATAAGATGCAGGGAGGATACCATGCGTTTATACCAGCTTTTAGAAGGTTTGGATGTGAAAGCAAAGCCAGAGGACTGTGAAATTACAGGGATAACTGCCGATTCCAGGCGGATAGAACCAGGGATGGCTTTTGTCTGCATCAAAGGAGGGCGTTTTGACGGTCATGACCATGCGAAAAGTGCCCTCCAGGCCGGGGCTGCGGCAGTGGTATGCCAACATTCTTTAGGTTTGGAACGTGAGGTTTTATGTACGGATACCCGTTTGGCGTATGCCCTGCTTTGCCGGAACTGGTTTGGAAATCCTGGGACAAAGCTCCGTCTAATCGGGGTTACAGGCACAAACGGCAAAACAACGGTCACTTGCATGATCAAGCATTTGCTGGAATCCGCAGGGAAACGGGTAGGCTTGATTGGGACGATCCATACAGAAATTGATGATATTGTCATTCCTGCCAAATATACAACGCCAGACCCGTTAGCTTTGCAGGGGATTTTGGCGCGGATGGTCCGGGCAGGCTGTGAATATGCTGTGATGGAATGTTCTTCCCATGCTTTGGATCAGCACCGGCTGGCAGGACTGCATTTTGACACAGCAGTATTCACCAATTTAACCCAGGATCATTTGGATTATCATGGGACAATGGAAAATTATTTTGCCGCGAAACGGAAGCTTTTTTCCATGTGCGATCAGGCTGTTATCAATTTGGATGACAGTTATGGGAAATTGCTGGCCCGGGAATTGACAATCCCTTGCAGGACATTTTCCTTATCAGCGGATCAGGCGGATTATACCGCAAAAGATATTCAAATGGAAGCTGGCGGGAGCCGCTTCCTTCTGGTAGGGAAAGGGGAATTATCAAGGGTATCCCTGCCGATTCCCGGGGAATTTTCCATTTCCAATGCCATGGCAGCGGCAGTTTCCTGTATGTGCCAGGGCATTACCATGGAGCAGGCAGCCTGTGGGCTTTCCGACTGCCCCGGCGTACCGGGCCGGGCAGAAACATTGCCGACCCATACAGATTATACCGTGATCCGGGACTATGCCCATTCCCCGGATGGCTTGGAAAAAATTTTGCAGGCCATGCGGCCTTTTGCAAAAGGCCGGGTTATTATCCTGTTCGGGCCGGCAGGCAACCGGGACCGGACAAAACGGGAGCTGATGGGGGAAATTACAGCCCGGTTAGCTGATTTTGTGATTTTAACTTCAGACAATCCCAGGGATGAGGACGAAGCCCAAATTATCAATGACACTTTGCCGGGGATTCGGAAGCATCCGGGTACACCCTGCCAGGTGATTCCGGATCGGTTTGAAGCAATCCGCTGGGCGCTGGCACATGCCCAAAAGGATGATATTTTGATTTTAGCTGGAAAAGGCCATGAAGATTACCAGGTTCTGCGGGGAGAAACCCGTTGTTTTGATGAAAAAAAGATAGTGCTTTCCCTGCTGGGGGAAAAAGAATAGGAGCAAAGCTATGGAACCATTACAGCTATGTGAAATTGCCAGAAGATTAGGCTGCCTGTGGGAAGGACAGGAACAGATTACAAAAATTACAACCGATTCCCGGAATGTCCCAGTTGGTTCTTTGTTTGTTGCTTTGCCTGGGGAACGGTTTGACGGCCATGACTATGTAGCCGGGGCGTTGGAACAAGGGGCCGCAGCCGCGGTGGTCAGCCGGGAATGCCCGGGAAATCCGGAAAAATTTTTGCGGGTAGCAGATACCCGGGATGCCCTGATTGCCATAGGCGGCTTATACCGGGAAAAATTCCAGATCAAATGTATTGGGGTTACGGGAAGCGTAGGGAAAACCACTGCCAAAGAAATGATAGCTGCCGTAGTGAAGACCCAGTATGAAACCCTTTGGACAGAGGGAAACCGGAACAATGAAATTGGGACGCCGGAAACATTATTCCGGCTGACCCCCAAAACCCAGGCAGCCGTAATTGAAATGGGGATGCAGGGGCTGGGGGAAATTGCAAAATTAGCAGCCGCAGTCAAACCGGATATAGGGGTTATCACCAATATCGGGGTCAGCCATATCTGGCAGCTTGGCACCAGGGAAAATATTTTAAAAGCAAAATTAGAATTAGCGGAAGCCCTGCCTGACGGGGCAAAACTGTTTCTGTGCGGGGACAATGACCTGCTATCCGGTGTAAAAATCCCCCGGTTACAGGTTGGGTTTTATGGGATTGACGCCCCGCAGCTTGACATGCGGACGGTGGAAATCCAGGAAAACGGGCTGGAAACCGATTTTGTGGTTCAGTCCGGGGAAGAAGCCTGCCGGGTCCATTTGCCCTGTGCAGGGCGTCATAATGTGGAAAATGCACTGGCCGCCCTTTCCGTTGGCAGGGCATTGGGGATTCCTTTGGCAGCAGGTGCAAAAGGGCTGGAAAGTTACCAGCCTGCGGGAATGCGACAAAAAGTAGTCAAATGGAATGATATGATAATTGTAGAGGATTGCTATAATGCTTCCCCGGATTCCATGCGGGCAGCTTTGGAAACATTGGCCCATTTCCCGGGAGCTTCTTACCGGATTGCCGTATTATCGGATATGCTGGAGCTTGGCCCGGTTACAAAGCAGTCCCATTATGATATTGGCTCCTTTTGCGCCCAAAATAAGGCGGATTTGCTGTTGTGCTATGGGGAAGCTTCTGCTGATATGGCAAAAGGGGCTGAAAAAGGCGGTATGGAAGCATTGCACTTTTCAGATAAGGAAGCCCTTTTAAAAGCTTTGCAGAAGCGGCTCCGTCCTGGCTGTGTGGTATGGTTTAAAGGCAGCCGGGGTATGCATATGGAAACCTTAATCGAAGCCTTGTATGAGGGATAATGGGGGATGAATAAATCTTGGGGGATACTGGAATTTTATTGGTGATTGTACTGGCAGCTTTTGTGATAACAGCAGCTTTAGGCTTTCCGCTGATTCCATATTTGCATCGGCTCCATTTTGGCCAGACCATTTTAGATATTGGCCCGGCCTGGCACAAAAAAAAGCAGGGAACCCCGACTATGGGGGGGCTGATGTTTATTCCAGGGATTACAGCAGCCGTTGCGGCAGGATGCTTTTTAAAAGGCGGCGATACTGGGAAAATATTATTTCCCGGAATGATCATGTCCCTGGCTTTTGCAGCTATTGGATTTTTAGATGATTACATCAAAGTAGTAAAGAAACAGAACCTTGGACTTACAGCCCGTCAGAAATACTTAATGCAGCTTATTATTGCAGTTTTTTATTTGGCAATGCTATATTTGCGGGGAGAACTGTCAACCCTCTTAGTAATCCCTTTTTTTGGCCAGATTGATTTAGGGCTTCTTTATTATGTATTGGCAGTTATTATCATCACCGGCTTTGTCAATGCAGTCAATTTAACAGACGGGATTGACGGGTTAGCATCTTCTGTAACCTTTGTTTATGCTTTAGTCTTTTTTGTGGTTTCCGGAATTCTTCAAAAGCAGGCGCCTTCCGTTATGGCGGCAGCATTAGCTGGTGGATGTTTGGGATTCCTGGTATGGAATTTCTATCCGGCCAAAGTATTTATGGGGGATACGGGATCTTTATTTTTTGGGGGGCTGGTTGTTGCATTAGCTTTTGAAGAAGGACTTCCATTATTATTGGTCTTCGCTGGGGTTATCTATTGGTGTGAAGCGTTTTCTGTTATTTTACAGGTCATCAGCTTTAAAAGTACCGGTAAACGCATCTTTAAAATGAGCCCAATCCATCATCATTTTGAGATGTGCGGATGGAGTGAAATAAAAATTGTTGCAGTTTTTTCCTTTATCGCATTTCTTGGCGGAGTTTTGGCAATCCTTTCTGTTATGATGCTATAATTCCCGCTGGAATTTTCTGCGGGTTCCCGGAAAGGGGGGAACGGCCTTGAGCCAAAGAAATAATTCGGGTGCAGCCAGGCGCAGAAGGGAAGCTTCTGCTGTACCGGAACCAAGACGGGTACGGCCTGTACCAAAGCGTAAACTGGAAAATAAAAAAATGACCCGGGGCCACGGTGCATCCAGACCGGCTAAACGGGGCGTTCGGGCAAAACCAGTAAAAGCCCGGATCGGCAGTATGGATTATACTTTTTTAATGCTGGTGCTGGTGCTGGTAACGGTAGGATTGATCATGATGTTTTCTGCCAGTTATCCTGCCGCACTCAATGCAACTGGGGATAGTTTTTACTTTATTAAACGCCAGCTTCTTTTTGCTATTGTTGGAGTGGCTGCAATGTTTGTAGCGTCACGGGTGCCTTTCCAAATCCTGCACCGGTTTGCTCTGCTGCTTTACGGGCTGTCGATTGTACTGCTGATTGTTGTGCTTTTGCTGCCGGAACAAAGTGGTGTTCACCGGTGGATTACGATTCCGGGCGTTATCAATATCCAGCCCTCAGAAATTGCAAAATTTTCTATCGTGGTATTGTTTGCCCATTTAATTTCCATTAACTATGAAAAAATGAAAGATCCCCGGTATGGGATATGGCCTTTTCTGGCTTTGCTGGGTGTCATATGCGTTCTAATGGTTTTGGAACCCCATTTGTCCGGTACCATCTTGATCCTGGGGATCGGCATCATTATGATGTTTGTAGGCGGCGCAGATGTAAAATGGTTTTTCATGGGCGGCCTTGCAGCGGCTGTGCTGGTAGCCATAGTTGCGTTAATGCCTGGCATTATCCCTTATGCACAGACACGTTTAAACTTCTGGCTGGACCCCTGGTCCGCACCCCGGAATGAAGGCTACCAAACCTGCCAGTCCCTATTGGCCATTGGTTCCGGAGGATTGTTTGGCGTAGGCATCGGCAATTCCAGGCAAAAACATTTATATTTACCGGAGCCTCAGAATGATTTTGTGTTTTCCATTGTTTGTGAAGAATTGGGACTGGTTGGGGCTGTACTGATTATTTTAGTATTTGTTTTGCTGATTTGGCGTGGTTATGTGATTGCTATGCGCTGCCGGGACCGTTTCGGCTCCATGTTAGCTGTGGGACTTATTACACAGGTAGCAATCCAAACCATTTTAAATATTGCAGTTGTAACCAATACCATCCCTAATACTGGTATTAGTTTGCCTTTTTTCTCTTATGGCGGTACGTCATTGGTTATGCTGCTGGGCCAGATGGGATTCGTATTATCGGTTTCCCGGCAGACAACTTTGGAAAAGCTGGAATAGAGGGATAAAAAGTTGAAATTTTTGTTTGCGTGTGGAGGTACGGCAGGGCATATCAATCCCGCTGTTGCAGTTGCCCATTATATTCAGGAACGCCAGCCAAAGGCGGAAATCCTTTTTGCAGGCAATCCAAAAGGTATGGAAGCCAAGCTGATCCCAGGGGCCGGATTTCGGTTTGCCCCCATTGAAATTATGGGGTTCCAGCGGCGTCTGACCTGGTTTAATATCAAGTATAATATTCGTTCCGTGGGCTGCCTGATGCTCTCCTGGAAACGTTCCCGGCGGCTGTTAGAAGGATTTGCTCCTGATATAGCGGTTGGGACTGGGGGATATGTCAGCGGCCCCCTTCTGCTGGAAGCAGAAAGAATGGGCATACCTACCCTGACCCATGAATCAAACGCATTTCCCGGGGTAACAACAAAACTGTTAGCGAAATCGGTGGATAAAATCCTTCTTTCTGTGGAGGAAGCCCAGCGCTTTCTGCCCCAGGGAAAGGAATATATTGTGGTTGGGAATCCTGTCCGGGAACAGGTGATTTTTTCTGACCGGGAGAAGGCCAGAAAGAAATTAGGGATCACAGAGGATCAAATTTGTATCGTTTCTTTTGGCGGCAGCCTGGGCGCCCGCCGGGTCAATGACGCCATAGCAGGGCTTATGAAATGGGAAAAGCAAAAAGGAAACTTTTTCCATATTCATGCCACAGGCGGATATGAAAAAGAACGTTTTGCAGGTTTATTAAAAGAAAATCATATAGCTCCTGGGGAATTTGATGTACGGGAATATATTTCAGATATGCCGGACTGCCTGGCAGCGGCAGATCTGGTGATTTCCCGTTCCGGAGCCATTACACTGGCTGAATTAGAAGCCAGCGGAACGGCTTCTGTATTGATCCCGTCGCCCAATGTTGCGGAGAACCACCAGTATCATAATGCTATGGTATTGGAACGGCATAATGCGGCGCGGGTCATTGAAGAAAAAAATTTAACCCCGGAACTCCTTCAAAATACCGTTGCGGAATTATGCGCCCATCCGCAGACTTTAAAGGAGCTGGGGAGAAATGCCAGGGCTTTGGCAGTCCTGGATGCCAACGAACGGATTTACCGGGAAATCATGGGGCTCATAGCCCAAAAAAAGGGCAGTAATGCCCCCCTTTCATCTTCACCGTAAAATAAAAAATCCAGACAGGAAAAATGTTTACGGTTAGAGGGAAGTAATTTCAGATTAGGCGGTATAGCCCCAATTACAAGGGCTGTACCGTCTTTTTGAGTTCCTATGCGCCTTGCCTTTTCGGTTGCGTAGCAGAAAGGAAATTGAGTTCACCCACAAAGTTGAAAACAATATCTACTTTCTGTACCCGTTTCCCGTCCACCTTTTCCGGCGCATGGACTATGATTTTCTTGATAAATTCATTGACGATTGCGGGGGTGAGTTCCTTTATCCCCACATACTTGCGGATAATTGCGGCGAAGCTGTCAAAATCGCTCTTGTTCTGTTCGTAGGTATCGACTTCCTGCTGGTCTGCCTTGACCTTTTCTTCCAGTTCCCGCTGTTCCGCTTCATACTCTGCGGACAGCTTCAAAAACCTGTCGTGGCTGATTGCGCCGCTTATATCGTCCTCATAAATCCGCTTGAAGATACGGTCAAGTTCCGCAATCCTTTTTTGTGCCTGTCCGACTTCTCGTTTCCTGTGCTTCATTTCCTTTTCTGTTTCAGCGGAGCGTTGCTTATACATCATTTCATGGAAAGCCATGATGTCATCAAAGAAAAGGGCGGTCACGTCAAATATCCTGCTCCATACGATTTGCTTCAACACGTCCTCGCGGATAAAATGAGCCGTACAGCTTCCTGTATTGCTCTTGTACTTTGCACAGCGGTAATGGTCTTGTGAACCGTTAAAACTTTTACAAGTAGCGAAATGTAGCTTGCTTCCACAGTCCGCACAATATACCAAGCCGGAAAACAATCCCTGTCTGTCCGCTTTTGTGGGGCGGCGTTTGTTCGCTCTTAGTTCCTGTATCCGTTCAAAAACAGCGTCCTCTACAATCGCTTCATGGGTATTATAGAAAACTGCCTGCTGTTCTTTTGTGGTTGGAATCCGCTTCTTTAATTTGTGGGATTTGGAATAGCTTTTGAAATTTACGGTATGTCCGCAATAGTGCAAATATGAATAATTTTCAAGTGCTATACGCAAAACATATCGAAATTTAATAAAAATTTTAAACTTATATATTGCGAAGACCAAAAAATCCAAACAGAAACCCAACAGATTACAAACGTGGATTTAACACCAAAAATTATGAACGCCTTTATCCGTGGGCCAAAAAAAGGTCGCAAAGCCTTTTATAATATGGCAGCTAAACAAGCTGGAGTATCATTGAACGAGTTCATCATTACAGCCATTGAGGAAAAGATGAAAAAAGAAACTCCAGAAATTCACAATGACATGCAGCAAGAGAAAACCAATCAGGAATAACAAAAAGGAAGCCATGATAGAGTGATTCTATCGTGGCTTTCCTTTTTTTGTAGTAATCATCTTAAACGGGCGGCTTATTTTTTATTTTTGTTTGTACTTTATTATAATAAAATATTGCTTGTATTTAGCATTGAAAATTATTAAATTTATTATTATAAATCAGATTATAATTACAGGTATAAAAGATAGGCTGAAAGGATTGCAAAAATAATATATGCAAGTCAGGCACAAGTCATAATATAGCGTAAATAGCGATTATAAGCGGGTTTATGGCTGTTTAACTGTTGCTGTTTTAGCAGCAACAATACCACAACGCTTATACTTTCGACCTCTAATATGTCCAAATACAGGTTGTCCGCGAACTGCATATCCGTATTTACGGTATAGGTAGGTATCAATACCACATTCATCTACATATGCAATCTTTTCTGGGGGGATATCCTGAATTTGTTCCAGATACGCCGCTACTTTTTGCTGGTCCTGCTCCTGATACCTGGTTGTCTTTTTTTTCGTGTAATCTTATGTCGTTTAAGTGCATCACGAATACCACTCTCACTGCATTCAAACACCTGTGCCATTTCGGATTGATA
>RAZJ01000130.1 GCA_003612625.1 bacterium 1XD42-1 | reverse complement strand
AGCGGCAGATTTTTTGACCGTTCTGCCTACTCCCGCATGATAGAGGACGTGGAAAACGGCAAAGTCGGCGTGTGCATTATGAAAGACATGACCCGCTGGGGGCGCGACTATCTCCAAGTGGGAAACGCTATGGAGATTTTCCGCAGAAACAACGTGCGCTTTATCGCGGTAAACAACGGGATAGACAGCGAAAAGCCCGACACATTGGAGTTTGCGCCGTTCATCAACATCATGTCAGAATGGTACGCAAGGGACATCAGCAAGAAAGTAAAAACGGGTATCCGCACAAAGGGGACAAGCGGCAAGCCAATCGCAACCGAAGCCCCATACGGATATGTTAAAGACCCCGACAACAAGGATTTTTGGTTGATTGACGAAGAAGCCGCCGAAGTTGTCCGCCTAATGCAAGTCCATTCCCGCTACCGACTGGAACGAGCAGACCAAAGCGGAGGAATGGAGGGCGGCATGGGCGCAACTTTGTAATCAAGCGTTAGAACAGAACGGACACGCGGAGCGTGTAGACCACCGCAGTTATGAACGGCAAAGGGAAAGCGGCAATCTTGCCGCTGACCAGATACCCACCGTCCATTTAGGCGTTGCCGCTTCCGCTATGGAGAAGCGGGGAATACGCACCGAGCGCGGCGACCTCAACCGCGAAATCGAAGTGACGAATAAGCGTTTGCGGCAGTTAAAGGCGCGTATCTCCAAACTGCAAGACTGGCTAAAAGAGGAAACCGAGAACACCGAGCCGCCCACCCTTGCCGACTACATTCAAGGCATTTTGTCACGCAAGGCACAGACGGGAAAACAGGGATATTCCCAATCCCTCTATAACCTCAAGGACGCGGCGAAAATGCTGAACTTCCTGCAAACCAATAACATCATGGATATGGCGGGGCTTGATGAAAAATTCAAGTCCATGATAGGGGAACAACTGGATATTCAAGGGAAACTGAAACCCGTTGAACGGCGGCTTGCCACTCTGAAAAAGCACTTAGAGCAAGCCGACATTTATTTCAAGTACAAGGGAAAGAAGCCGTTGACCGAAGCCGAGCAAATCCTATTTACAACGGCGAAAGATTATCTCAAAGGCGTGATGAACGGCAAGACCACAATCCCGACAAAGGCATGGAAAGAAGAATACACTAAGCTGACCGCCGAGAGGAAAACGCTTAATCAGCGGTATCTTGCATTGAAAGAGGAAGTGAAAGAAGCGGAGAAAATCAGAAAGAGCGTTTACAGTATCTTGCGGCAGGAACAGAGGGAACAACAGCCCCACAGAAAGCAGAATATGGAGCGATAACAGACAGGGCGGCGGGATTGTCAATGCTTGCCACCGCCGCCCTGTTTTGGACTTTTATTAGACCGATAAACTGGAATTTTTGCTCTTTTCATTTTCTGCCAAACTTAAATTGACAGGTTCTCATTACTCACATTCCTTCCTCAATATCTCATGTGGAGCTTCGATTTCATTTGCAATTGTGTGCTCTGTTAATTCAGACAAAGACTTGATTTTAGCATTGATAATAGGTCGCATACAATTCGGAACATGTTCTTGATGTGCTCTGTGAATAGCCACACACTCTTTGCAATTACCATGATAACGGCAAGCTTTTTTACATGGGCAATGGTCTTTGTCTTTATATTCTTCTCTGAAATCTGAAGCAAATTCTTCTTGTAACCGCAATCCCTCTTGTCTGTTTCCTTTATGGAATTGTTTCATTGCTTCTAATTCTTTTTGGTTGCCCTCAATAATCATTTACATATCCTCCATAAACTATATTTAATAAAATCTTACAGCAATTACACCAATACTCCTAATCAGCTAGCTACAAAAGTTTCGATTTATCGGTTTATACTGGGGGAAATTATACCATACCCAATTACGAAAAGCAATCCCCCGTTCTACGTCCGTTCCGACTATCCAGACCGTCAAGGGACGAGTAGTATTTTTTCGCAAAGAGCGCGAAAAAATCTCCACTCTTAAACCCTTGACCGTCTGGATTTTTGCCGTTGCCATTTCGCCGCCGAAAACGGGGAACAGGATTTGACAACCCTGCCCCCGCTTTCGTCCGCTTCATTCTAACGGCAAAACCGTCTGCACTACTTCAGCGGCTTTCGGTAGGTTTTGCGGTGGCTCTGCCCCCGCACCCCCGACCTCTTCCAAAGAACAGAATGGAGTGTTACGCAATAGGGATTGAAAAGGCTTGATTTTCAAGGCGTTTTAGACACGAAAACCTACCGGATAAGGGTTTTATACTACCCACCCGCGAAAACAGCTTCTAAACGTCCACAGGCGCGTTTTGCGCCCCTTTTCCTGTCCCGTTTCCCGCCGCACTAACAAGGGCTTGCGTCAATAACTCAAAAAAGCACTTGACAAAACGCTTCATGGGGAAATTCCGACGATATTAAGCCTTTCATCAATCCCCAATTCGACCAGAACATTCTCCTGACGCAGAC
>RAZJ01000129.1 GCA_003612625.1 bacterium 1XD42-1 | reverse complement strand
ACTTGATGTCATCTTTTTGACTTTTGTCTATTTTGCTCTTGCTGTGGATGCTCTTATGTGAACACGTCCTAGGTTCCGCACAATTTCTGAAAATTGGGTAACAGCATAAGCCTTAAAACAGTTTTGCTTACAGAACTCTTGCTATACTTTATATAATAAAAGTGTCGAAATTCTGCAACCCGGTTTTCTTTGACAGCATTCATCTAAAAATTGTTTAACATGAAATTGCTGTTCGCTGATATTTTCTAAAAAGCTTACCGATTCCGGACATGTTACAAATAACATATTTTGTTGTATTAACTCCGGCAATGTCCTAACGGCTAGACTGAATATAGCATCCCGTTCTAATAAAAGATGTTCCAGAAGTTGGCGATCCTGTTTCTCTTTTGGGATACTGACTGGAAATAGTAGAAAACATAGTCGTTCTATAAAGGCTTGACCCGATTCAACTTCTGCTATTTCTGGAAATGTATTGCCTGCAAATAATAGCTTTGTCCGGCATTTAAATGAAAAAGCAGCTTCTCCTTTTTACTCTCCCATGAGGGTATCTCCAGAAACAATACCCTTAAATATATCAATTCCCCGTAAAGGAAGTGCTTTTATTTCAGCGCAAATATTTACTGCTTTATCTACCAAATTAGCGGACGAAAATCGATCCCCCAGTTTATGTAAAGGAATTGAGGAAACATTGTTTTCCCCTAAAATAGATTTTAGTAGATGTAAAATTACAGATTTTCCACAATTAGGAGCTCCAACCAAAAAAATGCTTTTTTAGCTCCCCATAATCTACTGCACAAATATCCTAGGATCTGGAGTAATAGCTTTATTTTTATCTCATCCCCCTGCAAGGAAGTTTTACAAAAATCGTAAAAACATCCGCAATCCTCCCATCCTTTGTCTCTATAAAAATTAGCGTTTATTTGATAAGTAAAATAATGAGAAAAACTTTTTTGTTCTAGTTCTAAAACTTTAAGATTCAATACACCATTTGATACATTAATTAGATAGGGATTGCCATTTAAAAAATTTTCGTCTAGTTGAACGCTTGGTATTGATTTAATTCTCGCTAAAGCTTCATGTACAGTTCCGCTTCCTATCATCTGTTGAACCCGAGGATGAAAAAATTCATTTAATTTTAGCCACTCCTGATTTCTTTCTAATTTTTCATACATCCCCTTTGATTTATCATACAGGTAAATAAATCCTTTTACTACCCGGATTTTATTTATCCATAATAGATGTCGGACGATTTTGGTTGCACTTGGCTGTTTATCTGTTACAGGAAATACCATTGTTGGAATTTGTTCAATAGTAAATTCTGGATTAAGTCTATCTTCTATATAGGCATTCCGTTCTGGGGCGTTAGGTGCAATTACAGGGTCATCTCTTACAATTCTTGCCCTTATTGGAATTTGTTCAATAGTAAATTCTCGATTAAACCTATCTTCTGCATAGGTATTCTGTTCCGGGATGTTAGGTACAATTGCAGGGTCATCTCTTACAATTCTTGCCATTGTAATCCTCTCCATAAATTTTTTACCAACAAAAAGCGCGCACCATGAAGGTTATCTTCATGATACACGCTTGTTTATAGATTTTCTGTGTAAAAAAATTTATTTTTTAAATTTTTCCTCAATCATTTCCCAGCAACCGTTAAATAATAACATATAAATATGAAGTTCATCCATATCGCGCGCATCCTTTAATTTCATAATAGTTTCGTCCATCCAATCCTCCAAATCGCCATACGCCGCCGCATTTCCTTCTCCATATTTCCATCGACTTTCGTTTCTCATAGCTAAGCGTGATAGAAAAATTTCATAGAATTCTGAGGCACCTTCACGAATTTTTGAATATAAAGAACCTGTATCTGGTTTCCAGCCATAGTGATTATGTATCAATTTTAGTTCTTTATGATTTTTTAAAATCAATAAAATCTCTAAAAAGGCAATGAGCTGTACAAAGAAAAGTGCATTTGCTGGTTTTTTGCCAGGTCTCTTTCCCATCGCATGTTTTTCTCTCCATTCTAAAAGCAATTCTAATTTGGGAATAACTTTCAATATATCGCTCTCCAATTTTTTATTATTACAGTTATTCTGCTTAAAATAACGTGCGATTTTTCCTATATTTTTCTCTATATAAACTTTCAGAGCCTTATACGCAATGATGTCACTTTCAATGTCTTTTGTTGTTGGGCCTAATAATTTATCAATTTCAGAAAAAATCGAGGTCATTAAAATAAAATCTTTTTCCCTGCCTATATTTTCAAAAACTATTGTTTTCAAATACATAACCTCAAAAATAGTATTTTCAATTTTCTTATGTTCATGGTCATTCCTCAAATCTTCCAGTGTTCTATCCAAGCTATATTAGACCTCTTGCGAAATTAAGCTAAGCGGTCAAAGTTGCAAATGCCAGCAATCAAGGAAAAACGGAGGGCAAAACGCTTTCTCCGGTTACGG
>RAZJ01000128.1 GCA_003612625.1 bacterium 1XD42-1 | reverse complement strand
ACGCCCTTTTTCGCCCAGCGGTTTATCCGAACATAGATCACGTGCCAATCTCCGTATTCTTTGGGCAAGCTCCTCCATTTGCACCCATTTTCCACTACGTATAGCACTGCATTCAATACGTCCAGGTTGCTGATTTTGGCTGGTTTCCGCTGTTTGGGAAAGCACTCTTTGATTTGCTCGTATTGCTCTTTCTTTATTTCCATTCTTTAATTATATCACAATCCAACTTATGTGAACACTACCTAACTTGTTAAAAAAAGCATAGCCCCTCCCCCGGAGCAATCCGGCTATGGATATGAAAACAAGCAGTACATAAATGAATATATTATTTCGTGCGTCTGCATGGCTCTGTGTCATGCGGGCGTTTTTTGTTATCCGTACTTCGAGACAAAGTGTCCCGAGGTGCGGTGTAGCTCCCCGGGATGTCGCTCTCCGCCGCCCCGTTTCGGTCACTCATCCACCCAACACCGAAACGGAGGTTTATTATGACTACAATCAATCTGAAAGATTTTTATTATTGGCACACACAGGATCAGTTTATTGAGGTTTCCGACGAGGTGGCGGCTGTCTTTCTGGCCGATGCCCGGTGTGAAATGGCCTACCAGCGGCGGCTCTCCCGGCACAAGGCGCAGTATTCTCTGGATTGCGATGATGGGATCGAATATTCCGCCTGCCTGCATGAGCCCACCCCGCAGGAACTGCTGGAGCGTATGGAAATGTTCTGCCGTCTGTGGAACGCCCTTAACTCCCTGCCCGAAGTCCAGGGCCGGAGGATCGACGCCCACATCATTCTTGGAAAAAGCATCAAGGAAATTGTCGAGGCTGAGGGCGTACATGAGGAGTCTGTCCGCCAGTCCATCAAACGGGGGCTTGAGCGCATGAAAAAAACTTTTTAATTTTTTTCATTTTCCCCACTTGGAAATGATGA
Organism: bacterium 1XD42-1; assembly: GCA_003612625.1. Lineage (GTDB taxonomy): Bacteria > Bacillota > Clostridia > Oscillospirales > Ruminococcaceae > Anaerotruncus. Next base: position 1,577 of record RAZJ01000128.1, on the reverse strand, counting down.
AAAAATGTCTCGGTTTATGAGAGGAGGTTTTCTTCTCAGCACAGATGAACAGGAGCGGCCCCGGGCATAGTGCGGGGAGCCGGGCGGCGGGTGCGCTGTGACTTTCTACATTGGGAAACGAGCGAACAACACCAACGCCGTAAATGGGCCGGGCCAGCCCAGGGCCACGATCCGCCGGAGGGACAGGCTGGCCGCCTGTCCCTCCGGGCCGCCCTCTCATCCGTGTGGGATCGCCGTCCCGAGTATCGTTGTCTTTGGACAGGTCAAGAAAATGTGGGCGGCGATCCCGTAATTTTTAGGAAAGTGAGGTACAGTCTATGAACTATGATCCAGCAGAATTGGCGGCCCTGTTATCTGAGCCGTGGAGTAACGGTTCCTGTCGGGGCTATATGATTATGGCAATGGAAAACTGCGGCTTTGCCGGTGATGACATCCGCCGTATCATGGCCGAGCTCCATGAGCTGTTTGACTTCGTTTCTTTGGAGGAGGCCGAGGCCCACTACCAGAAAAGCCCCTACTGACTTCGAGACATTGTGTCCCGATGTGGAGCAAGACAAGAGGGCGGCACTGTTTTGGTGCCGTCCTCTTGCGTTTCCCCACAGGACAGATGGGAGGCGGTTTATTGATTTGAGAGGAGGTTTTACCGTGAGATTAAATGCACAGGTATTGGAACAAATGAAAAGCGTTGATATTGGCGCAGTGGCTCCCGAGTCCCTGGCTGATGTGAGCGGTATGACCTTTAACAACGCTCTCCCCAAAGAGGAGCGCATCGCCTGTTTCCTGCAGGCTGTTAAAAATCCATACTGCTTTTGCATTGGCGGTGTCGGTGTAAAAATTGAATTTGCGGAAAGCGGGCCGTCCTTGCAGGACACGCTGACAGACTTTCTGCTCCGGCAAAAAAACGGGCTGTAACTTTGGTTATGGCCTGTTTGCCACTTCGAGACAAAGTGTCCCGATGCAAAGGCATCCTTGTTGTCCTGCCCGGGCAGAGTTATAATATAGATGTAATGTGATAGGGAAGGAGGAACAATGGCACGAACAAAAAACAGAGGATTTCAGCAGAGTTTCTCTCCCTCTTATGCTGTCCGTCGCTGGCGGCTGGGCGCATACATCCGGCTCTCCAAAGAGGATTTGAAAAAAGCCCGGGAGGGTAAAGATGACAGCAACAGCGTGAAAAATCAGCGTGACCTGCTGGGAGACTTTTACTTCAAGCACCAGGACGAATTTGAAAGCATTACCGAGTATGTGGATGACGGACACACGGGAACAGATGCCAACCGGGAGGACTTCCAACGGCTCCTTGCCGATGTTATGAGCGGCAAAATAAACTGTGTGATTGTGAAAGACCTTTCCCGTTTCGCAAGAAATTACAGTGACGCTGGCAGTCTGATTGACAACCTGTTTGTACAGATGGGTGTTCGCTTTATCAGCCTTGCCGAAAATGTGGACAGTTACCGTGACCCGGACAGCGTTTCCAGTATCATCGTCCCGATTACGAATGTAATGAAGAACACGAGGCATTTGGGAGGGGTAAACTGCTAATTTCTCTCCAATTCGACAAATCAGTGTGCAACAAT
>RAZJ01000127.1 GCA_003612625.1 bacterium 1XD42-1 | reverse complement strand
ACGCCCTTTTTCGCCCAGCGGTTTATCCGAACATAGATCACGTGCCAATCTCCGTATTCTTTGGGCAAGCTCCTCCATTTGCACCCATTTTCCACTACGTATAGCACTGCATTCAATACGTCCAGGTTGCTGATTTTGGCTGGTTTCCGCTGTTTGGGAAAGCACTCTTTGATTTGCTCGTATTGCTCTTTCTTTATTTCCATTCTTTAATTATATCACAATCCAACTTATGTGAACACTACCTAGTAAAGTACCAGGAAGACCGGGATTCTTTCTTTCCATATTTTTCAATCGCTTTACGGACATCAGCACCAAAATTACGTTTCACAACCTGCTTGGAAACAGATAATGTCCGATTTTTTAAATCAATATCCTCCCAAGTAAGAGCGAAAGCTTCAGAAATTCGGAGTCCTGTATAAAATCCAATCATAAGTGGAATATAATACCGAGAACCAGCAGGAAAACGGTTAATAATCTTTTGCCATTCATCTAGTTCTAAAATAATTCGTTCGCGGGGCTTTTTTTCTACTTTTGGATATTTTACATAACGCATAGGATTGGCCAAAAGATAATGAAGCGGTTCAACTGCATAGTCAAGAGCAGCTCCCAATACAGAAAGGATACCAACCATATGGCTTTTAGAATATCCATTCATTTTCAAACTATTGGCGTATTCTTGCAAAATAGCAGAAGTAAGAGCTTTTATACGATATACCCCAAATTCAGGTTTTAGATGCCCTTCTATAATACGTAAATAACCTAATTGTGTATTATATTTCAAATTAGGTTTGCAATACAGCTCATACCACTGATCCAAAAAATCTGATACAGTAATTTCAGAAGGTTCAAAAATCATACCAGCATGATTGTACTCACTGATTGCTTTAGCAAGAGCAGCTTCTGCTTCCTTTTTTGTTTTAAATCCGCCTTTTTCTCTCTTTTGTCGCTTTCCTCCTACTTTACCCAAATCAAAATAATAACTCCATGTCGTTCCACGTTTTCGTGTACCTCCTGTCATTTTTCACTTGTCCTTTCTTAAAAAAGTGTAGACTTTCCTAAGGGCAAGTGGTAAAATGATTTTGGATTGGTATCATTTTAGGGCTTGCCCTTATGGTATCTCAAAACGCTTTCGGTGTTGGCGCACCGAGGGCGTTTTTTTTCGTTATAAATCTGGATTAAAATTTACAACAAGAATATTACCTATGCGTTCTTTAATTCTTCTTGGATCGAATACTTTTCGCTCTTGAGCATATGCTTCATTTCTCCACGAATTTCAGCCCTATCTTCAATATCTAGTTGGAGATATAGAGCCAACACTTCCTGAGCTTTTTCATTATACTGTGAATTATAAGGATTTTCCTTTCCATAACATCTATCCTCTACTTCTTCTCTCATAAGATAATCAATAGTAGTGTTGAAATATTGGGCTAGCTTTTTTATAGTTGATAATTTGATATTTTCGTACCCTTTTTTATAAAAAGCATCAATGGTCGTGTAAGGAATTCCGCATACATGAGATAATGTATGCTTATTGAGATTTTGTTCTTTCATCAATATATCTAGCTTATCAAGAAAATTCAGATTTCTCCCTCCTTTAAATTTGATGTTATCACACCATAGCGTAACTGTCAAGTATATTTTTACAACACATTGTAAAAATATACTTGACAATATACGATGTATCGTATATAATTTTAAAAAAAACGATATATCGTATTTTGGAAAGGAGAAAAAAAGTATGTTTGCTAATTTAAGAAGAGCATTATTTGACAAAAATATTTCTATTAAATCCTATGCCGAATTTTTGGGCATAACCGAGAAAACAGCACAAAACAAATTAAATGGGACTTCGGAGTTTACCTTTTCAGAAGTGGAAAAAACCACAAGAATCCTGTTTCCTGAATTTAACTGGACATATGAGCCCGAAAGTATAGGATTTTAAATCATAACCTTTCCCCCACTAGTTGGGGAAAATAAAAGGGGATGGTGATTTGGCATATCCCTTTTTTAATCGCTTATAGCTGAAAAACTGTATATGCCCATTAGTGGGCATGCCTTTCGTACGAACCTACGTTTTAACGGGCGCAATTTTGCGCTGGCTGTAAAAACGCCGTACGAATTTCGTCCCCTGTTATAGGGTACAGGTTTGAAACGTAACCTTGTTGCAGGTTTTCTCATTTAAAATGCGGAAACTTTCCAACCGTCCGGATAACGGACGGTTCTCATACTTATTTCTTAAACCTACGTCAAATTTAGGGTTAAGAATGACTCCCTGATTTAAGGAGTCATTTCAAATGCGACCTTACATTAAAACTGGATAACGATTCGTTATTGAGTTTGAAACTCTTTCTCAAACTGGATAGCAATTTACTATTGAGTTTTGAGCTGGGCTTCGGACAGTGTGGCAACTAGACTATCAATGAATTTGGTCTTTATAGTTTGATTCTTTCTAGCAATCTGTCCAAGGCAAAACAATAAAAAAACATTAAAAAGTTGAAAGGAACA
>RAZJ01000126.1 GCA_003612625.1 bacterium 1XD42-1 | reverse complement strand
CCATTTTGTAAAATAATGCGGAAGGGCAACGAGAATGTATCCCGTTGCCCCGCCAGTAAATAAAGCGACTTTTATCCACTTATGGATGGATAGAACCTGATGGAAGAATTATGCTAGCACATGTAGAAATATCTAATGATTTTATAATTGAAAGTCCTTTTGCGCTAATTGTCTCGCCATTCTACGCGGCGAATTAGGAAAATAAAGCGAACAAACAACCGTCAGCATGGATAGAAATTCCCCTTGTTGAAGGATTAGAAAGTATATCATCCAGCATAGTATGTTCAAATTTAGATAGCGGCCTGTCTATCGTAAGGTTTTTGATATATCCTAAAGATGAAAGCACAAAGGCGCATCTGTCGGCGCATCAATCCATCGCCGTCTTGCCAGTAGGTTTTCGCCCCCCTAGGCTTGATTGGTGTTTTTTAACAACGGTTGATTTTACTCCAGCCATCTTTCCAATTTATATCAAAGGAAATACAGGAATCGTTTTAACGCATTCGGATGTGGATTTTTTGGATATCCGAGGAACATTTGTCTTTCGTTCTGTTTAATTTGTATTAGGAAAATAAAGCGAACAAAGGAGCGCCTGTAGAGTATAATGTGCAATTTGTGGAGGGTTTTGTCGATAGGGGGTTGATCGTAGAACATGTATGGATAAGTAAATATTGTAGAGATTTATTTGGGCGCGTGCATATAAAAATGTCCATGCAATCCGATTCATTGGAAAATACTATTACAGCAAATTCTCCTGTTGTTGCAATGATGCCGGAAGGATTTAGGCCCCGAGAAACAATTATTGCAGCCGCATATGGATGGCCGAACAATGCTGTAGGTGGTATAGCTACAATGGTGGTACGCACTAACGGGGAAATTACTGCACGTGGAGTACCTTCTTATGCTTATGCACAAGGGCAAATTACATATCTAGCAAAGTAGTCATAGGAAAATAAGGCGAATAAAAATAGCGTTATGTCCTATGAGCTGCTATTAACAAGTGATTATGAGCCATACATTGGGTACGAAAATGCTTATACAAAAGATGACTCTGGGATGGTGTGCTTGATTGCATGTTTTAAGCGCAAGGATGGACAAAAGTTTCCGCTATTAGGCGGAAGCGGAAATGACAATCAGGTTGCCGTGATGCCCGAAGGCTTTCGTCCGCAATGCTCCATTAGCTTTACTGGAAATCTACGACTTGGCGGAACAGGAGCAGACGTATTAAATGTTTGGGTTCTTGATACCGGGAGTGTGCAAATCTTAGTGCCGCAATCTGTTGCTGATCAATATCAGGTAGTACAGTTTTCTATTAATTATCCCGCCAACAGCTAAGGAAAATAAGACGAACAAAAATAGCGCTGTGTCCTAACTTTGAATGCTGCTTTTAGGGGATTGATTGTTCTAACCACAGTATTAACTCCTTTCTTCCGCCATCAATGGCGGCTGTTTTATTTAGCTGGCTTTAGCCTGGAGAACTGCGTCCAAGACAACGGATTTGATTTGTGTGTAATCCATACCCATTTCCAAAAGAACCGCGATTTGGTTTTGCCTTTTAGCTACCGCCGCAATTTCATCTGATGTCAGATAATCCACTGCTTTAGCTTTTTTAGGAGCGTCCCGTTCTCTGCGAAGCTGGGCGGCATTTTTTCCAATGCTGGACTTGTAGGCCAAATCCGTATATTTTTTGTAAGCCCATTGATCATCCGGTTCCTGTTCTTTAATCACATCCGTTAGTTCCCGGCGAATCGGTTTTAACTCAGCACGTCCTGTTTGCCGTTTCAGAATCTCCTGCCGCATGGCGTAAAACTGGCGGACAAGTTCTTTCTTAAAAGCTCTAACCCGTTCTGTATTTTTCAGATATGTCATCAGTAATGTGGCCTGCTGTTCATTGAGGTGATATATTGTTTCCGGCCTGCCGCCCTTGCTTCCGGTCGGAGGTTTCCGCATTTCAAATGCGAAAACCCCAAACTCTTTAAAATCCGCTTCGTGTTTAAAAATAAGCTGCTGAATTGCATGGTGTTTTATTCCTGCGGATTCCGCGATAACATCTGATGTTGTAAACGGCTCGGAATCTATCTTGTTAGGCTCTAAAAATACGATATTTTCCATACTGCCACTGTCCCCCTTTCTCACTAAAGCAAAATATGTTGTTTTCACCTCCTGCCGCCGTATATGCAGTCTTTTCCTTGCAGACTTTTAGCTTGTCCCGTTTTAGGCTAAGTGCCAAAATGGCACTATTTTATAAATTATGTAGAGTTTTTCTGCATTTCTTGGAGAACACGCCTTCGGGCAACTTGAGCCATAATTTGATAGGCCATTTCGGTTTCCGGTGTAACAGGGATAACATGGCCGGTAAGATCTTCGACAATGCGGCCATCGGCCATAATGTTAATTATGCGTCCTTCGGATTCTGTTTTGTTTTTTTGTTTTGCCAATTCGTACACCTCCAATAATTAAACTATAAATGAGCAAATTCAGGAATTGACGAAAGCAGACCGGCAGCGGTGAAGGCCGGTGAGGAAGGGCACA
>RAZJ01000125.1 GCA_003612625.1 bacterium 1XD42-1 | reverse complement strand
ACGCCCTTTTTCGCCCAGCGGTTTATCCGAACATAGATCACGTGCCAATCTCCGTATTCTTTGGGCAAGCTCCTCCATTTGCACCCATTTTCCACTACGTATAGCACTGCATTCAATACGTCCAGGTTGCTGATTTTGGCTGGTTTCCGCTGTTTGGGAAAGCACTCTTTGATTTGCTCGTATTGCTCTTTCTTTATTTCCATTCTTTAATTATATCACAATCCAACTTATGTGAACACTACCTAGAATTTTCCGAGGAACATTGAAATATAATACGCTGGCAGCTGCATTGCAACTCGTAAACGAGATTTGTGATGCAGCTATTTTTATGTCTGGTGAGGAACTTTCAGACTTAAGCTGGAGTGATTTTGTTGAAAGATTAAGTCCGGAAAGCGTTCCAGAACTGGTTACATATTTAAAAGAACGGCAGCTTTATATCAATGAACCGATTGATACAGAGGAGGATAACTGATAATGTGCGGATTATTTGGAATGATTGATTATAAAGGTGTATTAAATTGCTGGGAGAAGAAAAGGATTATCCAAACACTGGCAAACGCTAGTGAAATAAGAGGAAAGGATGCCACAGGAATTGCTTTTCTTTTGCGGGAACAGATTCAAATTTACAAACGGGCATTACCGGCTCATAAATTGCATATATCCTTGCCTTTAGATGTAACAATAGTTATGGGGCACACCCGATTGGCAACACAAGGATCATTTTTAGAAAATCAGAACAATCATCCATTTTATGGACGATATAGCCAAGGTGAGTTTGCTCTTGCTCATAATGGCATATTATATAATGACAGAGAATTACGAATAAAAGAAAATCTTCCTGATACTGACATTAAAACAGACAGCTACATAGCTGTGCAGCTATTGGAAAAGGAAGGAACTATCAATACAGATACTCTTGCTCATATGGCAGAAAAAGTAAAAGGTTCCTTTACTTTTACCGTATTAAATCGTCAAGGGTTATTTATTATAAAAGGGAACAGCCCTTTTTATTTACTGCATTTTAAAAAGGGATTTTATTTATATGCCTCCACTGAAGAAATTATGGAGTACGTTTTAAAAAAGCTAAAACTAAAAAGATTAGAGCGCGAAGAAATTTCTATAAATTCAGGGGAAATTATCCATCTGCATAGAAATGGACAGGTTGGATTGGGAAAGTTTGTGGATAGTGTTTTTTTTGATAACAGAAATCCTAAAAGATTTTCTTATTTAAATTATTATACGGATTTATGTCAAGGCGAGAATGATTATAAGATTACCAAAGAGGAGCTTGAACAGCTTATGTTTCAATATGATCTAGATGAGAATGATATTCAGCAGCTTTTCTGCGATCCAAAGCAGGTTCAGGAAGTAATAGATGAGCTAAATCTTTGGAGATAAAAATTTCTATATGGGTATCGTGTAGACTATTTCGGTGTTTTATGATAAGATTAACTTAGAATCAAAGAAACAGAAAAGGATACAAAAAATGGAAGTTGAAAATATATTGGCTAAAAATATTGCAGCAGCAGGGGACAAAGCTGCTTATGATGCCTGTTGTAAACGGCTCCTTGCCAACAAGATCATTCTGGCATGGATTATGAAAAGCTGTTTGGAAGAATATAAAGATTATGATGTCCAAACCATAGCGGAAAAATATATTGAAGGAGACCCGCAAATATCCGCTATATCAGTGAATCCTGATGAGGAACAAATTCAGGGCTCCTCTACAGAAGATGTAACCATTCAAGAGGGAACGATTACTTACGATATCCGCTTTTTTGCGATAGTTCCTATATCAGGAGAGTTTGTAAGGCTTATTCTGAACTGCGAAGCACAAAACAATTTTTATCCAGGTTATCCTCTTCTTAAGCGAGGTATTTTCTATTGTAGCCGTATGATTTCTGCGCAATATGGGAAAGAATTTACTGACTCCCACTATGAGAGCATACGGAAAGTCTACTCCATTTGGGTATGTTTAAATTCTCCTCAAAAAAGGCGAAATACGATTACAAAATATTTGATAAAAGAAGAAAATTTAATCGGAACTGTGAAAGAAGAGAGAAAAAATTATGATCTGCTGACAGTTATTATGATTTGTTTGGGAAGACCGGAAGATGATAATTATACAGGAATTTTAAAATTGCTGGAGGTTCTGCTGTCTTCAAAAAGGAAGCCCAGTGAGAAAAAGAAGATATTACAAGAAGATTTTTCCATTAAGATGACAAAGCAGTTGGAGAGCGAGGTATCTATTATGTGTAATTTAAGCGAAGATGTAGAACAAAGAGGATTTGAAAAAGGAATCGCGAAGGGAATATCTCGGGAACGAGAGGAAAATATTCGGAGCCTGATGAAGACTGTAAATTGGACAGTAGAAGAGGCAATGGAAGCGTTACAAATTCCAGAACCAGAAAGGGAGAAATACGCCAACTTATTAAAGAATAAATAAAGGCCCTAAAGCTGATATAGGAACAACTGGTGGTAGTTTTACCATCTCCTGAATTAAAATATAGCTATAAATGAGCAAATCTGAAAAATGACAAAAAAGAGGGCATAGCCTCAAGTGTTATAATGGAAGCACGACC
>RAZJ01000124.1 GCA_003612625.1 bacterium 1XD42-1 | reverse complement strand
CTCCATTTGCACCCATTTTCCACTACGTATAGCACTGCATTCAATACGTCCAGGTTGCTGATTTTGGCTGGTTTCCGCTGTTTGGGAAAGCACTCTTTGATTTGCTCGTATTGCTCTTTCTTTATTTCCATTCTTTAATTATATCACAATCCAACTTATGTGAACACTACCTAGGGTTGCGTGGCCTTTCCACATCTTCACCATGCGGAGGGCCTTTTTTATTCATCAACTATTTTTGTTTCTAATGCTCCTTTCATCTGCATTAAAACAAGATATTTACAAATCTTGATAGTAGAATTAACTAGCTGCAGCAAATAACTCTTCAAGAGATATATCAACCCCAACGATTTGTTTGATTTTAGATGCTTCCGCAAGGCTTAGTGGGGACTTTCCGTTCAATTTCATTGATAATGTAGATGGAGTACATCCGATCTTTTTAGCAAGTTCCTGTTTGCTTAAGCCTGCTCGAACTAACTCTGCTTCTAAATTTCGATACATAAGTAAACCTCCTTGTTGATTTTGTTACGATTTTTCGTAATAAATGTATTATAATACGAAAATTCGCAATAGTCAATAGTGAAATACGAATTTTCGCAAATAAATATTGATTTTTCGTTTTTTATGTGTTACTATATTTAAATAGAAGGAGGTTGTTACCAATGGAAAAAAGTATAGAGGAGCAGCTAAAAGAAATTATTTTAAGCAAATATGGGGATATGAAAACCTTTTCTACCCGGGCAGAAATTCCAAATTCAACACTAAATAGTATGTTTCAACGCGGAATATTGAATTGTAATATTAAAAATGCGATTCAATTAGCTAACGCACTAAATATTAGTGTTGATAGGTTAGCTGAAGGAAAAATTGAGCCTAAAATTTATATGGTGAACTCAGATACATATAGTTCAAGTACATCTATTTATGAACGAGTCACCATAGAACTGGGAAGTGATGCAGGAAAAGTTCTTGAAGAATTTGTTGCAATGAATAAACAAGGACGAAATTTAGCGCTACAAATGATATGTTCCTTGGCAGGAAATCCTGTCAACGTTCAAAAGGAAGAATCAAGGAACGCATAGAAAATATCATCATTGTAGATTTTGGATTGTAACAATTCTCCTGATTATAAAAATAAAAAACACTTCTGGTGTGCCAACACCAAAAGTGATAACTAAAGAGAGGAATTTTCGTTTAATGGAACACAATGCCAACCGGGGTTATAAAGACAGCGTTTTTAATATGTATATGACAAGCAATCCAGCCTATCTAATTGAATCATATAATGCCATTCAAGATGAAAATTATGATCTAAATACACCTATTGAAATCAATACTCTGAATGATGTTCTGTATAAGGGAAAAGTGAATGACTTATCTTTTTCTTTAGATAACAGATATATCGTATTGTATGAGCATCAGGCAACCATCAATAAGAATATGCCTGTTCGTGTACTTCTTTATTTAGGGCGGCTTTTAGAAAAGCTTCTGGATCGGAAAAGCCTTTACCGGGAAAAACAAATTCCATTAATGACCCCTGAATTTATCGTCCTATACAATGGACAGAAACCCTATCCAGATATATCCTATATGCGTTTGTCAGATGCTTTTATTAGCCAGCCTCACAAGAACGAAGAAGAACCTGTCCCATCCGTGGAGTTAGTGGTAAAAGTAATCAATATTGGATATGGGCATAATAAACCTATCTTGGAAAAAAGTAAGCCCTTACAGGATTACAGCATATTCACTTATAAAGTGCAGGAGTACAAAGATAGCGGTTTACAATTACAAGAAGCCATCCAACGGGCGGTAATTTATTGCCGAGAAAATAATATTATGCAGCCGTTTTTAACGGAACACGCAAGCGAGGTTGAAAATATGTTGTTGACTGAATGGAAATTGGAAGATGCAATACAAATTGCTCAGGAAGAAGCGAGAGAGGAAGAAACATTCAATATTGCAAAAAAACTTCTTGCAAAAAAATTTCCATTAAATGATATTGTTGATGTAACAGGCTTGACAGTAGAACAAATTCAACGTTTATAGAAATTTTCTATTCATTAGCAAGTTGCCAGCAAGTTAAACTTTATCTAATAAAAAAATCCGCCCCGGTGTTGCGAGCACCGGAACGAAATTTTATAAGGGGCAGTAAAATTTTGAGAGATACTTACTGCCCCTCTATTTTAGCATACCTTTGTGCCAAAAGAAAGAGGGATTTTTTATGTTAAGAGCAGGTTTGTATATCAGGGTATCAACCGAGGAGCAAGTCTTGCATGGCTATTCTCTGGATGCTCAACGGGAAGCGCTTACAAAGTACGCCCAGGAACACAGTTATTATATTGTTGACTATTATGTGGATGAAGGGCTGTCTGCACGAAAATCCTATACAAAGCGCGGGGAATTTATGCGGATGCTGGATGATGTGAAAAGTAACAAGCTGGATTTAATTCTGATAATCAAATTGGACCGCTGGTTCCGTTCTGTAAAGGATTATTATAAAGTACAGGAAATCCTGGAGGCCCATCATGTAGACTGGAAAACCGTTTATGAAAACTATGATACGTCCACGGCTTCCGGCAGGTTACATATCAATATCATGTTATCAGTCGCACAGGATGAAGCAGACCGTACCAGCGA
>RAZJ01000123.1 GCA_003612625.1 bacterium 1XD42-1 | reverse complement strand
CTCCATTTGCACCCATTTTCCACTACGTATAGCACTGCATTCAATACGTCCAGGTTGCTGATTTTGGCTGGTTTCCGCTGTTTGGGAAAGCACTCTTTGATTTGCTCGTATTGCTCTTTCTTTATTTCCATTCTTTAATTATATCACAATCCAACTTATGTGAACACTACCTAGTAACTGTTCCAGCACAGAATTATATTATGATAAGTGGAAAAGGCAATCCAAACGATATTGATTTTTCAAATCGTGTTTCGGCATTGTACTCTTTGGCGTATGCAATCAAAATGGCATATAAGGCTACTGCCATACAAAATGAATTTGACGATTTTACAGTTTTTCCTTTAGAGGGAATTTGGCAGAAAATCGAAGAAACAGAACTTGTCAAAGAGAATTTGGAATATACCATTATGATACGACAGCCGGACTTTATTTGTGAAGATATGGTAAACGTTGCATTGGAACGAGTAAAAGTTAAGAAACCCAATCCTCTATTTAACGAAATTAGCTTTGGCACAATGCAGGACGGAAATTGTGTGGAGATATTGCATATCGGCGCATTTGATGATGAGCCTATTTCTTTTGAGAAAATGGAGCAATTTATGTTATCTAATAATTTAGAACGCGCAAAAAGCTACCATAGAGAAATTTATTTGAACAATGCTAACCGAGTAGAAAAAAGCAAACTTAAAACCATTTTACGCTATGCGGTAAAATAACTTTTAGACGAGGATATAGTTATGCACTATGTAAATGCGAAAAGTATCTTATCAGCCAAAAATGGAATGAATTTATATCGCGGCTGTTCTCATGGTTGTATTTACTGCGACTCACGAAGCAAGTGTTATCACATGGAGCATGATTTTGAGGACATTGAAATCAAAGAAAATGCCATTGAACTGTTAGAAAATGCTCTTAAACGAAAGCGTAAAAAGTGTATGTTAGGTACTACAGGTTCTATGACAGACCCGTATATTCCGCTTGAAAGTAAAATTGGGAATGTTCGCAAAGCGTTGGCTTTAGCAAATCAATATGGGTTTGGTTTCACTTTGATAACTAAATCCGACCGAATATTACGGGATTTAGATTTATTAAAATCTATCAACGACAAAACAAAATGCGTGGTGCAAATGACGCTAACCACCTATGACGAGAATTTATGCAAAAAAATCGAGCCAAATGTAAGTACAACAAGAGAACGGTTTGAAGCTCTGAAAAAGCTGAATGAAGCAGGTATTCCAACTATTGTTTGGCTTTGCCCTATTCTTCCTTTCATCAATGATACAGAAGAAAATATCACAGGAATTTTAGAGTATTGCATTGCAGCAAAAGTTTACGGCGTTATTTGTTTTGGAATGGGTTTGACGCTTCGGGAGGGAAACAGAGAGTATTTTTATAGCCAGTTAGACCGATTGTTCCCACATATGAAAGAAAAGTATATTTGTACTTATGGTATGCAATATCAACTAAGTAGTCCAAAACACAATGAGCTTATGAAATTATTTCATCAAATATGTGAGGACAGCGGTATTATGCACGACAACTCAAAAATATTTGAGTATCTATACAGTTTTGAAGAAAAGAATAGTCCTATCCAATTAAATCTGTTTGATTAACTTTCAAACAATGACCGCCCAACGGAAAATAAAAAAAACCGTTGTTTGGCGGCAAAGTTTTCATGCGCCTAACAGAATATAAGGGACTTAACAGCGGTTTTGAAATAGCAATCAAAGCCGCTGTTTTCTTTTTTCAAAAGTAAGAATACAGAGGGTGTGTTAAAGTTACCCTTTTTCAAGGATATAGCGGTATTGAGGAGGTATCGCCATGTCCTTTTTTCTATGCCCTAATGGGTTACTATCAAAAAAAGCCATTACCCGCCAACGGGCTATTCCGGCTACATAGATGAACTCACAAATCACACATATACTTTTGATAATTCCTTTGCGCCTGTCTGCGTTTTGCAGACGGGCGCATTTTGCGTTTTCTCCAAAAATTTTTTCAAGAAATTTCTAAAAACCAACGTCCATTTTGAAGTCCGTCGGTTTGAGGGTTTACGAAAGGGGACATTTCAAATTCCACCGCTTTCGCGGCAGCGAAAGGAGATGAAAACATGAACGAGCCTATTCGTACCCAATGGCAAATCCGTTGTGCCTTTAACGGCTTTTGCAAACTGGCGTTGAAGCGAGAAGCTATGAACGCCCACAGGGACACAAAGCAACGGCAATTACGCGAGGTTACTTTTTCCGACCTGTCGCCACTGGAAGAAAATCAGCTTTATGTCTGCGACAAATATTTTGCAGATGATGAAGCGGAACAGTCTTTCGTTGTTGGCGGCAAAGAAATTACTGCGAAGCTGCTTGCCGAAGCCCTGCACAGTTTGCCGGAAGAAAAGCGGGAAACCGTACTGCTATATTATTTCTTTGACATGAGCGAACGCGAGATTGCAAAGTTTTGTAATCTGTCAAGGACAACGGTACAGTCCCGCCGGACAAGCTCAATGAAGCTGTTAAAACGCTATTTGGAGGAAAGAGCCTATGACTGCACAGATTAGTAAATCAGAACAGGACGAACGCGGCTTGTTGCCTTACCCGGTAATCATATGTTTGAACGTTGCCAACGGCTTCACCTACTTTCTGCAAGACTTCAAACTTCAAGGCGGCAAGCTCCGCTGTGGCGGCTC
>RAZJ01000122.1 GCA_003612625.1 bacterium 1XD42-1 | reverse complement strand
ACGCCCTTTTTCGCCCAGCGGTTTATCCGAACATAGATCACGTGCCAATCTCCGTATTCTTTGGGCAAGCTCCTCCATTTGCACCCATTTTCCACTACGTATAGCACTGCATTCAATACGTCCAGGTTGCTGATTTTGGCTGGTTTCCGCTGTTTGGGAAAGCACTCTTTGATTTGCTCGTATTGCTCTTTCTTTATTTCCATTCTTTAATTATATCACAATCCAACTTATGTGAACACTACCTAACATAATTCTTCCATCAGGTTCTATCCATCCATAAGTGGATATATGCGGCGCAACAGCCATTTTGACTATCAGATTTTTTGATGTAGCAGGTCGATACCCCACTGGAAGCGTAGCTATCGCTAGAGAATGGGTCAGTTTTTTATTAAATGTAACTGTTCCACATATTCCCACGCTATTTCCACCATCACGCCAATATTTTGGCGCGAGCAATGGCGACACTGCATTTGTCAATGGTAAATCATACTCTATTGGTGCTCCTTTGTTCGCTTTATTTTCCTATTCGCCAAATATAAAATAAAAATAAATAAAAAGAAAGGTTGAAAAAAATGGAAAAAAATTATAAACACTATTGTGTCATTGACGCAGAAAACCGATATAAAACCCTGGTGCTCGTATTGGAGGGCCATACCCAATATTATGAGCTGGCAGAGGGAGAACGTCTTCTGGATGCACCTGCTCCAGGAAACCTATGCAAGCCTAAATGGAACGGGACAACATGGGAAGAATCAGCTACAGCAGAGGAAATAGAGGCTTGGCGGCAAGAAAACTTTGGACATGAGACGGAGGTACCGCCTGTAAATCCTGGGCCTACAATGTCAGAAAGAATTGCCTCTTTAGAAAAGCAACTAACGGATGCACAAATGGCGATGGCCGAAATTTACGAGCAAACCGAAAATACCAGTACAGATATAATGCTGGCACAAGCAGAAACATATGAAAAAGCGCTGGCACTGGAAACAAGGATAGAAACACTGGAGGGAGGTGAGACGAATGGCTAAAGTTTACGCAGAACTAATCCGGAAAGGGTTAAAGACCCTGGAAAATGTACCTAAAGCATTGCAGGCGGAAGTTCAGGAGCTGCTCAAAAATGAGTAGCTTTTTCTTTTGCCTCGCCAAAATTTTCTGCCGGGAGGAGGTTTACGTAATGGCGGTGGTATATGCAACCTTAATTGTCAAAGGCAAAAAGACAATCGAACAAGTACCGGAACTTTTAAAAGCCCAGGTACAGGAAATCCTTGACGCTTTGGAGGTCCAACAATAGGAATAAAATCCCAGCTTGGAAGTCTGTTCTGGGCTGGGATTTAGTTCGTCTTATAATCCTTTTACGCACATAAAACCATCAAAAACAGCTATTTTTGATGGTTTTTAAGCATTTTTTGATATTTTTTAACTCCCGATTTTTGAGTCAAGATGCTGCAAACCCGCATTCTTTCGTCAATCTTTTGCAAATTTTGTGCGTAAAAGGATTATAAGGCGAACGAAAAAAGGGACCGTAAGAAAAATTTCATTTGCAGGGCTAACAGAATTTACTTTCAAATTAGGGAGGGGGAGAGGATGATAAAAAAGACGAATAGACCTGTCCCCCATCTCCTGCTACGCTTAAAGAAAAAGCAGGAGGCGATCCCTATGGACGCAAAAGCGGAATTATCAGCAGCACTATACAAAGTTTCCCCTGACAAAGCAGCGGAAATCCAGAAGATTTTATCAGGCTATGTTATTACATGGGCTTCCGATAATGGCCGGAACGATATTTTAAAGCATATCAGCCACTTTCTCACAGCCAAGAAAATTGACGGCTTATCCATTCGGAGTTTAAACAATTACCAATACAATTTAAAACTATTCGCCGGGCACATGGATAAAAGCATTGTCAAAATCTCAACGGATGATATACGGGAATATATCGGATACCTGTTTGATGAACGAAACCTAAAAGACAGCAGTGTACAGACTCACATCAATGTCTTACGTTCCTTTTTCTGTTGGCTGAACACAGAAGGAATTATCCGTAAAAATCCCATGGCAAAAATCAAGTCGCTACGGGTTGATAAAAAGGGGGCCAGACATGCACTGACTACGGAAGAATTAGAGCGCCTGCGGGATGCCTGTACGACTTACCGGGAAAAAGCCCTAGTTGAATTTCTGGTATCGTCCGGTTGTCGTCTTAGTGAGATTGCTGGAATTAAATTAGCTGCGATTGACTGGCAAAATCGGAGTGTCGTGGTTCATGGCAAAGGCGATAAGGATAGGATTGTATACTTTTCCATCCGGGCCAGGCTCATGACAGAGGCTTATATTGAGGAACGCAAAGGCGGGGAAGCATTATTTTGCAGCACCAAAACACCCTATCCAGCCATACAGCCTCGTGCGATTCAAAGGGCTTTACAGATTATAGGCGAACGGGCCGGGTTGGAACGCAAAGTACACCCTCACCTCCTGCGGCATACGTTTGCCACACATGCCCTCAATGCCGGGATGGATATTACCGTTATACAGCGGCTTTTAGGCCATGAGGATATAAGCACAACGCAAATTTACGCATCAATTTCTCAAGATGATGAGAAGTCAAAAGGACGTAAAGCCAAGTTATTTTTTTCGGCATCCATAAGGGATGCCGTTTTTCTATTATTGGATAGCCCCGACAAATTTGTAGTAGATG
>RAZJ01000121.1 GCA_003612625.1 bacterium 1XD42-1 | reverse complement strand
ACGCCCTTTTTCGCCCAGCGGTTTATCCGAACATAGATCACGTGCCAATCTCCGTATTCTTTGGGCAAGCTCCTCCATTTGCACCCATTTTCCACTACGTATAGCACTGCATTCAATACGTCCAGGTTGCTGATTTTGGCTGGTTTCCGCTGTTTGGGAAAGCACTCTTTGATTTGCTCGTATTGCTCTTTCTTTATTTCCATTCTTTAATTATATCACAATCCAACTTATGTGAACACTACCTAAAACAGCAGCCCAGACAATGTATGTCTGGGCTGCTGGCGTTCCTGCTGATTGAGTTAAATTTTGGGCAGCTTTGCAAGAGATTGAGCAATGTCCTCATCGGCGGGAATATTGTCGATCATGACACCATTATGGAACTTTTCATAGGCCACTAAGTCAAAATAGCCGGTTCCGGTCAGTCCAAAGAGAATCGTCTTTTCATCGCCGGTTTCTTTGCAGCGGTTGGCTTCATTGATAGCAGCCAGGATTGCATGGCTGGATTCAGGAGCAGGCAGAATCCCCTCCACACGGGCAAACTGCTCCGCGGCAGTAAAGACATCTGTCTGCTTCACAGACACCGCCTCCATATAGCCATCGGCATAGAGCTGGCTCAGTACAGGGCTCATGCCATGGAAGCGCAGGCCGCCTGCGTGATCAGCAGAAGGGATAAAGCTGCTGCCTAATGTCAAGAGAAATCTGCCATGCCAAGCCAAAGGGCCAGTTTCAGAAATCAATTAAGAGTGCAGATTCTTCGGGAATAGGGACATGCCGGAAGACAGCGGCCAAAGAATAATAACCAAATTCCAATCATATATTATCAAAAACAGCAAACACATGTTTGCCGGATACCGTGCATAGAATGAAAAGAGAATGATCTGAGGAGGAATTTGGTATGGCAGCTACCCTAACCATAGAAAATATATTTCAGCAGCAGGATATCAATGTGCGGAAACAATTATTTAATGAATGTCTTGCCCATATCATTTCTCATGAAGAAAATGATAGTGAAATGGTATTTTGGACAGAGAAACCGGTATAAATAAGCGTTTTAATTTGCTGGGGAAGGTGAAAAAATGGCTCGTGTAGCAATTTATTGCCGGCTCTCGGAGGAAGACCGCAACAAGGCAAATCCACAGGCAGACAGTGAAAGTATCCAGAATCAAAAATCAATGCTGCTTGGTTATGCAGGCCAGCAGGGCTGGGAAATTTATAATCTTTATAGTGATGAAGATTTTTCCGGTTCTGACCGGCGGCGTCCGGAATTTTTAAAAATGCTGGCTGATGCGGAAAAGCGGAAATTTGATATTGTCCTATGTAAAACCCAATCCCGTTTTTCCCGTGAGTTGGAAATTGTTGAAAAATATATCCATGGTTTATTTCCGGAATGGGGAATCCGTTTTATCAGTGTAGTTGACAGCGCAGATACAGCCAATAAAGGAAATAAAAAATCCCGGCAAATTAACGGCCTTATCAATGAATGGTTTTTGGAGGATTTATCCGAAAATATTCGTTCTGTATTAACGGACAAGCGCAGGCAAGGACAACATATTGGTTCTTTTGCCCTTTACGGCTATCAAAAAGATGAAAAACAAAAAAACCATTTGATAATTGATCCGGAAGCATCTGAAGTGGTACGCCTGATCTACTCCCTTTACCAGCAAGGCTATGGCGGGCAAAAGATTGCTAATATATTGAATGACAGGCTGATTCCAAATCCGGCCGCTTATAAAATGCAGCATGGCTCTAAATACCATCCAGCGAAATTATCTTCAAACGGTTCCTGTTGGTCTTATACGACTGTGATTGCGATTCTCCGCAATCAAATGTATGCAGGGGATATGGTGCAGGGAAAGCTTCGGAAAGTCAGCTATAAAAGCAATACGTTACGGCGCACCGATCGGAATGAATGGATGATTGTCCCGGACACCCATGAAGCCATTATTCCCCGGCAGCAATGGCTCCAGATTCAAGCACAACTTGATTCCAGACGAAAACCTGCAAAAAGCGGACAAGTACATATATTTGCTGGAAAAATAAAATGTATGGAATGTGGACGGGCACTCCATTCCAATTTGGCAAAAGGAATCCGGTATTTACGCTGCCCTGCTTCAGACAGCTGTAAAAAATTGTGCGCAGGCTGCTGCATCCAGCTGCCTCAACTAGAAAAATATGTGCTGAAAGAACTCAATAAATTGATTGAGCAATATTACGATCCAACACAGCTTCAGGAACAGGTTGTGGTGCCGTCCCGGTGGGAAGGAAAAATAAAAAATGTTACCAGCGAAAAAGAATCCTGCCAAAAACGGCTGGCTGAAATCGGGACAGCATTAAAAAATATGTATCTTGATAAGATACAGGGTACATTAGATGAAGAACTTTTTCTGGAACTCAGCAATCAGTTTCGTACAGAAAAACGTTTATTAGAAGAACGTTCCAAAACGCTGGAAACCCAGTTGGAATCCTTAAAAGAACAGGCAGAAAAACAAGCCAGCCAGGAAGAAATCATTCAGAAATACCGTTCTATTACCCAGCTCACCCGGCCGATCATTTGTGAATTGATCGATCAGATCCAAGTAGGAAAAAAAGATCCGGATACAAAACAAATCCCAATTAAAATTATTTGGAATATCTAAAAAAACCGCTGGTTAACATCTGAAAGGTTAATCAGCGGTTACTAGGTAGTGTTCACATAAGTTGGATTGTGATATAATTAAAGAATGGAAATAAAGAAAGAGCAATACGAGCAAATCAAAGAGTGCTTTCCCAAACAGCGGAAACCAGCCAAAATCAGCAACCTGGACGTATTGAATGCAGTGCTATACGTAGTGGAAAATGGGTGCAAATGGAGGAGCTTGCCCAAAGAATACGGAGATTGGCACGTGATCTATGTTCGGATAAACCGCTGGGCGAAAAAGGGCGT
>RAZJ01000011.1 GCA_003612625.1 bacterium 1XD42-1 | reverse complement strand
ACTTGATGTCATCTTTTTGACTTTTGTCTATTTTGCTCTTGCTGTGGATGCTCTTATGTGAACACGTCCTAATGTCCAGGAGTAAGAAAATGAAAAGGAAAAAGGGGGAGATAATCCTGAACCATATCGGATGGGTATATTCTAAAAAAGCAGCGAGCTCCAAACAAATTGCCATCATAATTTGATAAACAGAACAATACAGATACCAATATTTCAATTAAGAATCCTGGCCTGAAAATTTTAACCAGTTCTGCATATTCAGATATTGTTCATAATTAAAAATGATTTTGCCCTTTTGTATATTAAAAAACCTCTCACTTTTCAACTGGGCAATGGTACGGTTTAAAGTTTTTACATTGATGCCCAGTTCCTCCTGCAACATTTGCCGGGTACGCTGAATAGCAACCCAGCTTCCAGGCTTGATTTGCTGTTCTCCGCCGCAGTTTACCAGATAGTCCAAAAGCAAATATCCAGGAGGATAAAAAAGCTTGGCGCCGTTATGGTAAGACGAACGGTACAGCTTGAAAGCAGTATGGGCCGAGGCAAGGCGCAGAATATTCATATCTAATGAAATCCATTGTTCAGCATCCTCCCGGCTGATATAAGCGACAATGTTATCTGTAAGGGCTTCTATGGTAACAGAAGTGCGGGGCTGGCCAGCCAGAAGGGTAACCTCCCCAATAAAATCAATGGCATGGTTGCCTTCTATCATGTAAACATTTCCATTTTCAAATTCATTGATAACACGGTTTTCCCCGATGGCAACAATTCCAAAATGCGTCAATATTTCGTCTTTCTGGTGGATGATAGAACCGGCTTTATGGGTGCGGACGGTACAGCGGCTGCGGATATCCTCCGGCATATTCCGGGTATATTCCCGGAGGGCGGGGACTTTTTGTTCCAGTTCGGCTAAGGTCATAAAAACCTCCTTCTGATGCCATCTGGCAAGCAATATTGAGATTTGTGTAACTTTTAATAGTATAGCACTAAAAAAAAGGCAAAATCAATCTTTTTTAGTTAAAAATGCTCATTTGTCCTTTTTTTAAATGGTAATTCGAGTATAATTCAAAGTATAAATTAAGCATAGCCCAAAAAATCCAACCTAAAAAAAGGCTGTGCAGGCAGGAGGCGGCGTTTTTATGGCGAAAAAGCAAGAAGTATATCAGTATGCTTCCCTAAAGGATCGGTTCCGTGTAGAATGGAAAATTTTTGCACTGGCCTATGTATTCATACTGATAGCAGACAACATTGGGCAGATCAAAATCCCCGTAGGAAAAGGCATGTTTATTTTATTCCCAATTTTCTATGCCATTATTTTGGGCGTTTTAAGCGGGCCACAGGTCCTTAAAATTGTGGAAAATAAGCATGTAAAAGCAGCTTCCAAGTTGGTAGTCGTGGGAATCTGCCCATTTATTGCAAAGCTTGGGATTACAGCAGGCGCCAATATTGATGTTATTTTGGATGCAGGCCCGGCACTTCTGCTCCACGGATTCGGCAACCTGTTAGGCCCGCTGCTGGCCCTCCCCATAGCGATACTTTTAGGCATGAAGCGTGAATCTGTCGGTGCCTGCCATTCCATCAACAGGGAATACCATATGGCACTGGTTAACAATATTTATGGGCCTGATTCCGCGGAAGCCCGGGGCAGCCTTTCGATCTACATTGTAGGCGGCATGGTTGGTACGATTTATTTTGGATTGATGGCATCTGTCATAGGCATGACAGGCTTGTTCCATCCTCAGGCACTGGGTATGGCCTCCGGCGTTGGCGCAGGTATTATGATGGCCAGTGCAAGTGCCAGTTTATGCGCCATTTATCCGGAATGGGCAGATACCATTTCTACACTGGCAAGCGTAGGCGAAACCATGGCAGGCATTACAGGGATTTATATTACCATGTTTTTGGCAATCCCAATGACCGATAAATTATATAAGATACTGGAGCCAAAGTTAAGTAAATTCGCATTGAAATCCAAAAATGAGGAGGAAACACAGGTATGAGATATATAGAATGGTTTGTATTATTCTGTTTGGGTGCATGTGGAACAGCTTTGGCAAATTTTATCGGATATGGCGTAAGCTTTATGGATTCCATTCCCGGGCTTTTGGTACTGCTGGTCATTTCTATGATTGCGGTTGCTTTGGTAAAGCTCCTTCCGCTGAAGCTCCCCATTGTGGCTTATTGTTCCATTATCGGACTCCTTGTAGCTTCCCCCATTTCTCCGGTGCGGGATTTTGTAATCCAGGTGGCGTCCAATATCAATTTTACAGCACCTTTCACAATGGTTGGTGCATTTGCAGGTCTGGCAATCAGTGACCAGTTGAAAACCTTCATCAAACAGGGATGGAAAATCCTGATTGTAGGGATCTTTGTAATGACAGGGACTTTTTTAGGCTCCTGTATTTGGGACCAGTTATTGCTGACTGTTGCCGGCGCAATTTAAGAAACAGGTGGGTGTAAAAATGATGAAACAATGTGATTTTTTAATTCAAGATACATATGTATTAAAGCAATATGACTGCCTGGAAAAACACCAGGACATTGCAGTAACAGATGGGAAAATTACCGAAGTAGGCGGGAACCTGAGCCAGAAATACAAAGCTGGACAGGTGCTGGACGGGCGCAATAAACTGTTTATGCCGGGGCTGGTTGACAGCCATATGCACACCGGACAGCAGCTTCTGAAAGGGCTGGTGCTGGATGCGAAACCGATTATCTGGACAAGGGTGATGCTGCCCTTTGAAAGCACACTGACGCCGGAGAAAATGAAGCTGAGTGCGGAGGTTGCAGCCCTTGAAATGATCAAATCCGGTACAGCAGGCTTTATTGATGCGGGAAGCTATTTTATGGATGCGGCCGCGGCTGTATATGAAAAAAGCGGATTGAGAGGGGCTATTTCTTATTCCACAATGGATGAGGATGGATTGCCGGCATCTATTGCAATGGATGCAAAAGATGCTGTTCAACATACAGATGATCTGTTTGACGCTTTTCACGGAAAAGGCAATTTAAAGGTTTATTATTCCCTCCGGGCATTGAATTCCTGTTCCAATGAGCTGGTACTTTTGGCAGCGGAACGGGCCAAAGAACGGGGTACCATGTTACAGGCCCATATGAATGAATACCAGGGAGAAATTGACGGCATTGTCAAACGGGAAGGAATGCGTCCTTATGCCTATCTGGAAAAAATGCAGGTATTGGATTCCAACTTCCTGGGAGCCCACAGCCTGCTCCTTTCCGAAGAAGAAAAACAGTTGATCAGCCAGCATGAAATTAAGATCTGCCATTGCCCGTTCAGCAACTGCGGCAAGGCTGTGCCGGAAACCCCGGAACTTCTGGAACGGGATATTGTACCAGGCATGGGGACAGATGGGGCGGCACACGGCGGGCTGAGCCTTTGGAACGAAATGAAAATTTTCCGTTCGGTAATGAATATTTACCACGGGGTCCCCAACCGGAATCCGAAAGTCATGCCCGCAGAAAATATTTTCCGCATGGTTCTGGAGGGCGGTGCAGCGGCCCTCAATGAAAAAGACAGCCTCGGCCGTGTACAGGAAGGCTATCAGGCAGATCTGATCAGCATCAATCTGGATCAGCCTCATTTGACGCCCAGCGGCAACTTGCTTCATACCCTGTTTGAATGTGTCAATGCAAATGATGTCAGTGACATGTTTGTAAACGGAAAGCTGATTATGAAGGACAGGGAAGTCTTAACAATGGATGAAGAACGGATTCTGTATGATGCGAAAAAATATCAGGAATCCCTGTAAAAAAAGGGCCAGCTTCGTCCCAAAAGACGGAGCTGGTTTTGTATCATAAGGAAAAGGAAGGGTATTCATGATGATTTTAATAGCTGCTGCTGTCAATCTTGTAGTAGGGCTGCTCATTGGGCTGACCGGTGTAGCAGGCTTCCTGCTTCCCATGTTTTATGCCGGAAGTATGAATTTGCCTGTGGCGGAAAGCCTGGCATTAAGCTTTGCCGCTTTTGTAGTATCGGGTATACTTGGCGCATGGAATTATCATAAAGCAGGTAATTTGGATCTGAAATTTGGGCTGAAACTCAGCGCAGGCAGTTTAATCGGCGCTGTTGTAGGGGTCAGGCTGAACCAGATGATCCCGGAGGAAACCGTTAAAATCCTTTTATATACCGTCGTGCTCCTGTCAGGCATTTCCATTTTGCTCCGCAAGGACAGGCAAAACGAAACCAGCCGGAAAAGCTTTGTGATTTCAGATCATCTTTTGGCAGCTTTATTGCTGGGCTTTGTAACAGCCGTTATTTGCTCCCTGTCCGGTGCGGGCGGCCCTGTTCTGGTAATGCCCCTTTTAGTGGTGTTGGGGATTCCAGTCCGTACAGCCGTTGGAGCGGCGCTGTTTAATTCTATTTTTATCGGGGTGCCTGCCTGTATCGGGTATATGGGCCAGTGCAATATGATAGCAATGCTGGGCCTTTTGGCAATAACACTGGCCGCCCATGCAGTCGGTGTTTTGATTGGCAGCAAAAATGCAGTACGCATTAACCAGGGGCTGCTGAAAAAAGGGATTGCAATATTTTCCATCCTCATTGCACTATGGAAATTATTTGCCTGAAAAAATTATAGATTGGCGAATACCTCCATTTGTTGTTTCAGTTCCCCTACAATTTCCTGGTTGGTTCCCATACGTGCAGTAATACCAGCCATATCATCCACCAAAATACGGGTACTGTCAGCAGCGCCTGTAATACCGGATACGGCATCATCAATGGCGCCGGAAATGCTGGAAATCGAATCAGCGATCCCGTCCATAGCCCCCTTCAGACGGTCAGTCCGCTGGTTAAAGGCTTCCATAGAACGCCCAATATAAGCAGAATCTTCCCGGTACTGCCGGCCGGCCTGAACAGACCGTTCAAGCTGTGTCAGAATCGCTTGCCCAAGGTAGTCTGCCAATTCCCCGGCACTGCTGGAAAGGTAATCTACAGCTCCGGTTACTACCCCGTTGACCTCCTGAATGTGGTTGGCAATTTCTGCGCAGGAATCCACCAGTTGGCGGATCTCCTGGGCCACAATAGCAAAGCCTTTTCCGGCTTCCCCGGCCCGGGATGCCTCAATGGAAGCATTGATGGCGATTAGGTTTGTGGAGGAAGAAATGGAAAGAATATCCTTCGTCAGTACTGCAATCTGATTGACACTTTTACTCTTTTCGATGGCCTGGTTCAATACCGACATAATTTCTTCTGTTTTCCCACGGACAGTTTCCATTTCTGCCTGGGCCGACCGTTCCATTTCTTCGGCACGTCCCCGCATATCTGCTGAATAAGCGGTAATAGCGGAACATTCTTCCGCCATGCTTTGGGCATCGCTCTGGGTATCGGCGGCGTTGGTGCTGATTACAGTGGTGCTGCTGGCGATTTCTTCCAGAAGGCCGGAGAGATGCTCTGTCAGGCTGGAAAGGTTCCGGACACTGTTGCTGGAAGTGTGGGTCCGCTGGCGGACTTCCCCCACAACCCCGTTGATGCGTTCGGAGCTGTCCTGAAGCATTCCCATTGCATTGCGGACAGGGGCAATTACATATTCCCGGATGATCCGGAAAGCTGCCGCTACCAGCAAAATTCCTACTGTGAGGGTGACAGCGCTGGTGATCAGGGAAATGATATAGACTACGGAAAAATGGCTCTGGGCAGCCGTTGCCTGGCTGCTGACGGAAGCATAAAGGGTATCAATGTCTTCCTCCACAGCATCGCTCCAGGTGGCCACATCTCCATTGGCTGTTGCATAAGCCTCCTGGGTCTTGCTGTCCGCACTGGCGCAGACCAGGTAAACCAAAGCATGTTTAAAAGCTTTATAATCCTCTAAAAGGGAACGATAGGTCATGGAATCATCCCCTGTAACAAACGGCTCATAGGCTGCCAGCATTTCATCCAGATCGGCTTCTTCCCCTTTGATTTCCTGAACAAGCTGGATCATAGTCGCATGATCAGCGGCTACAATATGGGATAATGCCAGACGGTGAATGTCCATCATGGAACGCCGGATTTCTTCTAATTTGGCTTCGCTGACCATAAATTCATCCACAATGATCCCCGCGTTTGAGTGGACATTATTGATACTGAATACTGCCAGAATATTGGACAGCAATGTTACCAGCCCCAGCAGGACAACGGGCAAAATCAAACGCTGTTGCAGTGTCAGTTTGCCTTTCATGCAATCTCCTCCGAAACGATTTACTTAGCCCCTATCCCTAAATAATGCACACACATCTTATTTCAGGATAGGCTTTTAATCTGAATATTGGGCAAAGGCCCGTTACCGTGCTGTTACACCTTCCACCATCCGGTCCATTTGTTCCTGAAGGGGCGTACCGGAAGGATTTCCTTCCGCCATGCTTCCGGCAAATGCGGCCACCGGGTCCCAGAATTTTCCTCCTACCCGCTGGAGCTGGGAAAATTCCGACTGGGCCAGCAATGCTGCAATAGCCGGGGAATCCTGTACTTCCGGAGAATTGGCGGCATTTATATTAGACGGCCCCTGCCCCCGCAGCTCAAACCGCAGCCGCTGATTGGATTCATTGGTGATCCATTCCGCCAGCCGTGCCGCCCATTCCGGGTGCTGGGAATAAGCATTTACGCCAATGAGCTTACAGCCGGAAAAAGAAGCCATTTGCACCTGCTGGCCCCGGCAGGTATAGGTGGGCAGCTTGGCAGCTCCGGTATTTTCTCCCCAAGCTTCCGTAACAGCTACCGCATTCCATACCCCGCTGATTCCGGCAATAACCGATCCATCCTGTACGCCTGCCAGAAACTCTGTATCTGTACGGCTGGCAAAGCTGGGGCTTGCCGCGATGGAGAGCATTGACTGTGCTACATCTACTCCCCGAATTGGCCCGTCAATGCTGTTCCAGGTACAATAATTGGTAATTCCATCTTCATTCAGTCCAATTTCAAGGCCGGTATTGCCAAAAAAGGCATAAACATACCAGGCAGACGTCCAGTCCATTACAATCAGCCGTTCCGCTTGTTCAGCGGCTTCCAGCATCCGTTCCAGACTTTGAACATCCTCCTCGGAAAAATATGCCTTGTTATAATAAAGAAAATAACCGTTGTCAGCCGTTAAGGGATAGGCATAAAGGGTATCGCCAACACTGGCAGCATCTACTGCGGCGGAAAGGTTCGCACTCCGGATATCAGCGGCATTGCTTATGGGGTCCAGTCCTCCGGCAGCAGCCAGGGCAGCTACCTGGTCATCTGCAAAGGCAAATATATCTGCACCGCCTTCCAGATCGCCTAACAACACGTCTTTGCATTTGGATTCACTCTGAGGCTGGTAGGAGATCTGAAAAGAAGCTTCACCCGCATAATGCTCCTGGAAGGAGGAAAAAATTTCCCGGAGAAGTGCTTCATCTTCTTCTGCGCCCCATACAGTTAAATTTACCGTTTCCTGGGCAGCTTCACTGGTTACAGGAGATTGTTCCTGCCCGCCACAGGCAGCAGCCAGGAACAGCATACATACGGATAAAAATAAGGAAAAAAATTTCTTTTTCATGGTATCAAGCCCCTCCAAACAATTCCTGTGGTGGTATTATAACATCCTTTATTACTCTTGGCAACCGGAAAACAAGGGTGCAAAAATCCCAATTTTTTACCGGAATAGGGCATGCCAAATAGACGGAAAACGATCTGCCCATTTGGTATATCAGGAGATGCTAAACAGGTTCTAAAGCTTGAAATCGAATTCCACCAGCATTTTGGGCCTGCCGCCTCCCGCAGAGGCTTCCTTGGCGTGGATACGCCCCAGCCCGGCCCCCATAACCCGGTTCATAATCCGCCGGGCACTTCGTACCGTTACATCCAAACACTGCGCCAGCTCATGGGCATCAAATATAAAGCTTTGCCGTGCTTCGGCTACGGAAATGAGCTTTTGTACGGAAGAAACACTAAGCCCGCTTTTCCTGGTAATCTCCAATATCCGGGGATCGGAAGAAATCAGTTCATATTTTATCTGCCGATCTTTTCCGATGGGGCCTTGGATTGCGCTGGCGTGGTCAATCCAAAAAATTTCCTGACGGCCCTGCTTTAATGTGTAGCGAAGGGCTTCCCGGGCATTCATTTCCGCCTTGTTTGCTGTAACGCCTGTGCCGATTCCCACATTCAGCAAAATTCCCCGTTCCCGTATGCTGCTTTGCAGCCGGATCAGCTTTTGCTGGTTCATCTTGTCCCGGACAATGCCTGCATTGGAAAAAACAATATATTCCCGTTCCCCAAAGGTAAAAAATGCCCCTTGTAACAGTTCTACATACCCTACAATTTCTTTTTCTATTTCGGCTTTGCTGATAATGCTGGAATAGTAGTTGTCCTGGCTCCGGGTGTAGTTGGTAAGCTGCAATACTTCCACAGCGATCTGGGAATAGACTGCCTCATTCAGCACATAAGCATTTTTCAGCCGTTCCAATGCCAAGCGCACCATAGCTCTGGTAGGGCCTAAGTAAATGGCCAGATAGCCTTTTTTCCGCAGTATATGGTATACCCATACCATGGAAGTCAGGGCTACATTGGTCTGGCCGGTTTCCTGGAGGCTGATGTGCCAGTCAACATAATCCTGTTCTTCCACCCCGGGCTGGAAGGAACAGGAATAGATATTCCGGGCCAGGATATGGAAGGCGTCCAGCATATCTTCAATTACCTGGTGCTCTACAACATCAATACTGAAAGCGTCCAGCTCAATATTTTGCCGTTCCATTTCAAAAAAAGCATTGGCCAGGGAAAGGGCAGAACGCCCCACAGAAGTATATGGCTTTTTGATTTCCCGTGTTTCCCGCAGGAATCCTTCAACGGCACAGCCTGTAAACAGAATCACATCACATTCCTGCTCACACTGGTCCATTACCTGGCCGCAGGCATTGACCTGCTCCCGGGTATAGCATTTGACAGACAAGGCTTCATCAATTTCATACAGGCTTTTTTCTACCATACCGCAGGAGGAGCTTGGCCCAACTACGCCTATTGTTATCCCTTTTTCGCCTTCTCTGGACTTTGCGCGCTCTTTATCCATAAGCTTTTTTACCACGTCTTTCTCGTTGAAAAAATATAAGCGCCGTACATTTGGGTACGGCGCTTCCTATTATAACGCGGAACTGTCGAATAATTCAACCTTGGAATTGGCTTTCATAAATTCCAAATAGCTGTCCTTGGTGAAGGATGGGTGATAATTTTCTAAAATGGCTTTGGCTTCCTTGGCGCCGTCATACAGCAAGTCAATAATCGTCAGTGCCAGCATTTTAGCAGGAAGGATATAAGCTGCTTCCTGATCCGTCAGCCGGTAGTCCTTTGTATGCAGCCCGCCGGTAACGCCGCCGGACCATACATGCATACAGGGCTTCAGTTGGGACATATCGCCCAAATCCGTGGAACCGGCTGTTTCATATACTTCAATGAAGGAATCTTCATTTGCCCCGGCAAAATCAATCATATTCTGCCGGTATATCCGGGACAGCCGCCGGTCTGCCTTCATAGGCAGGTAGCCGATTTTCTGCCGGATTTCAACTTTGCCGCCAATGGCCAGCGCTCCGGCTTTCAAGGCCCGGTCGACTTTATGGCTGGCATCCATCATGGCTTCCAGGCTGAAAGCCCGAACCATAATTTCCATCCGTACAGATGCCGGTACTACATTGAGCAGGCCGCCGCCTTCTGTAATAATGGCGCTTACCCGTACTTTATCTTCATCACGGAAGGTTTCCCGCAGGGCATGGATATTGTTTAAAGCCAGTTCAGCCATATTCAAAGCATTGATGCCTTTTGACGGGGCAAATCCTGCGTGAGCGCCTTCGCCAATGAAGTGGACAGTCTTGGTGATAAAACCATTGGTATCTGTGCTGACAGTACAGAGCTTGTTTTTATCTTCCATCTCCAGCATATGGCACTGGAGGATCATATCCACATCATCCAGACCGCCCCGCCGTAAATATTCCTGTTTGCCGCCGTAGAACTGGATTTTCCCGTCTGCAATCAGGCTGTCACGGTATTCAATGTCTACACATTCTTCCGCAGGGATGGCGATAAAATCGACGCCGCCGGACAATTCCGCCATAACACCGGACTTCATGATCCCCATGGTACAGCCAAACAGATTGGCAAGCTGTACATTATGGCCGCAGGCATGGATATTCCCGTTGGTTATGCAATGAGGATGTTCCGCGCATACCACACAATCCAATTCTCCCATAACGCTGACCCGGGGGCCGTCCTGCTTTGGTGTGGATACCTTGCAGCCTGTGTAGGCAATTTCGGTTTCCGGCTCCAGGCCGTTGTCACGGAAGGCTGCTGCAACCCGTTCTGTGGTTTTAAACTCTTTATAACCCAGTTCCGGTGTTTTGTAGATGTCTTCCCCCAGAGCGATGATCTGATCTTTGTACTGATCGATTGTTTCCAGACATTTCCGCTTTAATTCATTTTTATCCATTCCATTTACTCCAATTCAAAAATGCTCTTATTCTGCGTCCATCATGTGCCGGAGTACTTTGGTTGCCTTCCATACCTCGTCCATATCCAGAGATTCTTCTACGGTATGCACATCCCGCATGCCAAGGCCCAGAATAACGCTTCGATAACCGTGGCCCGCCAGAATATTGGCATCACTGCCGCCGCCAATAATCTGCAAGTCCGGGGTAATGCCTTCATCTTCCATGGCTTTCTTTGTAAACTGGACCAGCGGGCAGTCCAGATCCAGAGAAAGGGTAGGATAAGCCAGTTCGTGCTGGAAGGTGTAAGAAGCCCCCATAGACTTGGCAGCTTCTGCGCAGCAGGATTCCATATGGGCCACTTCGGCAGCCAGCTTGTCCATGCTGTGGGAACGGATCTCTGCCGTAAAGGAAACCTCATCTGTCACCACATTGGTAGCGCCGCCCCCTTCAATCCGTCCGATATTGGAGGTGGTTTCCGGATCGATACGCCCAATGTGCATATTGGCAACGGCTTTTGATGCCGCTACAATGGCATTGACCCCCTGTTCCGGTGCAATGCCCGCATGGGCTTTCTTTCCGTGGAACGTAACAGAGATGGCTTCCATAGCCGGGGCCCGGTAAGCAACAACACCTGTATTCCCGGTAGCATCCACGATAACTAAATCATAACACGGAAGCATGGAAAGATCCATATGTTTTGTACCCTGCATACTGATTTCTTCTGAACAGGTAAATACAAGGTAAATGTCACGATGAGGGGCATTGGATTCCAGAATATCTTCTACGGCTTCCAGAATCGCTGCAATGCCGGATTTGTCGTCCCCGCCTAATGTAGTGGTTCCGTCGGTACGGATAATAGGGCCTTCTATAATAGGGCTGACATTTTTACAAGGTTCAATCTGGTCCGTATGCGCGCCAAAGCCCAGAGGCATACCGCTGCCTGTGCCTTTCAGAAAGGCAACAATATTTCTGCCGTTGCCGCCATACCCTTCCCCTGCATGATCGGACTGGAAAGGGATGTTCCGTGCAGACAGCCAGTTTTCCAGCCAATCCGCCATTTCTTTTTCGCCCTTGGAAGGGCTGTATATTTTTATCATTTCGATAAAGCGTTCCTGTAAGCGCTCTCTGGACAGCATAGCCTGTCCTCCTTTCTTAATCGTCAGCTAATTCTTTTTTATAGAGGACACGGGCCATGAAGATGGAACCAAATACAGCTACTAATGTGACTGCATAAGAGGCGTTGCCGGGCAGGAAGGACAGGAATCCGTTTTTCTGCAGGTAGTTCATGCCAAAGGCGATGATAACAGCAATAGCACCCAGCTTCGGACGGGCAACGGCGAACTGTCCAAATACAGCGCCATAAAGGGCTGGAAGCAGGAAGTTCAGTGCACTTTTTACCCCTTCAGGCAAAACGCTCAGAATCGCGCTGCCTGCAACAGCGCCTACTGTCAGGATTGCAATGTTAATCAGGATAGACATTGCAATCCCAATGGTGGAGATGATGGAGCCTTTTTCAGTACCCATTTCCACGCCGGCAGCCTCTTGGGCCACAGAAGCGCAGGGAATACGCATGTTGGAAGTATTACCGGAAAGGAATGTCAGATAAGTGCCGGGGATGCCCAGAATTGGGAAATAAGAGATAGGTTCTACTACATAGAATGCGCCGCTGACGCTGATTTGAGAAATGGTACCTGCGAGAATTGCGTAAAAAGGCGGTACATAGCCATATACAAAGGAAATGATAATCGCAGGAAGGAAGCAGGTAACAATTCCTAAAAGCATTGTAATTTTGCCCCATTTAATAATGCTGGGCATATAAGTTGAAGAATAATAATCGTTATTCATGTTATCCTCCTTACAGTAACGTATTCCAGAGATGGCCGCAGAACATGCCGGTAAACATGGAAATGGCGAAAGCCCATTCTCTCAGCCAGCCGATATTCTTATCTTTTGCGGTCTTGGTCAGGAACATCATAAGGCCGCAGCCAATGATAGTGGCAATCGCGGGAGCGCCGCCAAAAGCAAACTGGTTTTCAGCATTGAAAAAACTGCCGCTGCCCAGGTTGGCAAAAGCACCCAGCATAGCGCCTGCGGAAATCAGGGGAACCATTTTGGCATTGCCCCGGGACATCAGATGGTTAACTTTGTCCATCTTGTCTGTAAAGAGGAAAGTGAAGATCAGCCAGCCCAGGGAACCGCAGATCATAACCCATACGCCGCAGGCAAAAGAGGTAGGATCTAAGTTTTCCAAGCTGGTACCCATTGCCTGGGCGCCAAAGCCGGCTGCCATGGCTTCATAGTTGACAGAGCCGATAAAAGACAGGCGCATCCAGGATACAGGTGCACCCATAGAAACAATCAGGGAGATCATGGTGACCAGAATGACGACTGCGGGACCAATTGAGGAAATAGCACTGCTTTTGATAGCAGAGTTGATTTGCTCCTGAGAAATACCAGCTTCTTTGGCCGCAACGAGTGACTTGCGGAAAAAGAGAACCGATTGGAACACGACGATACCTACGGCTACCGCCGCACCCAGCCACATAAGCGGGCTGTTTGCCAAGTCCAGATAGTTTACGCTTTCGTTCATACTTTCTTTTCTCCTTTTTTTAATTAAGGACATTTCCGGAATATGTCCTTAATTAAATATACAATATTTTTTCATATTTGTCCATAATTTTGCCAAAATTTCGGTTATCATATCTCATGAAATTATGCAGAAAAAAACAGTCATTCTTCACAAAAGACGGTTGATAAAAACAAAAAGCAAGTGCTAAACAATCGTTTGGCACTTGCTTTTTCAATCTTATTGCCTTAAACCCGATCTAAAAAATCTACGATAAAATGGAGGGCTACCCCCAAAGGGACAGTGTGGCGCCGCAAGGTGCTTAAATGTAAGTAATCCGTATCCGCCTCAAAAGGATGGATACCGGCAACATATTCTTTCAGGCGGGGCAGATAAGGGGCCAGAAATTCACTCAGGAACCCGCCCAGAACCACATCGCAATCCAGCGCCAGCCGGATATTGGCAATGCCAATGGCGAGATGGCGCAGCATGTTGTCCCATAAGGCTTCGTATTCTTCATATCCGGAACCGCGCTGCCTGAGCCTGGAAAAAAATTCATCCAGTGTAATTCCAAAGGTATCCCGTACCCGCCGGGGGGAACAGTATGCTTCTAAACAGCCCATTTTCCCGCAGGTGCAGCGGAGCCCCCCAGGTTCCACACACATGTGGCCAAATTCCCCGCTGCGGCGGTTGTCCCCCAAGTAGGGGCCGCCTCCAAACATAATTGCACCGCCAACCCCGTTTTCCAACGATAAATAGGCCATATTGCGGTTGCCTTCCCGGACAAACAGCTCCGCATGGCCGCCGCAGGCAGCATCATTTTCAATATAGGTGGGGTATGGCATGGAATCGGTAAGCCCTTCTAAGGAAAGATCCTTTAGCTGTAAGGTAGGGGCCGCAACAATACGGCGGCTGTCAGGGGACATAATGGCAGGCAGAGCAATGCCAACGCCTAAAAGCCGGTCCCGATCCACGTTGAAATCATCCAGAAATTGTTCCAGTACCTGGGACAATAAGCCGCCCATATCGGAAAGCCGGACCACAGGCTGGATAGGGATTTCCCGGTAAGCCAGCTCATTCAGCAGCAGATCTGCGGCTACCAGGCGCAGGCGGTTTTCTGTAACGGAAACCCCTGCCGCGATCCGGGCATCCGGTACAATGGACAGCCCACTGGCTTTCCGGCCGCCGGTGGACTGCTGTTCGCCGGAATCCCGGATTAAACCTGCCGCCATCAGCTTGGCTAAGTTCTGGTATACGGTAGGCAGGCTGATATTTAATTCCCGGGCTAAACTTTGCCGGGAACAGAAATCTTTTGCATTGTAGAGGCAGTGATAAATATTGCTGCTGGCTGACCGGCGGCGGTCAGCCATTGCAGGATCAAAGTCCATATCCATCTCCAAACTTTATATTTTTTTATTCATATTTCTATTGTACCATGAATTTTTTGACAGTCAAATTTTTTCCGATTTTGCCCCTGAAAATCCGGTTGTTTTAAAGATAACGAAAGTTACTTTATAAAATAATAAAAATATCACTGTGAATATTACTATATTATGCCTGATATGTCAGTATATTATCAACAAAATTTATTTTATTTTAAGAAAAAGGATTGACATTAGTAAAGTAGCTTTATATAATTGGGTTACAGAAGCAAATGCTTCAAAGGGAACTTGCCACAAACAAGAAAGAAAAAACTAGGAGGAAAAAGTATGAAAAAGACACTCGCGTCGATTCTCGCAGCTTTCCTGTCCTTATCCCTGGTCGCCTGCGGCGGCGGGAATAGCGGA
Source organism: bacterium 1XD42-1 (assembly GCA_003612625.1). Taxonomy (GTDB): domain Bacteria; phylum Bacillota; class Clostridia; order Oscillospirales; family Ruminococcaceae; genus Anaerotruncus. Next base: position 68,611 of record RAZJ01000011.1, on the reverse strand, counting down.
AATAGCGCAGCCAGCGGCAGCAATGATCAGGGCGGAGGAGCTGCCAGCAGTGCGGCCGGACAGGCCAGCGGTGAATCCACTGGCAAAAAGGTAGGCATTGCAATGCCTACCCAGGACCTTGAACGGTGGAACCGGGACGGCGCCTATTTGGATGAACAGTTTAAAGCCGCAGGCTATGAAACTGTGGTTACTTATTCCAACAACAAAGCGGAACAGCAGGTCAATGACATTCAAAATATGCTGGCCCAGGGGGTAGATATTTTAGTAGTAGCAGCCATTGACGGGGAAGCATTGAATACGGTTATGAATGACGCAGGCGCGGAAGGCATCCCGGTCATTGCCTATGACCGTTTGATTATGAATGACAACGTTTCTTATTATGTTTCTTTCGATAATTACACAGTGGGCACCCTGCAAGGCCAATATGTCATCAATGCTTTGGATTTGAATAATGCGGCAGGCCCCTTCAACATTGAATTTACAGCAGGCGATCCGGCGGACAACAATGCAGGTTATTTCTTCAATGGCGCAATGGATACGTTAAAACCCTTTATTGATTCCGGCAAACTGAAGGTCGTTTCCGGCCAGACAGATTTTAATACCGTAGCCACAGAACAATGGCAGACAGACGTGGCCCTGGATCGGGCACAAAATGTACTGGCTTCTTATTATGCAGACGGTACAAAGCTGGATGTATGGGTATGTTCCAATGATTCCACAGCTTTAGGTGTCGCCCAGGCCATTACTTCTGACTATGCCGGCGGCAACAGCGTCATTATGACAGGCCAGGATGGCGACGTAGCCAACCTGCGGAACATCAAAGACGGCGTACAATCCATGACCGTATATAAAGCAGTCGCCAATGAAGCAGTTGTTACATTGGATCTGGTCAAGGCAATTCTGGATGGCAGCACAGTAGATAACAGCCTGATTACCGGTTCTAACTGGGGCTTTGAATGTGCCTATGACACGTCCTCCTATTTCACTTCCGAAGGCCATAACTGCCCATCCTTCCTGTTGGTTCCTGATGTAATTACAGCGGACAATATGGAAGAAAAGCTGGTAACACCCGGTTACTACAAAGTAGGGGCTGACGGCTATCTGGAAGCGACAAACGGTTAATCCTTTGTAACAGCAAATCAAGCAGAACTGGTGGGCGGGGCATCTGCCCCGCCCATTGTGCCTGTGATTTCAGGCAAGACCGGGAGGAGGAATAAAGCTCTTGGCAAATGTTATTTTGGAAATGAAGTCCATTACAAAAGAGTTCCCCGGCGTAAAAGCATTGGATAATGTAAACCTGCGGGTAGAAAGCGGGGAAATCCATGCCCTGATCGGGGAAAACGGGGCTGGGAAATCGACTTTGATGAATGTTTTGTCTGGCACCTATCCTGCTGGCAGCTATGACGGGGAGATTTTCTATGAAGGCAAGCTGTGCCAGTTCAAGACCCAGAAGGACAGTGAAGCTTTAGGTATTGTAATCATCCATCAGGAATTGGCACTGATCCCCCTGTTGTCCATTGGGGAAAATATGTTCTTAGGCAATGAATTAAAAAACCAGTTTGGATTTATTGACTGGGATAAAACATACAGCGAAGCGGAACGCCATATGCGTCAGGTAGGATTAAATGAATCTGCCCAGACCCTGGTAAGAGATATTGGCACAGGAAAACAGCAGCTTGTTGAAATTGCGAAAGCCTTTTCTAAGGAAGTCAAACTGTTAATTTTAGATGAGCCCACATCTTCCCTCAATGACGAAGATGCAAAAATGCTGTTGGATCTGCTGATCGCCTTTAAAGAGGAAGGTCTGACTTCCATTATCATCACCCATAAGCTGAATGAAATTATTTATTGCGCGGATAAAGTTACCATTATCCGGGACGGTTCCACCATTGAAACTTTAGTAAAAGGCGTGGATGAATTCAGTGAAGACCGTATTATCAAAGGCATGGTAGGCCGTTCCATGGAGGATCGTTATCCTGCCCGGGAACACAATATCCAGCCTGAAATCAATTTGGAAGTAAAGCACTGGACCGTTCATCATCCTTTATATCCGGAACGGGTGGTGGATGAAGATATTTCCTTTTATATCCGCAAAGGGGAAGTCGTGGGATTTTCCGGGCTGCAAGGGGCAGGCCGCACCGAACTGGCCATGTCTATTTTCGGGAACAGCTACGGGACAAATATTACAGGGGAGCTTTACTTGGGCGGACAGAAAGTCAGTTTAAAATCCTGTCAGGATGCCATCCGCCATAAATTAGCCTATGTTACAGAGGACCGGAAAACCAATGGGCTGATTTTAGATGAATCCATCCGTTTCAATACCACATTGGCCCGGCTGGATAAAGTGTGCCAGAAAGGGGTCATTGACGGGGATCGGGAAATCCAGGTGGCGGAAGAAATGAAAAAAGCCATGGGTACAAAAACGCCTACTATTGAACAGCATGTAGGCAATCTGTCCGGCGGCAACCAGCAAAAAGCGTTACTGGGGAAATGGATGTTTACAGAACCGGATATTTTAATTATGGATGAACCCACCCGGGGGATTGACGTAGGCGCAAAGTATGAAATTTACTGCCTGATCAACCAGATGGTCAGCCAGGGGAAATCGGTTATGATGATTTCTTCAGAGCTGCCGGAGCTGTTAGGAATGTGCGACCGGATTTATGTGATGAATGAAGGCCGCCTGCTGGCTGAAGTAGAAGCCAAAGACGCTACCCAGGAAGGCATTATGGGTTATATTATCCGTGATACCAACAAAGAGTAAAAAAGGAGGGTACAGCAATGAACGGGAACAATACATTTAATCTGATGAGATTTCTGACAAAATACGCTATGATCATTGCCTTGGTGGTAGTTTTCTTTCTGTTTGCATTTTTAACGGATGGGACTTTGCTTTATCCGCAGAATATGTCAAATTTACTGCTGCAAAATGGTTATGTATTGGTTATGGCATGCGGCATGTTGTTATGTATTTTGACAGGCGGCAATATTGACTTGTCCGTAGGATCGGTGGTGTGTTTAGTAGGGGGCCTGGCTGCGGTACTGATTTCCAATATGGGCCTGCCCAGCATTCCGGTTATTATCCTTTGCCTGATTGTAGGACTGCTGGTAGGCGTCTGGCAGGGCTATTGGATTGGGTATGTCCGTATCCCTCCCTTTATTACAACCTTAGGTGGTATGTTTATTTTCCGGGGCGTAGGGCGTCTGGTACTGAACAGCAAAACAGTTGCCATTCAGGACCCTGCTTTCTTAAATATATTTACCGCTTATATTAAAATCCCAGGCTTGGATGACGGGGATACGAAGCTTTCAGCTCTGATTGTCGGTATAGTCGCTGCTGTATGTATTGTTTTGAATACCGTGAAAAACCGTCGGGAACGGGCAAAAAAAGGATACCATCAAAACAGTGCTTTCAGTGATTACATAAAATCCGGCCTGATTGCAGCCCTGCTCCTTTATTATTGCCATTTGCTTAGCCAGTACCGTGGGATTTCGGTTATGCTGGTATGGGTCGTAGCCATTTGCCTGATTTATAATTTCATCACAGCCAAAACAGCCTTTGGACGGTATTTTTATGCCGTAGGCGGCAATGAAAAAGCAACAAAATTATCCGGTATCAACACCAATAAAATTTATTTTATCGCTTATGCCAATATGGGCTTATTAGCAGGCTTATGCGGCTTGCTCTGCGCGGCCCGGGTAGGTTCTGTCAATGGTTCGACAGGTACTTCTTTTGAAATGGATGCCATCGGTTCCTGTTTTATTGGCGGCGCTTCTGCTTATGGCGGCAGCGGTTCCGTAGGCGGTGTGGTTATTGGTGCATTGCTGTTAGGCATTATCAATATGGGTATGTCTATTATGGGCTTGGGCGATGCCTGGCAGTATGTAATTAAAGGCGGCGTGCTGCTGCTGGCTGTCATTTTTGATGTGGTCTCCAGCCGCAAGACCGGAAAGGGTTAAATTTATGCTGTATATTGGGATTGATCTAGGGACTTCCGCTGTAAAGCTGCTGCTCATGGACGGGGAAGGTGCTATTCAGAACATTGTGTCAAAGGAATATCCCTTAGAATTCCCCCAGCCTGGCTGGAGCCAGCAGAACCCGGAGGATTGGGGAAAAGCCGTTCTGGAAGGCATACCGGAACTTCTGGCAGGCTTTGACGCCAGACAGGTGGCAGGGATCGGGGCCGGCGGTCAAATGCATGGACTGGTTGTACTGGACAAGGAGGATCGGGTGATCCGTCCGGCTATTTTATGGAATGACGGCCGGACAGCCAAAGAAGTGGAGTATCTGAACGGTGAAGTCGGGAAAGAAAAATTATCCGCCCTCACAGCCAATATTGCCTTTGCTGGCTTTACCGCGCCGAAGCTGCTGTGGATGCGGGAAAATGAACCGGATCTCTTTGAAAAAATCGCAAAAATCATGCTGCCGAAGGATTATATCAATTACATTTTAACAGGCGTCCATTGTACCGATTATTCAGATGCAAGCGGTATGCTGCTGCTGGATGTGGCTCACAAAAGCTGGTCAAAAGAAATGCTGGAATTATGCCATATTACAGAAAGCCAAATGCCGAAGCTGTTTGAAAGTTATGAAGCAGTGGGCACATTGAAGCCGGAAATCGCAAAACAGCTGGGACTGCCGGAAGGGGTAAAAGTATGCGCCGGCGCCGGGGACAATGCCGCTGCTGCTGTGGGAACCGGCACTGTGGGAGAAGGGGCCTGCAACATTTCATTGGGCACGTCGGGTACGGTTTTTATCTCCAGTGAAAGGTTCGGGGTAGATCCCAATAATGCCCTCCATGCCTTTGCCCATGCTGACGGTCATTATCACTTAATGGGCTGTATGCTTTCTGCGGCAAGCTGTAATAAATGGCTGATGGACGATATTTTTCAGACGAAAGATTATGCTGCCGAGCAAAAAGGGATTACATTGGAAAAGCTGGGCCGGAACCGGGTATTTTTCCTGCCTTATCTCATGGGGGAACGTTCCCCTATCAATGACACCAATGCACGGGGGACTTTCATTGGCATGACCATGGATACCACCCGATCTGATCTGACCCAGGCCGTATTGGAAGGCGTTGCTTTTGCCATACGGGATAGCCTGGAAGTAGCCTGTTCTTTAGGGATCACAATCCAGCGGAGCAAAATCTGCGGAGGCGGGGCAAAAAGCCCTTTATGGAAAACCATTATGGCAAATGTGCTGAATATCCAGCTGGAAATTCCGGAATCGGAACAAGGGCCTGGAATGGGCGGCGCTATGCTGGCAATGGTGGCCTGTGGGTTATATCCTACGGTAGAGGCAGCCTGTTCCAAGCTGGTGCATACAGCGGAAACCGTTTCCCCGGACCCGGAAATTGCCGATCGCTATGAAAAGCGTTACCAGCAGTTTAAAAAGATCTATCCAGCCTTAAAAGGGCTGTTCCCGGTTCTGCAATAACAGCCGGGGTAAGGAGAGAATGTTTTATGAAAATTTATTCCATCCAAGATCCGGAATTTGCCCCTTATGGAAAGGTACTGGAGGGCTATGATACAGAACCTTTGGTTGCGGCCCTGGAGCAGGCAACCCCCTTGCCCCAAGGGGTAGAATATGTCCCTTCCCAGCCGGAACTGGAAGCCCTGCCAATAGCCAAAACCCTGGCCAGCAATGCCTATGGCGGTATGCCCATCCAGATGGGCTGGTGCAACGGCCATAATACAAAGCTGAATTGTCTGGAATACCACCGGGACAGTGAAATGAACTGCGGGACATGTGATTTTATTTTGCTGGTGGCACGGGAAGATGAAATTGCCAACGGAAAACTGGACTCAGCAAAAGTAAAAGCATTTTTAGTTCCGGCTGGCACACTGGTGGAAGTATATGCCACAACCCTGCATTATGCCCCCTGTTCCGCCAAAGCAGGGGCAGGCTTCCGGGTACTGGTTGTTTTGCCGAAGGGCACCAACGGCCCCAAACCGGAAATAATCCCGCTGAACCAGGAAGATAAAATGCTGTGGGCCTGCAATAAATGGCTGCTGGCCCACCCGGATACGAGCGAAGCCTCCCAAGGCGCTTATATAGGGCTTTCGGGAGAAAATATTGATATTGCGGATCAAATTTAAAGGAGGAATTTTATATGCTTTCCAACGTTCCAGAAGTAAAATTAGGGATTATTGCAGTTTCCCGGGATTGCTTCATTATTTCTTTGTCAGAACGCCGCCGGAGCGCGGTTGCAGCCGCCTGCAAGGCACAGGGCTTGGATATTTATGAATGCAAAACCACCGTGGAAAATGAAAAAGACATGCTGAAAGCCGTTGACGAAGTCAAAGAAGCTGGCTGCAATGCTTTGGTGGTATTTTTAGGGAACTTTGGACCGGAAACGCCGGAAACCCTGATTGCAAAAAATTTTGACGGGCCTTGTATGTATGTAGCTGCTGCCGAAGGGGATGGGGATCTGATCAATGGCCGCGGGGATGCTTACTGCGGTATGTTGAACTGTTCCTATAATTTAGGGATGCGCCATTTAAAAGCCTTTATTCCGGAATATCCGGTAGGCACTGCTGAAGAAATTGCCAAAATGATCGGAGAATTTAAGCCTGTTGCCTGTGCTTTAATCGGGTTAAGCCAGTTGAAAATTATTACCTTTGGCCCCCGTCCCCAGGATTTCTTTGCCTGCAATGCCCCCATTAAAGGCTTATATGAAATCGGCGTGGAAATTGAAGAAAATTCCGAACTGGATCTGCTGGTTGCCTATAAAGCCCATGCCAATGATCCCCGTATTCCCTCTATTTGCGAAGATATGGCAAAGGAAATGGGAGAGGGCTGTTATTATGCCGATTTGAATGAACGGATGGCCCAGTTAGAAGTAACTTTATTGGACTGGGCAGAAGCCCATAAAGGAGCCAGACAATATGTAGCTTTTGCAGATAAATGCTGGCCTGCCTTCCCGGAAGCTTTTGGATTTGAACCTTGTTATGTAAATTCCCGTTTGGTCAGCCGGGGCATACCGGTTTCCTGCGAAGTAGACATTTATGGTGCCTTGTCGGAATATATCGGTATGTGTGTTTCCGGCGATACAGTCACCTTGCTGGATATTAACAATTCTGTACCGGCTTCCCTTTATGAAGAAGATATCAAAGGAAAATTTGATTATACCCTGACAGATACGTTTATGGGCTTCCACTGCGGCAATACCCCAAGCTGCAAAATGTGTGCGGATCGGGCTGTCAAGTACCAATTGATCCAGCACCGTCTGCTGGAACCAAAAGATTCCGAGCCTGATTTTACCCGGGGCACATTAGAAGGGGATATTGCCGCCAGTGATATTACATTCTACCGCCTGCAATGCGACAGTGAAGGAAAACTGCGGGCTTATATTGCCCAGGGGGAAGTATTGCCAGTGAAAACCCGTTCTTTTGGCGGAATAGGCGTATTTGCCATCCATGAAATGGGGCGGTTTTACCGTCATGTGCTGATTCAAAAACGGTACCCCCATCATGGCGCGGTAGCATTCGGCCATTATGGAAAAGCATTATTTGAAGTATTCAAATTCTTAGGGGTAGAGGATATTGCTTATAACCAGCCAAAATCCCTGCCTTATCCCACAGAAAATCCCTTTGCTTAAAAAGTAAAACTTGTTCATTTGATTCCTCCATAGATAAAAACAGAACCGGGAGAAGCCCAATAAAGGGTTTCTCCCGGTTCTGTCACTTGATTGTTTCATTTTGTTCTTTTTCCATTCTTCCAAAAAAATGAATGGAACACAATCCAACGGTACAGACCATCAGTCCTGTGGGAATGAAAACCCAATAAACAACATGGCTGAATCGGTCAAAAAGGAATCCATATACAATTTGTCCGATTGGCTGGACACATAATGTAATGGCAGATGTATAAGCCATAACTTTACCGATTAAATAATCAGGCGTTCTTTGCTGTATTAGGGAAACGCCAAAAATCGAAAAAATACTGATTATAATTTGCATACTGCAAAATGAAACAAGGATAATAGCATATTTCAGAACGGGATTGACTGGGAGAAGGAACGCAATTCCGGCAGGAATGATAAAAATGCCAAGGGAAGCAAGTATCAGAGATAACTGATGTATTTTTAATTTTTTTGTGAGGAGTCCGGCGGCTATGCTTCCTAAAATGGTAGCGATGGCTAACGCACTTTCTGCGGCGCCGTAATATTGTGCATTTAACCCTAGAATCGTACGCACAATATAAGGCAGCCCGACGATGATAATACCCATTACAAAAAATCTCGAAAATGCAGTCAAAAATAACATTTTTGAGATGCTGGCTTGTTTTTTTGAAATATACTGCATACTTGCCAGAAAATCCTGTTTAACAACTGAAAAAATACCGCCGTTTCTTTGTAAAGGCTGGTAACTGATCTTTATAAAACATTCAAACAGCGCAGTAACAAAGAAACAGCCTGCACTTGCATACATAACCGGCTTTAAACCAAACGCGGCATATAATATGCTGCCTAACATTGGGGCGGTCAAATAAGACAGGGATGCTATTTGATTTACAACAGCATTTCCTTTCATTATATTTTCGCCCTCTAACATGGTAGGAATACACGCTTGTACGGTAGGCGTTTCAAAAGCTCCCAAAATAGAAAGTATGATAAGAAGTACACTGATTGCAATCAGATCATTTTTTTCAGATAAAAGGAGCGTTGTACATAAAACAGAAATGCCGGTTAAAGTATCTAATGCAACCATAATATTCCGCCTGTTTGCCCTGTCTGCAAGAATACCGCCTAATGGCGAAAAAAGAATCGTTGGGATTGTCGCGGCAGATAAAATACCTGCAAATATGGCAGCGGAACCGGTTGCTTCCAATACATACATAGACAATGCAAGTTTCAAAATAAAGTTTCCAAACAGGGATGTCAGCTGCCCTAAAATAAGAAGTACAAAATTGGAGGTGAAAAGCTTCTGTGTCATCACTCTTTTCCCCCTTTTTCTGAAATATCGGTGATGAATTTTTCTGTAAAGGACAGTATATCATCATCAAGAAGCGGCAATCCCATATGCTTCAATACTTCCATTACAAAACGGTATTTATGGTGTAATTCTTCCTCGGTTGCAGGAAATACCGATGGCAGAAGCCAAAAGTTGATAAGCGGCAGAAGCTCGGATAATTCTTTGGTATATTCTGTTTGAATAGAACCATCTTTTTTCCCTTCTTCTAACAGTTCTAACCATAAGGGCGTTAGCACACGTCTGTTTTCTTTTATCGCTGCCGCTAAAATATGGGGATCTTTCAAAATCGGAATTGCCTGCATATTAAGATTATGGCGTTTTGTGTCTGACTGGTTTAATACAAGCAATGCCTTGATTTTTTGCAAGCCATTTAAGTCTTTCCGTTTTTTGATTGCTTCAAAAGGATTGTTTTCAAAAAAGAGCTGGTTCCCTAATGCGTACATAACTTCCTCTTTGCTTTGGAAACAATAGTAAAACATTCCTTTTGCGCCTCCGGCCATATTCATAATGTCGGAAACAGAAGTTTCCTGATATCCCTTTGAAGCAAACAGGTTTTGTGCAGCATTTAAAATTTCCTGTTTCCATTGTTCTGGTGTTTTTTTCACTGGCCGTGCCAATTCTTATCTTCCCTCCTTTGCAGTTATTGACCGTTGGTCAATAACTATTTTACTATCTTTTTTATATTTTTGCAACCGTTTTACAGAAAATTTTGCTATCATTTGATTTCAAAGCATACATACAGAAAAAACAGAAAAGAAGAGGACTATTTCTGATTTGTTGTGTATATAATGTATTAGGGGAACCTACAATGGGATTGACTTCGGTAGTAATGTTTGCAGCCATCATATGTATGGAAGGGGCAGAAGCTTTTAAACGGACGCCATACCGGCCGCCTTGTTTAATAATTTCCGGTTCTTCCAGACTAAGCTCCTCCAAAGAAGGCATTACAATTCCATACCCGGTGGCGGCAACTTCATCCAAAGCACATTTTACTTTATCATATTCTTTTTTCATTGCTGCCAGTTCTACCATGCAGGGCAGCAATGCGGATTCATCCGGAATATCCAGTCCGGTTTCTTCTCCAAGGATTTGATAGAATAAATTATTTTTAGCAGTCAGCCTGGCTTTTGCACTGCCGCTGCCTAAGTCTATGGAATCCAGATCCATCCGGTCTACATATTCACATTCCTGCAAAGAAATAATTTTATCTTTTAGCTGCCCAATACAGCCAATGTCCCTTCCACAATCCCGTATGGCATCATACAAAGCACTTTTTAACCAGTGATCCGGTGACAAAGCGCAGATCCATCCAGGCAGCTCCAAAGCGACTTCCCGGACCGGGAACTGGAACAATACATCCGCTAAAATTTCCCGAATATCCCTTTCTTCCAGTTCCAAACAGTTTACAGCAACAACAGGCACCTGATACCGTTCCTGAAGCCCCTGCCGCAATAGCAGGGCCTGCTGGGAGGCGGGATTGGTACAGTTCAGCAGGATGACAAAGGGTTTATTGATTTTACGCAGTTCCGAAATGACTCTTTGTTCCGCTTCTTCATATTCTTCCCGGGGAATGTCACTGATACTGCCATCTGTTGTTACCACTAAGCCAATAGTGCTGTGCTCTGTAATAACCTTTTGTGTGCCGATTTCCGCCGCCATATTAAAAGGGATTTCCTTTTCAAACCAGGGCGTCATCACCATCCGGGGCTGTTCATCCTCAATATAGCCTAAAGAGCTGGGTACAATAAATCCCACACAATCGATCATCCGGACATTTAAAGAGGTATTTTCTGCAACGGCAATTTTAACCGCGTCCTCCGGGATGAATTTTGGTTCGGTTGTCATAATGGTACGGCCTGCCGCAGACTGGGGCAGTTCATCCGTAGCCCGTTCCTTGGCAAATTCGCTGGAAATATTCGGGATCACTAAGGTTTCCATAAACCGTTTGATAAAAGTAGATTTTCCTGTTCGGACTGGCCCTACTACGCCAATATAAATATCGCCTCCTGTACGGCGGGCAATACTTTGGTAAAGTGCCTGTGTATCCATCGCTTTTCCCCCTCCTGTCATTATTGCATTGGGATTAACAGCATATTTTTTTCTCCGGAAGCCAGGTTTTCTGCGGCATTGCATTTTTGGATTGCTTCGACGGAAGTATTGTACCGCTTTGCTACATCCCAAAGGGATTCCTGTCCGGCAGTAAAATAAAGATATAACATATTGTTGCTGCGTTCTTTTTTCCGGGAAGGATCAATTTCAATCCCGCATAAAAGCTGTTTATTCCGCCGGCCGTACATCTCCCCGGAAATCTGTACATTACAGCGGATTTCAATTTGGGGGCCGCTCATGGTGTAGCTGGCGCCGTCAGCCTGGGTCCTGGGGGAAAATTGCACATTGTCGCAGGTCCGGGGCAGGGCAAGCTTTTTGGTATATTCTTTTGGCTGCTCACTGTAAAATAATTCCCCGTCCTGGTTCCGGGCCAGCATACAGAACAACAGCTTCCCGGATACGGTAACGGCATCCGCTTCATTGTGGGTTGTAACAGGCCCCGATACACACCAGACATCTACAACAGCCTTGACACTGCCTGCATCCATGGTTTCTTTTACCGTGTAAGGCTCTGATACAGGCCCCAGGGCTTCCAGAAACGGGATTTGCTTTTGTTCCTGGCGGCATTCATATTCTGTGGAATAACAGTCGCAGGCTGCTTCTAAAGGGGTCCGCTTGCAAATCTGTGCCATTGCATTTAAGGAAACATCCAAAGCCAGTAATGTATTTTCCCCGGTGTCACTTCGTTTGGGCTGGGCGGCGGCATCGCAGATTTCATACCAGACGGTGCAGTCGCAGTCTTCATCCAGTCCATCCACATCTACAACCTGACTTACAGGAAGGGTATATTCCATGGTTTCCAAAAGGGTTTCATCTTCATCACAGCGGTAAAGGATATGAACGGTTGCTTCCCCTTTTAAAACGATTTTCCCCGGCACCACTTTATAATCCGTAACCCTCGCACTGGCTGACAGGCGGATGACTTCTCCAATCGGCGGCTTTCCGTAACCCAGTTCCGCTTCTTCATGGAGATCTGTCCGGCTGGGGGAGCTGGGCAGCAAATGTACCATATCTACGGTTTCCTGACGGAGCTGCGCCCCCATGCCCTGAGCACCGCAAACCACTTGTTCTTCATTCTGCCCGATCACCCGGCAATGAATACTGGCGGCGCCCCGCATATCCAGCCGCCTTGGGCTGACAGCCCGGCAGTTAAAATAATCTACCGACTGGGTAATATCCACCGCAGGCTTCACAGGCTCGGAACGCAGTTCCAGGGTTTTGGAATAAGGAATTTTATATTCCGCATGGCGTAAAATTCCCTGTTCATCTGTATAATAGAGATGTGCTGCTGCAATGCCGTCTAAAGTTGCCCGTTCTCCCTGGATATTCCAGGAAAGCAATGCTAAAGTTACTTCGCACCGTAAAATTTTCTGGATATCCGGGCAATGATCCGGTAAAAGGACATCGCATTCCAAAGGCTGTTCCACAACGCCATCATACAGCGTTTCCATAACGCTGACCGGCTGTTTGGATAAAGTAAGCTCCATAATATGACCCTCTCCTTCCTTTTGCTACCACAATATATGTCCGTTTTTAGAAAAAAAGAATCCCCTTGGGAAAAGCTTTGACGTTTCCAAGAGGATTTTTTACAATATTATTCACTTTTGATGGATTTCCGGAGCCATAAATACATGCCAATGCAAATCAGGGCCGATAAAAAAGAGCCAACCGGCGGGGCAAGCCCCATGGGGTATAACGTATCCGGAAAAAATTTAGAGGCAAAATAAGCACCGGGAACCCGGATCAGGATAATCGAAATCAGGTTTTGCAGGAAAGAAAGCATAGATTTCCCATAAGCGCAAAAATAGCCGCTGAAACAGAAATGGATGCCCGCGAATACGCAGTCCCAGACATAAGCCCGTAAATACTGGCTTCCTAGAACGATCACGCCAGCTTCTTTATGGGCGAAAATTCCCAGTATGGGTTCTGCGGCAAACTGGCAGACCAGCGCGGCAAATATGCCAAATAAAACACAAATCCGGATGCCGTAAAATAAAGCGGATTTCCCTCTGTCATGCTGGCCGGCGCCCAGGCTTTGGGCTGTCATAACAGAAACAGAAGAAAGCATGGCTGAAGGGACCAAAAACAGGAAGCTGATAATTTTTTCCACAATGCCAACGGCAGCGGCAGTGGCAACTCCCCGGCTGTTGGCAATCGCGGTAATGGCCAGGAAAGAAACCTGGATCAGCCCGTCCTGCAAGGAAACAGGAATCCCTACTTTCAAAATGGCAGACAGGGTTTTGGAATGGAACCGGAAATCCTGTCTGGTGAGGGATACCCCCAAACTGCGCCTGCGCAGGGTAAACAAAGCAAGAAATACACTGGCAGCCTGGGCCAGCACAGTGGCTAAAGCCGCACCGGGGGCCTGCATCCGGAACCCTCCAATAAGCAGAAAGTCCAGCAGGATATTGATAACCCCGGCTGCCGCTACAAAATATAAAGGGCTTTTGGAATCCCCTAAGCCGCGGAATATGCCGCTGATAATATTATATGCCGTAATGAAAGGGACTCCGGCAAAGCAAATTAAAAGATAATATTTTGTCTGCTGAAGGGATTCCGGAGGGGCAGCCACCAGGGTTATGATTTGATCCGTACAGAAAAGAAGCAACAGGGTTGCAAAAACAGAAAACAGCAAAAATAAAGAAACCGTATTCCCGATACCTTCCGCCGTTTTCCGGGAATCTTTTGCGCCTACCGCGTTGCTGATCAGTACGGTGGAGCCCATAGCAAGCCCTACAATCATAACCGTAAGCATATGCATCACCTGACTGCCAATGGATACGGCAGAAATCACTTCGGCATGGTTGAACCTGCCCGCAACAAATAAATCGGTAAGGCCGTAAAAAGTTTGGAGAAAGCAGGAAATTAAGTACGGAATGGAAAATCCAATTAACGTTTTTAAGATATTGCCTTGGGTTAAATCTTTTTGCATCATACCACCCTCACAACGATTTAGAACCTGCCTGGGGAAAACAAAAAACCCCCCGTACTGGGAGGTCATTTTGCTTTTCTGGATGCCCTTATACCTTACAGTGCGCGCTGCACTTTATCAGAACGCAGGCAGCGGGTGCAGGCGTAGATGTGGCGGGGAGAACCGTCTACGATTGCCTTAACGCGCTGTACGTTGGGTTTCCAAGCGCGGTTGGACCGACGGTGGGAGTGGGAAACCTTAATCCCGAACGTAACGCCTTTTCCGCAGATATCGCATTTTGCCATTGTCTGCACCTCCTCTATAATGGAATTGGAATTGGTCTCTTACGAGGCTAACATTTGTATTTTATCAGATCTCCCGCCGGATTGCAAGGGCTTTATGATATTTTTTTCCCATTCCCAGGGGTTTCGACAGGGATACCGCTTGTATTTTGGCTTTCCTTCCGATATAATGGTAACGGTAATCAAAAAATATACCATTCCATTTGGGAGAGAAATAAAAAAGGAGTTACAAATGCAGGGATTGCTTTTAAAATTATTTGCCCGGCTGATTGTAGTCTGTACCACCCTGCCGATCCATGAATTTGCCCATGGATGGGTGGCCTATAAACTGGGGGATGATACCGCAATGAACCAGGGCCGTTTGAACCTGAACCCTATCCTCCATATTGACCCAATGGGAGGGCTGCTGATTCTGCTGACAGGGTTTGGATGGGCACGGCCTGTCCCTATCGATCCTTCCCGTTTCCGCAAATGCAGCCAGAAAACCGGAATGGCCCTGACTGCGGCGGCTGGCCCCGTTGCCAACCTTTTGCTGGCGCTGGTGCTGATGGCCGTGGCAAAGCTGCTGATTTTAGCAGGCATCGCAATGGAGGTTACAACAAAAACATCTTTTTTAATTTTAATCGACATTTTCCTGCTTTTGGTAAGGACAAACATTGCCCTGGCAGTCTTTAATTTGCTTCCTTTGCCCCCGTTAGACGGCTATTCTATTTTGGCAGGCTTCCTGCCCACCCGCATCGCGTGGAAAATCATACAGTACCGCCAGATTATTTTTATTGTTGTCATGGTAGCCTGCTTCAGCGGGTGGTTGAGCGCCCCTATTGGCTATCTTTCCGATGGCGTTTATCTGCTGTTCCACCGGATGACCTCTTTTTTAGGATAGCGGGATGGAAAAGTTATCGTTTCATGCCGGGGATTTTGAAGGCCCTTTGGATCTGCTGCTGCATCTGATTGCAAAACATAAAATGGATATCCGGGACATTCAGATTTCTGACCTTTTGGAGCAGTATTTATCCGCTATCCAGTCCATGCAGGAGCAGGATCTGGAAATTGCCAGCGAATTTTTGGAAATGGCTTCCCGGCTGGTCTATCTGAAAACCGTTACCCTGCTGCCCCGCCATGAGGAAGAAAGCGCCAAGCTGAAACAGGAGCTGCAGGGACAGCTTTTGGAATACCAGGTGTGCAAGATGGTTGCCATGGAGCTGGGCCGGCAAAGCAAGGGATTTTCCCGGTTTGTCCGGGCTCCTGCCAAGCTGGAAGCCGTAGACATGACCTATACTTTGCAGCACAGCCCTTATAAAATTTATTATGCTTATCAGGATGCCATTGGACGGGGTCGCCGGAAGCTTCCGCCTCCGGCCCAGGCATTTTCCGGGATTGTGGCCCGCAGGATGGTTTCCGTAAAAAGCCGCATTATTTATATTTTAAAACGCCTGTACCAAAGGGGAAAAGACAGTTATATCGGGCTTTTTGAAGAAAGCGATGGCCGGGGGGAAATTGTAGCAACCTTTCTGGCCCTGCTGGAACTGATTAAAGCCAAGCGGGTCACAGAAAACGGGGGCCAGATTATTTTTCAACACCAGCAAAGGACGGAGGAAAGGACATGATCAATCCCCTGCAAAAGCAGATTTTAGCCATCCTTTTCGCCGGGGGAGATGCGGTAGAAATCAGCCGGGTTGCCCAGGCTGTGGAAACAGAACCGGAAATGGTGGTGAAATGGGTCCCCAAGCTGCGGGAAGCCTTGCAGGAATCCGGAATGCCCTTTGAATTGCTGGAGCTGGATGGGAAATTGCAGCTTTGTACGGCTCCGGAATATGCGCCGGTCATTCAGAAAGCATTGGAGCTGCGGCGGAACCAGCCCTTGTCCCAGGCGGCCCTGGAAGTATTGGCCATTGTGGCCTATAACCAGCCTGTTACCCGTTCTTTTGTGGAGCAGATCCGGGGCGTGGACAGTTCCGGCGTGGTGACTTCCCTGGAGGAAAAAGGGCTGGTGGAGGAAGCCGGACGGCTGGAGCTGCCGGGACGCCCCATTGCCTATAAAACAACGGCAAATTTTTTGCGGTGTTTCGGGCTGGAAAACATTGGACAGCTCCCGAAACTGCCGCCTGCTAAAAATACGGCAGAAGAAACTTCTTTGGAAACCACAGATTTGGAGGAACCGACATGATATGGGTCCTGCTGGTACTGGCCCTTTTGGTTGGGCTGTTGGCGGTGCCTTGGCGGGGGGAAGTCCTCTGGCGCAGTGCAAGCCTTCCCCGTATTACAGTGCGCTGGCTGTTTTTGAAGGCACGGGTATTCCCGCGGCCTGAAAAAAAACGGAAAAAACCAAAAAAAGCGAAAAAGAAAAAGCCTGCGCCTGCTGCCCCCAAGCCGGAACCGAAAAAACCAAAAAAGAAAATCGATCCCAGCAACCTGGGGTTGGTAGTGGATGTGTTGGCTTCTGTAAAAGGAGCCGCGGGTTTCCTGCTGCGGAATATCCGTTTCTATAACATCCGGCTGGATATGATTGTTGCAAAAGAAAATGCCGCAGAAACCGCAATCGCTTATGGCAAGGCCAATGCCATGGTATACGGGGCTTATGCTACGGCAAAAAATTTTTTACGGATAGAACCCCCTGAAATTTATATCCGCCCTAATTTTACAGCGGGCCAGGGGGATACCATATTGGAAGTCCATGGGAAGCTGACCCCGTGGGCCGCTATCGGAAGCCTGATTATTGGGATTATTACATTTATAAAACGGAGCCGCAAGGCAAAAAATTAAGAGAGGAAGATATTTTATGCCGAATACCAATCATCCCATCAATGGACTGCTGGATACTTCCATGCAGAACCTGCGTTCCCTGATAGACGCCAACACCGTTGTGGGGGAAGCTATCAATACGCCGGATGGCACCACAATCATTCCAGTATCCAAAGTTAGTTTTGGCTTTGCGTCCGGGGGATCGGACATTCCGGGCAAAGATAAGGAACCGTTTGGCGGCGGCGCTGGCGGCGGTGTTTCGGTCCAGCCCATTGCATTCCTGATCATCAAGGATGGGAAAGTCGATTTGCTGCAAATCAACGAATCGAAAAATACAGCCGATCGGATTGTGAATATGGTACCAGAAATGTTTGACAAAATGGCAGCTTTTCTGAAAAAGGATAAAACAGCTCCTGCTGCGGAACCAAACACAGAAGATGAACTCTCCTTCTAAATTTGTTTATTTTTGGCTGATCCGTGCGTAAGCAGCGCTTTTTCCGCATACAATACCCTGTATCGTTTGAAACGGGGGAAGGATTACCATGTGGAAAAGATTGATGTGCTTTTTGACTTTGGCTCTTTGCTGTGCCGCGCCCCATGTGGAGGCCCAGGAAACTGCTTCCCCTGGGGGGCAGGCCAGGGGAATGGTGGTGATTGATGCGGATACCGGGCGGGTGCTTATGGAAAAAGACAGCACCCAGAGGCTTCCAATGGCCTCCACCACAAAAATCATGAGCGCTTTATTGACCTTGGAACAGCCAAATTTAGATGAACCTTTTACCGTTGACCCAAAAGCCATCCGGGTAGAAGGTTCTTCCATGGGGCTGCGGGAAGGGGATACTGTTACACTGCGGGCCTTGGCTTACGGGATGTTGCTGCCCTCCGGCAATGACGCAGCCAATGCGGCGGCGGTACGGATTGCAGGCACAAAAGAAGCTTTTGTAGCCATGATGAATGAACGGGCAGAAGAAATGGGGCTGGAAAATACCCATTTTGCAACGCCTTCCGGATTGGACAGCGAGGAGCATTATTCCTCCGCCAAAGATATGGCGCTGCTGGCCCGGGAAGCTTTGTCCAATGAAGCTTTTGCGGAAATCTGCTGTCTGGCCAGTGCCAGGATTTCCTTTGGGAATCCTCCATATGACCGGTGGATGACAAACCATAACAAACTGTTGAAATACTATCCTGGGGTTTACGGAGTGAAAACCGGATTTACGGAACGGGCAGGCCGGTGCCTGGTATCGGCGGCGGAAAAAAATGGCATACGGCTGGTTATTGTAACCCTCCATTGTCCGGACGACTGGAACGTCCATATGAAGCTATATGATGCCTGTTTTGCCAAAGCCCGGCTGGAAACGGTTCCGCTGCCTGAAATTTCTCTGCCGGCGGCAGGCGCGGGAAGGGTTCCCTGCCAGTGGGACAGGGATACTATCACCCTGCTGGAGGGGGAAACCATAGAAACGGCAGTTACAGCACAGCCCTTTCTTTTTGCCCCTGTCCGGAAAGGCAGGATTGTGGGGAAAGCTCTGGTAAAAATAAACGGGACAGTTGCAGCGGAATGCCATCTGGCAGCGGCGCAGAATATGACCCTGCCGGAACCGGAACCAAACTGGCTGGAACGTTTGGTTTCCCAGATAAACCGGAAAAAAACATAGATTGAAAATGATAAAGTAAAGGAAATGAAAATGGCAGAAGGAAAAGGCATCCGGATTCAAAAGGTCATGTCAGATCATGGCATCCTTTCCCGCCGGAAAACGGAAGAAGCGATTACACAAGGGCGCATTACAGTCAATGGGCGGCCTGCCCAGACAGGGCAGGCTATCGATCCCCGCCGGGATGTGGTAACGCTGGATGGGAACCGGGTCCGGTTCCAGAAAAAGAAACACAATGTTTATTTAATGCTCAATAAGCCCCGGGGTTATGTGACCACCACTTCGGATGAAATGGGGCGGCGGTGCGTGGCGGATCTGGTAGAAAATGCACCGGAACGGGTTTATCCCATAGGCCGCCTGGACCGCAACAGTGAGGGCTTGCTGTTGTTTACCAATGACGGGGCTTTTGCCAATGCGATTATGCACCCTTCCAATGGCATTACAAAAACGTACCGGGTAACAGCCCGCCCGGGGATCACCGATGAACAGGCGGCAATGCTGGCGGCAGGCATTGAGCTGGATGGGAAAAAGACACTGCCTGCCACAGTGCTGGTGCTGGAAAAACAGGAAGGACGGGTTGTGCTGCAAATCACCATTTCGGAAGGGCGCAACCGCCAGATCCGCCGGATGTGTGAAGCTGTGGGGCTGGAAGTTGCCCGGCTGAAACGGACCGCGGAAGGCCCTTTAAAATTGGGGATGCTTCCTCCGGGCCAGTGGCGGGAACTGCGGCCCGCGGAACTCATCGCTTTGCGCAATGCAATAAAAAAGCCGGCAAAGGGGTAAAAATAAAGAATGTTTTGCATCAAGCGGATTACAGAGGAACGGATGGTCCACCGGATTTTAGGAAGTTTTGGTGTGGATCAGCCGGCGGCTATGGTTTATGGGGCTTTTGAAGAGGATGCGGTATTGGCTACGGCGGTATTTGTGGAAAAAGAGGACTGCCTTGTAATGGAGGATATTGATACGGGAAAGCGGATGGATGCCAGCTTGGCAGACGCCATTGCACAGGCAGCGTTCCATGCCGCACTCCGCATTGGAATCCAACAGGGGCAGTTGGGGGAAAAGCTTCCCCAGGAGCTGCGTCTGGCGCTGACAAAGCGGGGATATGAAATGGGACAGGCTTTTCCATTAAAGACATTTTTCCAGAAGAAGCGGAAATCATAGAACTCTGTTAAAAAATTATCAGCTTTTCTTGAAAAAGCCCTTGTTATTTTTTAGGGAAGCGTGTATACTTTATTCTGGTTCTATTTTGGATTTTGTTTATGGTTCGCTTGCCCCGGCCTGCCGGGACAAGATCTTATAGTGATAGGAGGACAAAGAACATGAGCGATCAGATCATGTCGCTGGCCCAGGCACGCGGCGAAGCCCAGAAAGCAGTCCCGGCACGGGAACGGCTGACGGCGTTGTTTGACCCGAATACGTTTGTCGAAGTGGGGACCCTGGTAAAGAATGGCTGTGATGGTGCGGGTGTCATTACCGGGTACGGCCTGGTAGATGGCAGCCCTGTATATGCATTTTCTCAGGATATTACTGTGAAAAGCGGTGCTGTCGGGGAAGCCCATGGCAGCAAAATTAAGAAAATTTATGAATTGGCCCTGAAAACAGGCGCACCCCTGGTAGGAATTTATGATTCCAATGGGGCGGCCCTGGACGAAGGGCTGGACGCTATGAATGCTTATGGCGATTTATTATGCTGGACCAATAATCTTTCCGGCGTAGTTCCCCAGATTTCCCTGGTATTAGGGGTCTGTGCAGGAAGCGCGGCTATGATTGCAGCTTCTGCCGATTTCGTCATCATGAGCGAAAAGGGAGAATTTTTTGTCAATGCCGGCGATGCTGAAAAAGGTACTGCTGCGGAAGCGGCAAAAGGCGGCATAGCCCACATTGTAGAAAAAGACGAAAAAGATGCCATTGCAGCAGCCCGGCGCCTTTTATCCATGCTGCCGGTCAATAACCTGTCTATGGCGCCCATGCAGGAATACAGCCCTGTTTCCGGTGGGGAAAATACTCTGGCGGCTGCCGCGGCCAATATCAAAGGTGCGGATTTATTTGAAGCCGCCAAATGTGCAATGGATGAAGACAGTGTCATTGAATTACAGAAAGACTTTGCGCCGGATGCAAAAATTGCGTTTGCTTCCATGAATGGCATGAGTGTGGGCCTAGTTGTAGCTTCTGCCAGCGGCACCCTGAATTTGAATGGCTGTTCTAAGATTGCACGTTTCGTATCCATTTGTGATTCCTTCCAAATTCCAGTGATTACGTTTATAAACTGCGCTAAATTTGTTTCCGGATGTTCCCATGGATTCCGGGGCGGCGTCCGTGAAGTGGCAAAACTGGCCCATATTTATGCAGAAGCAACCACTGCAAAAATTGCGGTGATTGCCGGAGATGCTTTTGGTTCTGCTTTTGTTGCATTGGCAGGCCGGGGCTCTAATGCTGATTTTTCTGTTGCATGGCCCTGTGCCGTAATCGGCGCATTGTCGCCTGAAACAGCCGTTGCTTTCCTGGAAGGGGATAAAATTACGGCTGAAAAGCCCCGCGCCCAGGTAGAAGCTGAATATGCCATGACAAAGGCCAGTGCTTTTGCGGCTGCGGCCAAAGGCAATATTGATGATGTGATTGAAGCTTCTGAAACCCGTCAGGCTTTGCTTGCCGCTTTGGAAATCCTTTCTTCGAAACGGGTTTCCCGGCTGCCGAAAAAACATGGAAACATCCCGATGTAATTTGAAGGAGGTTCTTGATGATGAAAAGCTATAATGTGACTGTAAATGGAGTACCTTATTCTGTCCAGGTAGAGGAAACCACTGGGAATGCTGCCGCTGCCCCAATGCCTGCCGCTGCACCGGCAGCTCCCGCACCCCAGGCCGCACCAGCTCCGGCGGCACCGGCAGCTCCTGCTGGCGGCACCAAAGTAACGGCCCCAATGCCTGGAAATATTTTGGATGTGAAGGTTGCAGTAGGCGATAAAGTCCAGGAAGGCCAGTTGGTAGTCCTGCTGGAAGCCATGAAAATGGAAAATGAAATCTTTTCTCCTGCTGCCGGATCGGTTACTGCTGTCATGGTGAAAAAAGGCGATACAGTCAATTCCAATGATGTGCTTGTCACCATTGGTTAAGGAGGGCTGACAGATGGGGAAACAAATTAAAATCTGTGATACTATTCTCCGTGACGCCCATCAATCCTTAATTGCAACCCGTATGCGGTTGGAGGAAATGATTGATATTCTGCCTGCCATGGATGAAGTGGGCTATTATTCTTTGGAATGCTGGGGCGGCGCTACTTTTGATTCCTGCATTCGTTTCCTGGATGAAGATCCTTGGGAGCGTCTGCGGGTTATCCGGAAAAACTGCCCGAAAACGAAGCTGCAAATGCTGTTCCGCGGGCAAAATATGCTGGGATACCGTCATTATGCCGATGATGCCGTAGAATATTTTGTCCAGAAGTCTGTGGATAACGGGATTGATATTATCCGTATTTTTGACGCTTTGAATGACATCCGCAATCTGGAAACAGCCATTAAAGCTACCAAAAAATCCGGCGCCCATATGCAGGCGGCTATTTCCTATACCCTCAGCCCGGTACACAATATTGCGTACTTTGTGGATTATGCCAAACAACTGGAAAATGCAGGTGCGGATTCCATTTGTATTAAAGATATGGCAGCTTTGATCACGCCTTCTGCCGCTTACGACCTGGTGAAGGAGCTGAAAAAAGCGGTAAAAGTCCCGATTGACCTCCATACCCACTATACTTCCGGTCTGGCTTCCATGTCCCTTTTGAAAGCCATTGAAGCTGGTGTAGATATTATTGATACTGCCATGTCCCCGCTGGCAATGGGCACTTCCCATGCCGCTACGGAATCCATGGTAGCCGCTTTGGAAGGCACCGAATATGACACCGGTTTGGATCTGAAAAAATTAGATGTTGTCCGCGCCCATTTTGCCAAGTTGCGCCAGAAATATTTGGACAGCGGCCTTCTTTCTCCAAAAGTGATGGGCGTAGATGCCAACACCTTGATTTATCAGGTTCCTGGTGGTATGCTGTCCAACCTGGTTTCCCAGTTGAAGCAGGCTGGCAAAGAGGATCAGTTTGAAGAAGTTCTGCGGGAGGTTCCCAATGTCCGGAAAGATGCCGGTTATCCTCCGCTGGTAACACCGACTTCTCAAATTGTCGGTACCCAGGCTGTATTTAATGTGATTTTGGGCCAGCGTTATAAGAATGTCACAAAAGAATTCCGTGCTTTGGTGCGGGGTGAATATGGGAAAACCCCTGCCCCCATTTCTGACGAATTCCGGAAGCAAATTTTAGGGGACGAAAAACCCATTACTTGCCGTCCGGCGGATCAGATTGCGCCGGAAATGGAAAAACTGCGGAAAGAATTCCCTCAGGAATACTATGAGCAGGAAGAGGACGTTCTCACTATGGCTATGTTCCCGCAGGTTGCGCCGAAATTCTTTGAATCCCGTAAAAATAAGAAATACGGCGTAGATGGAAAACATGCAGATAAAGAAAATAAAGTTCATCCAGCATAAAATTTATTTTTAAAAAAAATTTGGTTACACTAACAGGGAATCCGGTTTGAATCCGGGTTCCCTGTTCATTTTTTGGGCGCAATTTTCCGGGGCCCTCCGGTAGGATATGGGAAAATTGCACAGGTTGAGCAACCGTTTACCCATCATAGTGATGAAATTTATCCCCTTGTGTTGACTTTTATTTGAGGAAATATTATAGTATAGAAGCAATGAGAAAACGTTTACCCGTTTTCCGAAAAAAATTTCTGATTGAGAAGTAATTAGGAGGAAAAAACATGAAAAAAATGAAATCCATTCTCGTATCAGCTTTGGCACTGGCCATGAGCCTGAGCCTGGCAGCCTGCGGCGGCGGTTCCGCGCCATCTTCTTCCGCAGCTCCGGCTCCTGCTTCTTCCGGGGCATCATCTGCTCCTGCCGAGTCAGCACCGGAAACCGCTTCTGGGGAAGCAGAATATGCAGTCATATTAAAAGTATTGTCCAGCCAGTTCTGGCAGAGTATGCAGGAAGGCATCCAGAGCGAAGCAGACAAATTAGGCATTAAAGTTGATATTTACGCGGCAAACACCGAAGATGATGTAGAAGGCCAGGTCACTTTATTAGAAAATGCCATTTCCAAAGGGTACAAGGCAATCGGCGTAGCGCCAATTTCTGACGTAAACCTGAACAATGCTATTGCGGATGCCACAAGCAAAGGTATTAAAATCGTTGACATTGACGAAAAAGTCAATTTGCAGGCTTTGGCAGAATTAGGCGGCGCATGTTATGCCTATGTAGCAACCGACAATGTGGCAGTAGGCAATATGGGTGCAAAATACCTGATTGAACAAATCGGCGGAGCTGGAGAAGTTGCCATCGTAGAAGGAAAAGCAGGTGCAGTTTCCGGTGAAAACCGTCGGGATGGTGCAAAAGCCGCTTTTGAAGAAGCCGGGCTGACCATCGTAGAAAGCCAGCCAGCCGACTGGGACCGGACGAAAGCTTATGACGTAACCACAAACTATATTACAGCCCACCCGGATCTGAAAGCCATTTACTGCTGCAACGATACCATGGCAATGGGCGCTCAGGAAGCCGTAGAAGCCTCCGGAAAAGATATTAAAGTCTGCGGCACAGACGGCAACGAAGATGCAATCCAATCTGTGGCAGATGGCAAACTGACTGCAACTGTGGCACAGGATCCAGCGGCTGTTGGCGCAAAAGGCTTACAGTTGATGGTAGAAGCTGTTGAAAAAGATGCTCCAATGGAACCCGGCGCAGATGTTCCGGTTCATGGCATTGACGCAATCCTCATCAACAACAGCAATGCTTCTGAATTTTTGAAATAAGGCATCCTCTGTAAAACGGAAGGGTACACGGTATAAGAATAAAAAAACGGTAAATCTTAAAAACTTCCGGCAGGCACGAAAAAAGTGCCTGCCGGGAAAAAAATAAGACCAGTTTTGAAAGGGGAGGGCATGTTTGGAACCGATTATTCAAATGAAAGAAATTACCAAACGGTTCCCCGGCGTTGTTGCGCTCAACCGTATTAGTTTTGATGTGCGGCCCGGCGAAGTCCATGTGCTGCTGGGGGAAAACGGGGCCGGGAAATCAACGCTGATGAAAGTATTAAGCGGCGCTTATCGCCCGGATGAAGGGACAATTTGCTTAGGCGGGAAAGAATATTCCCAATTAACGCCGCACCTGTCCGCAGAAGGCGGGATCAGTATTATTTACCAGGAACTGAGTGTCGTCAACTGGCTGGACATCCGGGAAAATATTTTTATGGGCAGGCTGCCCATGAAACAGATAGGCCCCATCCGTGTGGTAGATTATGGGGAAATGAATACACGGACAACAGAGCTTCTGAAAAAAGTCAATTTAAGCTCCCGTAAGCCTACTACCAGCGTAGGCGATTTAAGCATTAGTGAAAAACAGATGGTAGAAATCGCTAAATCTGTTGCTTTCAATGCAAAAGTCATTGTTATGGATGAACCGACATCCTCATTAACTGAGGAAGAAGTGCAAAAGCTTTTTGTAATTATCCGCCAGCTGAAAGAAGAAGGAAAAGGCGTTGTCTTTATTTCCCATAAACTGTCCGAAATCTTTGAAATAGGGGACCGAATCACCATTATGAAGGATGGGGGCTATGTAGGGACTTACCAGGTAGCCGATTTGACAACAGATGATATGATCCGGCTGATGGTAGGCCGTGAAATCAAAGGCACTTACCAGCATCCGCCGGAAGACAATTTTGAATTTGGCAATGTGATCTTTGAATGTAAAAACCTGACCCGCAAGGACGGCAAAGCAAAGGATGTTTCTTTTTCTTTGCGCCGGGGGGAAATCCTTGGTTTTTCCGGCCTGGTAGGGGCTGGGCGCAGTGAAACCATGTGTGCCATTTATGGGGCCGCGCCGAAATCCTCCGGAGAAATCTGGCTCCATGGAAAACAGCTTTCCATAAAAAATCCTTATCAGGCATTACGCCAAGGCATTGGCCTTGTCACGGAAAACCGCCGTGAAACAGGGTTTTTCCAAAATTTCAGCAACAAACGGAACATTTCCATTGCCAGCCAGTTGAAAAAATCCGGCTGTGAAGGCTTGATCGGTCTGGTGAATGGCGCGGAAGAACAACAGATTGCTGAAAAAGAACGGACTGAAATCCAAATTAAATGTGCCTCTCTGGAACAGCTTACAGCACAGCTTTCCGGCGGCAACCAGCAGAAAGTCATTCTGGGAAAATGGATGGCTGCCGGAGTCCAGCTGCTGATCTTTGATGAGCCTACCAAAGGCATTGATGTTGGCACCAAAAGTGAAATTTATAAATTGATGCGGGGCCTTGCCGACGAAGGAATTGGAGTTATTGTAGTTTCCAGCGAAATGCCGGAATTATTAGGTCTGTGTGACCGGATCGCCGTTATGGCAGGAGGCCGGATTACAGGAATGTATGATGTGGCAGACGCCACGGAAGAAAAGCTCGCAAAAGCCGCAACCGGCGAATCTGCATGAACGGGAGGAAAATAAGTTGAATACGACTGCAAAAAAAGCCTTTACTTTCAGTGATTATTGGGACCGTTACAGTACCATTACCATCCTCGCGATCATGATCATTGTATTTGGTATTTTACGTCCCACCAGCTTCCTGACGGGAGGCAACCTGATCAAAATTATGGAGCAAAGCTCCATTACCATCCTGTTGGGATTGGGAGAATTTTTTGCCATCTTATTGGGCGGCATTGATTTAAGCGTCAGTTCAACCATGGCATTATCCGGCGCACTGACAGCCCAGCTTATGGTCAATTTGGGGCTGCATCCGATCCTGGCTATTTTAATTGGCGTTATATTGTTCGGCGCCTTTATCGGTTTCTTAAACGGGAGCCTTGTAACAGCAACTGGGCTGCCTCCGTTTATCATTACCCTGGGAACCCAGGCCATTTTGCGGAGCCTGGTTTATATCATTACTTCTGCAAGAGCTGTTTCCGGGCTGCCTGCGTCTTTTTCCAAAACCATGGGCGGCAAGCTGTTTGATGTTATCCCGGTGCCTATTTTAGTTGCATTGATCACTGCGGCTGTGCTGACCTTCCTGACGGTCAAGTGCCAGTGCGGGCGCAATCTTTATGCGTTAGGCGGCAATTCCCAATCCGCCTGGTATGCGGGTATCACCGTAAAGAAACATACCATCCTTGCATTCTCCATTTCCGGAATTTGCGCGGCACTGGCTGGCATGGTAAACATTGCCCGTCTGGCTGCGGCGGAACCAAATGCCGGAACCGGTTATGAAACCTTTGCCATTGAAGCTGTTATCATAGGCGGCGCTTCCTTCTTTGGCGGCGTTGGCAAAATCCCCAAAGTCATTATCGGTGGATTGATTATCGGCGTTATTAACAATGGCTTGAATATGGTAGGCGTATCCAGCTACTACCAACAGCTGGCAATGGGCTGCCTGCTTATCTTAGCTGTAACATTAGACCGCTTCTTTGGCGCCAGCAGCAAAAATTAAACCTTGCGCTTGTGTCCGGGAAAGTGTACAATAATTAGGAGGTGCTCCCCTATGAACCCTGAATTTTCCGTCAGCCTGATGTGCATGGATTTTTTAGACATAAAGCATCAGATAGAAGTCCTTGACCAGAATATTGATGGATACCATATTGATATTATGGATGGCCACTACTGTAAAAATATTACCCTCAGTCCGGATTTCATGCGGGCATGCGCACGGGTGGCCAAGAAACCCATGGATGTGCATTTGATGACTACAAATCCCAATGACTGGATCGATGCCTGTGCAGAGGCGGGGGCGGCACTGATCAGCCCCCATGCGGAAACCATCAATACCGACTGTTTCCGTACATTGAACCATATCCGGGATGTTGGCTGCAAAGCAGGCATCACATTAAATCCGGCAACTCCCCTTTCCGAATGCAGGCATTACCTGAACCGGATTGATGTATTAACTTTAATGACGGTTGATGTAGGTTTTGCAGGGCAGCCCTTTATTACTGAGATGCTTGCAAAAATCGCAGAAGCAAAACGGCTGCGGGAGGAAAACAACTGGCATTATAAAATTATGATTGATGGTTCCTGCAATAAGAAAACCTTCCACCAGCTTTATGAAGCAGGAGCAGACGTCTTTATTTTGGGGACATCGGGCCTGTTCAGCCTGGCTCCGGATTTGCAGGCAGCCTGCGGTAAAATGAAACAGCAGTTCGCGGAAGAAACCGGCGTAGTGCTGTGATTTAGGAGGGCAAGCTATGACAGAAAAGGAACAGTATGTGCTTGGAATTGACATTGGCGGCACGAATATGCGGTTTGGCCTGGTGGATTCCCGGCATGAGCTGTCAGCCTTTGAACGGCTGGATACAAGGGCAACGTTTGCAGAAGGATGCGATCCAGCCGGAAGGCTTGCCGAATGTATCCGGAGTTATTGTGAACGCAGCCTTTCAGGAGCAATGCCGGCAGCAGTTTCAATTGGATTCCCCTCGACCATCAACCGCCAGCGGACTGTCGTTGTTCAAACTCCCAATATTGCTTGTATTCCGGATCACTTTGCAGTGGTAGAAGAATTGGAAGCCGTTTTAAAAGTGCCTGTATTTATTAACCGGGATGTGAATGATCTTCTGCTTTTCGATTTGGAGGATCTGAAAGTAACCTCCCAGGACTGTGTAGCCGGCATTTATTTTGGCACTGGCATAGGCAATGCCGTTATGGTAAATGGGAAAATCCTGCTGGGGCGGAACGGGGTAGCTTCGGAATTGGGCCATTTGCCCGTATATGGCAATGGAAAGGTTTGTACCTGCGGGAATGTGAGCTGCATTGAAACCGTAGTTTCCGGGATTGCCCTGGAAGGCATCCAGGCGGAAAATTTCCCGGATACGCCCATTCAGCAGTTATTTTCTACTCAGATGCATACATCCGTTATGAAAGCTTTCTTAGAAGGCATGGCCCAGGTGGTTGCGGCAGAAGCAAACCTGTTTGATCCGGACTGTATTATTCTGGGCGGGGGGCTGCTCCAGATGCCGGGATTCCCCCGGGCTGCATTGGAAGAAGCGGTCCACCGTTATGCCCGCAAGCCTTATCCGGAGCGGACATTGGATCTGCGGTATTCCAGGCCCAACCAGGCCAATGGTTCCGTAGGGGCGGCCATTTACGCAGAAAAGCGGTTAGCAGATCCCAACTATTTATAAAAGATAGGCATATGAAAACTGCCCGGGTAGCAGCGTTATAACGTCTGCGCCCGGGCTTAAGAGCCTATCCCCAAATGCTTAACAGGAGGCTGTAAAAAAAATGAAACTGGTGATTGGCAACGATCATGTTGCAGTAGAAATGAAACAGGAAATCAAAGCCTATCTGGAGGAAAAAGGAATTGAAGTGATTGACGTAGGCACAAACAGCACCAGCCGTTTCAATTACCCTGTAAGCGGTTATAAAGCGGCAAAGCTGGTGGCAGAAGGAAAAGCAGACGGAGGAATTCTGATCTGCGGTACAGGTGTGGGAATTTCTCTGGCGGCTAATAAAGTCAAAGGCATCCGGGCCTGTGTATGCAGCGAACCCTATTCCGCAAAGCTTTCCAAGCAGCACAATAATTCCAATATGATTGCTTTTGGTGCCCGGGTGATTGGGATTGAAACGGCGAAAATGATTGTAGATGAATGGCTGAATGCGTCTTATGAAGGGGAACGCCATCAAATACGGGTGGATATGATTGCAGAAATTGAGGAAACGGGGCATCTGGCTGTGGCAGAAAAATAAGAAAGGGTTGCTTTCCTGACAAGCCTTGTCTGATGTTCCCATAGGAGGGCAGATGGATTGGAAAAAGCAAAAAACATCAAGGAAATTGCCCGGTTAGCGGGGGTTTCAACAGCAACGGTTTCCCGGGTCATCAACCAGAATGGGCGTTTTTCTAAGGAAACGGAAAAACGGGTACGGCAGATTATCCAGCAAAATGATTATATGCCGAATATGAGTGCACAAGGGCTGCGCACCAGCCGGACAGATGTGGTAGGCGTTGTGGTTCCGGATATTACCAACCCCCATTTTTCAAATGTAGTGCTTCATTTAGAAGTGGAACTTTCCCAGCGGGGATATGCCTGTCTGATTTGTAACACCAATGAATCGGAAGAATTGGAAAAAAAACATATCCGTTCCCTGACAGCCCGGAATGTCAGCGGAATTATTTTAATTTCCAGCACCCGTAATTACGCGGAGCTGGAAGGGCTGCCAACAGTTTATGTAGACCGGCCTTCCCGCAGCAAAATGGACCGTACAGAAGGGGTTATGATTGAATCCGATAATGTAAATGGAGGATACCTTGCAGCAAAAGCCCTGCTGCAAGCCGGATGCCGCCGGATTTTAATTTTAAAATGCTTAGGAAACGATTCCAACCAGGTGGCACGTTATACAGGCTTTAAACAAGCCCTATCAGAAGCTGGGATTGAAGAACAGGGGCCTCTGATCGATTTGGATGCGGTTTCCATTGCCAGCGCAAAAAAAGCCCTTTCTGCTTTAATAGAAGAAGGGGCTGTTTTTGATGGGATCATGGCCACAACCGATACCATTGCAGGCGGCGCAATGATCGCATTGCGGGAGCATGGGCTTCATGTACCGCAGGATGTACTCATGACAGGCTTTGATGACAGCCCTTTTGCAGCCCTTTGCGGGCCTGGGATCACCAGCGTCCATCAGAATGTGGCAGAAATGTCACGGCTGGCTATATCGCTTCTGTTTGAAATGATGGCGGGGAAAGAGCCTGCCTGCCGGTATTACCGTATCCCTGTTACCTTGACGGTGCGGGATTCCACCCGGCGGTGAAAACAATCAGCCGGATTTTTTACTTGTCCAGAACAGGCTGTAAAAAATCCGGCTGATCTTTTTATATGTTCCGCAAAATTCCAAAGAGAAGAAATGCTGTCGTCATGCCCCATAACATCCGGTTTTGCTTTTTGGAAGTATGCCACGTGCCCTCCAGGAGATACTGCCGTAACAAAGGAATAGCCCAAAGGGCTAACATAGGCAATAACACCATTAAAGCAGGGTTGTAATGGAAAGCACCTTTCCAGTCCCGGCGGAGCAGGGATAGCAGCATACGGGTGGCGCCGCACCCCGGGCACTGCCAGCCTGTAATCAGATGGAATACACATGGGATGCCGAAACCGCAAGCAGACAGGAACAAGAGAACGGCTCCAAGGGCAAAAATCCAGGCCGCCTGGCAAAGAAGCCCTTTGACACGGGCTTTCATTCAGCCATTTGATTGAGTGAATGCTGCATAATCGCCCAGCTGACCAGAGTAAGTCCAAAAATAGATAAAATCAGGAATAAAATAGGTGCATTGGTATCCACATCCACACCATTATTTTCCTGTGCCGTGTTTAAACGTTTGCCCCACTGATAATTCCAATAAATAGCATAGATGCCGCAGGTAATCAGGCAAAACAGAAATGCCATACCCCCAGATGGCGTATCGTTTTCGGAAGCCTCATTGATTTCATTGGTCAGTGAAATGAACCAATAAATCTCATAAATGCCGCATGTCACAAAACATAACAAGATACAAAGTGCGATATTCCTTTGGCGCAAAGAAAACCCTCCTGATTCTGTTGTTTTTTTCCATCATACTCCAAGGCGGCTATTTTGTCAAGGCTAAGGAATTTTTTATTTTGAAAGGGGTTTTATCCATTGTTTTCTCTGGAAACCTGTGATACCATAGAAACAGGTTTACCGCTTGTTCCAATCGAACAAGCGGCAGGGAGGAGTGGAATAAATGGTAACCATTGATATGGTATATGATGCCCAGAGAATTTTAAATGAGGTGGCCAGGCAGACCCCTGTGGCTGCGGTTCCAAGCGCTGGGGAAGGGGTTTATATCAAAGCGGAAAATTTACAGCTTACAGGATCTTTTAAACTGCGGGGAGCCTATTATAAAATAGCGACCCTTTCGGAAGAAGAAAAATCCAATGGGGTTATTGCCTGTTCTGCGGGGAACCATGCCCAAGGAGTGGCTTTAGCGGCAGCCCGCCGGGGTATCCATTCTATTATCTGCATTCCCGCCGGAGCCCCCTTAATGAAGGTGGAAGCTACCCGGAGCTATGGCAGTGAAGTGGTATTAGTACCAGGCGTTTATGATGACGCCTATGCAAAGGCTATGGAATTAACAAAAGAAAAAGGGCTGACTTTTATCCATCCTTTTGATGATGAACGGGTAATTGCCGGACAGGGCACAATCGGTTTGGAAATTTTGCAGCAGATTCCAGATATAGATGCAGTTATTGTCCCTATTGGCGGCGGCGGTCTGATCAGCGGCGTTGCTTATGCAGTGAAAACGTTAAGACCCTCCTGTAAGGTTTACGGCGTACAGGCAGAAGGGGCCCCAAGTATGTTTAACTCCATCCGCAGCGGCCAGATTGAAACATTAGACAGTGTTTCTACCATTGCAGACGGGATCGCAGTAAAAAAACCTGGTGGAATAACCTTTGAAATGTGCCAGAAGTATGTGGATGAAGTCGTTACAGTTTCAGAAAGTGAAATTTCTACGGCAATCCTGACCTTGATGGAGCAGAATAAAACCGTGGCAGAAGGGGCTGGCGCAGTTGCCCTGGCAGCGGCTTTATATCGCAAAGTGGACATAGCCGGGAAAAAAGTTTGCTGCGTCGTTTCCGGAGGAAATATTGATGTAACGACCTTGTCTCATGTAATTACCAGAGGGCTTTATAAAACAGGGCGCATTACAGAGTTTACCACCAAAGTTCCGGATAAACCGGGCCAGCTTTTCACATTGCTCCAGCTTTTGTCTGAAACAGGCGCAAACTTACTGACCGTTACCCATGAACGGGACAGTGTAGATGTGGGCTTCTGTGTGGTAAAAATGACAATGGAAACAAGAAATGCGGAACACCGGGTACAAATTAAAGAACTTTTGGAAAGCCGGGGCTATGAAGTAACCCGGTAAATAAAAAAAGAAGCTGCCTCCGGATTGGGGGCAGCTTCTTTTCAATAGAGATAGTTTTCCATTTTTCGGGTAAACATTTCGCTTAATTCGTCCAGGGTAAGTTCATGCTTCAGATATTTACTCCGCTGTTCTTTCGCCCAGGCATACCAGGGACGGAAAATCTTTTCCACATATTCAGGTTCTTTTTTCCGTTTGGCCTTTACGAAGTTCCGGTCATAAGCCCCTTTCAACAGGCGCAGGGAAGGATCGTTTTCCATACGGGTTTTGGTAGAACGCTGTTTACAGGTAAGAAGGATGCCATCCACCATTTCCTGGTGATCGCAGTATTTTTCATTGCTGCGGATTTGGGGGACGAAATACCGGCCGCAAACACCGCAAACCCTGACAATGGTATTATCCAGCAGCATTTGACAGAATAACATGGACAGGATTTGGGATAAATTTTTTCCGGCAAGGCTTTCCCCATAAAAAAGAATGGGATCTTCAACCGGCTTATAGTCAGCGCTTGCAGGAAGGATACGGCTTTGTTCCTGAGCCATCAATGTACGGGAGGGTAGGGCGTCCAGCCCTTCTAAAGGAACCCCTGTTTTTCTCTGGTAACGCCAGGCCCGTGTTAATACTGGTGTTTTTTCTTCATTTTTGGGTTCCAACCGGGTATAGTTCAAAACAGAATCCACCCGCTGGGTATATTCCGGAAGTGCTGCTAATGCTTTCTCTAAAAGGGTCGCAGCCCGGGCCGCCGTAGCAGCCATATGCTGGATAATTGTTTTTTCCGGGGCATTCTGCTCCATTTGCAGCAAAAGCCGTTCCATCTGCATTAAAATATAAAAAATAGGATGTATTTGTGAAATATATTCCAGCAGGCCAAATAATTTTGCAGCATATGGGCTGTCTGGCAATGGCTGGTGGCCTAAATTGACAGAAATCATTACAATATAGGCGTCAGGATCGATATTATTCAACGGCAGCAATTTTTGCAGACGTGTACGGGATTTTTCTAAGGTGCTGGAAAGGTTCAGAAATTTACAGACAGTTTCCCCCACAGGCGTTTCTGTTACAACCCTCTGACCGTCATTTTCGGCACAGCATAATTCCCGGTGGTTGGAAAAATCAAGATAATATTGTTTTGCTAAATGGTTTGGCTCCATATTTTTCACTTCCATTTCCATGTGCTGCCAATAGGAACCTCATTTGGCAGCTCTATTCCATACTAAACCTGATAAGGTGCAGCTAAATCAGCATTTGAAAAGAAACAAACAGTTTTCCCATTAAAGTCTACCCGGGATTCTAAAGTTTCCATGGTGCGGAATGCTTCTAAGCCTAAATTACAGAGCTGTTGTGTGTTAATTTTTGACTGTATTAAAACCCGGTATTTTTTCACCAGATCCTGGAATCCAAAATAAGTTAACCCATAAAGACTGGCAAGGGGTTCCTGGCCGTTTATAAATTGGTCTGGGCCGCCTTCCCGGCCTTCTGCCGCCAGAATGACCGTTCCGCCTTCTTTGGCGAATTGGACAGCATGGAATAAACTGCGGCAGGCTGCATATAAAGTGGCGTCATAAGGGGCGCCGCCACAGCTTGCAATTACAATGTCATATTGTCCGGAAACAGGGATGCCAAAAAGCTGCTGGAAGGCATTGCAGCCTTCATACCAGGCGTCCAGCCATCCGCCGCAGGCAAAACGGCAAAAATGTTTTTTTGCATCGGTAATGGTATAAACAGCAAAAGCAGGGTTGATAAACCGGGCAATTTCTGTCATTTCGTCACATAAAGGATTGCCTACAATAATGCCGGAGCGAACCTGTGCAGGAAGTGTATTTCCTTGTATGGCCTGACTGAAGCACTTCTCTATGGTTGGCCGCCCGCATAAACCCAATAAGCATTCCGGGCCGCCGGAAAAGCCTGTCAGTACATCCCGCTGGATGCTGTCAAGGATAATCACTTTCCGGCCGGTTAGCAGGGGATTGACCAAAACGGGAATCCCATGGGAAGTTGTACCGACAGATACCAGATTTGAATCATCACAATGGTGTGCTTCTGCTTTAATAAGCCCGTTTAACTGGGGAGGGAGTAAATGGCTGACAGAGGCGCCTTGTGTATCTGCTTTGGCCAATACCGTGATGTTTTCATAAGGTACGCCAAGGGAATGGAGATAATAAGTCAGCATATATAAAGTTTCCGCTACGGGGAGATAACGGTTTTCCCTTATTACAACTGTAATAAGGTCATTGGGGGAAATCAGATAGTGAAGCCCTAAGCTGCCGGAACAACGGTAACTGGCAGCATTTACAAATTCACTGCCGGCATCCGTCAGGGGAACGGTTTTTGGCAAGTCAAATTTTTGTAGCTGTGCCGCATTTCTTACATTTAATGTGACGACACCATTTCCATATTTCAGATTTAATATGCTCATCGTGTCCACCGCCTTCCTATAATCTATCTATAATAATATCGTAAATAAACAGAAAATGCAATGGAGCTGTTGTGCGATCCGGAAAAAATCATTTACGAATGACAACAGAGGATATTGCTTTTTTTGATAAAATACGGTATCTTATGTTTTACCAGCCGATTGTATTGGGAAAAAAGCAGGTAAAACAAGATAAAGAAGGATTTTTTTATGGACTTAGCAATTCCCCAGGAGGTAGGGAATATTTTAACAGCATTAGAGCAAAAAGGCCGGGAAGCTTATGTGGTAGGGGGCTGTGTCCGTGACAGCCTGTTAGGACAAATCCCCCATGACTGGGATATTTGTACTGCGGCAACCCCACAGGAAGTCATGGAATGCTTTGCAGGAGAACGGGCACTGCCTACGGGACTGGCTCACGGGACAGTTACCCTGATCCGCAATAGCATTCCTTATGAGATCACAACTTTCCGCATTGATGGAACATACAGCGATGGCAGAAGGCCGGATCAGGTTGCTTTTGTGCGGGATTTACGGGAAGATTTAGCCCGCCGTGACTTTACAATCAATGCAATAGCTTATTCTCCCAGGACAGGAGTTGTGGACTGTTTTGGCGGCCGGAAGGATTTGCAGGAACGGCAAATCCGGGCTGTCCGGGAACCGGAAGAACGGTTTCAGGAGGACGGGCTGCGGATTTTACGGGCTTTGCGGTTTGCAGCAACTTATGGCTTCGGTGTGGAGTCCCATACGGCTTCGGCTGCTCGTAAATGTAAAAATTTAATGAAAAACGTTTCTGTGGAACGGATTTTTACAGAGTTTTCCCGCTTGCTCTGCGGCATTGGGGCAGGGGATGTGCTGATGGCGTTTCCGGACATTATCGGGGTGTTCCTGCCGGAAATCCTGCCTGCCATAGGCTTTCGTCAGGAACATCCGCGCCACATTTACGACATTTGGGATCACACGGCAAAGGCAATTTCTGCGGCGCCTCCGGATCGGTCAGTACGGTTTGCTTTGCTTTTCCATGATTTAGGAAAAACAAACTGTCTTTCCCAGGATGAACGGGGCAGCAGCCATTTTTATGGCCATGAAAAAGAAAGCGCGGCACTGTGCCGGAAAGCTTTAAAAAGGCTCCGCTGTGATAAAAATACAGCCCATTTAACAGAAACCCTTGTCCAATACCATAGCAGCCGGTTGTGCCCTGTTTACCCGCCTTCCTTCCATCCGGAATTTCAGGCATGGATGGGACAATGGCATGAAAACAAAGAAGCTGCATTGTCCCGCATGCCCTTTCCAGTCCTGGAGCCTGGCCTCCGGCAGGCCCGCAGATGGCTTAACAAACTGGGGGAAGAACGGCTGCGGCGGTTGCTGGAAACCCAGAGGGCAGATGTCTGCGCCCAGGATGCCTATTATGCCGCGGAACGGCTGCGGCAGTTGGAGAATTTTACAGGCTTTTTGGAGCTGGCGAAGGCTACCAACCAGTGCTATTGCCTGCGGGATTTAAAAGTCAGCGGACGGGATTTGCAGGAGGCAGGTTTTTCGGCAGGGCCGGAACTGGGCCGGATTTTGGAAGCTTTGCTAGAAGAAGTAGTGGAAGGCAGTCTGCCCAATGAACGGGAAGCCCTGCTTCACCGCGCCGCAATCATAAAATAGAAAAGCCCTTCCAAAATGGAAGGGCTTTTCCGCTTTATAAGGGAATCAATTATCGGCTGGCTGCTGTACGAGCCAGCGCTTCATTAAATTCTTTTTCGATTTCCGGTCCCGGGGCTTTTGTAGCCAAAGAAACGATTACAATGGCAGCAGCACTGAATAAGAAAGCCGGAAGCAGTTCATACACAGAGAAAATCCCGCCTAATGGGGACAGTACCAGTTTCCAAACCAGCACCGTACCGCCGCCTACGATCATGCCGGCGATAGCTCCGGGAAGGTTGGTGCGTTTCCAGTACAAGGAAAACAGAATAAGCGGCGCAAAAGCAGCTCCAAAGCCTGCCCAGGCAAAAGATACAATGCCAAAGATGGAGCTGTTTGGATTCAAGGCGAAGAAAACTGCGGCAACTGCTACTAAAACAACGGTTATTCTGGCAGCCCACATGACTTCTTTTTCAGAAGCGTTGGGACGGATGACCTGCTGGTAAAAGTTCTGGGAAGCTGCCGAAGAAGCTTGAAGAAGCTGAGAGTCAGAAGTGGAAATCTGGGCGGCTAACACGCCTGACAGCATAATGCCGCCAATAATGGGAAGGATACCGCCTTGCATTAAAGTTTTGGTAAGCAGTACAAAGATACTTTCGGTATCGCTGCCGGTTAAAGCGTTGGGGAATAATACGCGGCCTACGACTCCAATAAATACAGCCAGGGTCAGTGAAATCACAACCCAGGTAGTACCGATCCGGCGGGATTTTTTCAATTCTGCCGCATCCCGGATGGCCATAAAGCGCAGTAAAATGTGAGGCATTCCCATGTAGCCTAAGCCCCAGGCCAAAGCAGATAAAATATTCATCATTTTGAAGGGAGAGCCGATACCGCCGGCCTCCACATTGCTTGTGGTAAACATGCCTAAATAGCCTTCATAAGCGCCGGCAGCTTCTCCAATGGCGCCGAAACCGCCAGCCGTAGCCACGCTGATCCCTACAATGGTAATCAATACAAAAAACATGAGTGTTCCCTGGAAAAAGTCTACCGTAGCCACGGAAACGAAACCGCCGATAACCGTATATAAAACGATAATTGCCGCAAAAACGATCATGGACGGCAAATAAGGGAATCCAAATAAAGAGTTAAACACTTTGCCGCAGGCGACAAATCCGGAAGCCGTATAAACAATAAAGAAAATTAAAATAAAGAGAGCAGAAATTAACATTAAAATTTTATTTTTATCATGGAACCGGCTGGAAAAATAATCCGGAATGGTAATTGCGTTGACCACTTCCGTATAATGGCGCAGCCGCAGCGCTACCAGCCGCCAGTTTAGATAGGTACCGATTGCCAGTCCAATGGCAGTCCATCCGGCATCCGCCACGCCGGTGGCATAGGCCAGCCCCGGCAGTCCCATCAATAACCAGCCGCTCATATCAGAAGCTTCCGCACTCATTGCCGTAATCCAGGGGCCAACCCCCCGGCCGCCGATATAAAATTCACTGGCATTTTTATTATTTTTCCCTACTTTGATCCCAATGGAAACAATAGCAATTAAATAGCCAATCATTGCAATCAGGATCATCAATTCCTTACTGCCCATTTCCATGGCATACAACACCCCCAAAAAATCTTTTTCAATTTTGTAACAAATTCCACTATTTTTCCGGAAATACTTTCATAGTATAGCACAGGAAATCCCCATTGAACAGGAAAATTCCGGAAAGCAATCAAATCTTGTGGAAATCTGACAAGAGATCCTTTTTCTTATGAAAATTCTTTGTTATTCTTCTGTATACATTTGATAAAGACTGCTGTAAATACCATTTTGCGCGATCAATTCCTCATGGGTTCCTTGTTCTGCAATGCCGTCTTCGGTTAAAACTAAAATATGCTGGGCGCCCCGAATGGTAGTCAAACGGTGGGCAATGGTAAAAGTCGTCCGTCCCTTTGCTAAAGTTTCCAACGATTTCTGGACAATCCGTTCGCTTTCATTGTCCAAAGCAGAAGTAGCTTCATCTAAAATTAAAACAGGCGGGTTTTTCAAAAAGACACGGGCAATACTGATCCGCTGCTTCTGGCCTCCGGAAAGGCGTACGCCCCGTTCTCCTACATAAGTATCGTACCCTTCGGGAAACTGCATAATAAAATCATGGGCCCCTGCTAATTTCGCGGCTTCTTCCACCTGGGCCCGGGAAGCCCCAGGCTGCCCATATGCAATATTATCCAAAACAGTCCCTGCAAAAAGGTAAACATCCTGCTGAACCACTCCGATTTGGGAACGGAGGGAATCCAGGGTTAATTCCCGCACATCATTCCCGTCGATCCGGACAGCCCCTCCCGTTACATCATAGAATCTGGGGATCAGGCTGCAAAGAGTGGTTTTCCCGCTGCCGGAAGGCCCTACCAGTGCGACACTTTCTCCGGCTTTCACGTTTAAGTTGATATGGCTGAGTACCTCGGTGCCGTCATTGGGATAACAGAAGCTGACATTATCAAAAACAATACTGCCTTTGACTTTCCCCAAGTCCCTGGCACCTGGCGCGTCCTCAATATCCACCGGCGCATCCATAATTTCATAAAACCGTTCAATCCCGGTCATGCCCCGCTGGAACTGTTCTGTAAATTCAATGATCCGCCGGATAGAAGTCAGTAACGCTGTCACATATAATAAATAGGCCATTAAATCAGAAGGGCTAATTTTCCCTTTCATCATAAAAAGGGAGCCTGCCATTAAAACAGCTAAATACATGATCCCGTCAAAAATCC
Source organism: bacterium 1XD42-1 (assembly GCA_003612625.1). GTDB lineage: Bacteria > Bacillota > Clostridia > Oscillospirales > Ruminococcaceae > Anaerotruncus. Next base: position 29,164 of record RAZJ01000011.1, on the reverse strand, counting down.
GGACAGTGCTTCCAAACCCTGCCATATACCGGTATTGTTCCCGCTTGATTTGCAGGAATGCGCCATTGCCCTGTTCAAATTTTTCCTGTTCAATTTTTTCATTGGCAAAGGATTTCACCACCCGAACCCCTAAGAGGCTGTCTTCCACCTGGGAGTTGATTTCCCCGATCTGTACCCGGGACTTTTTAAAAGCCCGCCGCATACGCATATTAAATGCCATGGAGCAAACCAGCATAACAGGCAGGATGGAAAAAATAATCAAAGTCAGCCAGAAATTCAACTGGGATAAAATCGCAAATGAAACGATCATTTTGATGGCTGCAATAAAATATTCCTCCGGGCAGTGGTGGGAAAATTCCGTAACATCAAATAAATCACTGGTAATCCGGGCCATAATCTGGCCGGTTTTCTCCGTATCGAAAAAAGAAAAGGAAAGCCGCTGTAAATGGCCGAATAAATCCCGGCGCATATCGGTTTCTATCCGGGAACCCATGACATGGCCCGTGTTCTGCATGAAATAATTGGCCGCGGCGTCAATAATACGCAGAATCAGATATAAAGCCCCGGCCCGTAAAATGACCGACAGGGTCAGTTGGGAAAGGTTTTCCGCGGCTATGCCCGTGAGGGACCGTACAATTAACGGCAGGATTAGATCACATAAGGTGGTCAGCGCTGCGCAAAATAAGTCAAATGCCAGTACCAGCCAGTACTTTTTAAAGTAAGGCAAAAACCGGCGGAGCAATACAGAAGTTTTCATTTGCCTGTTCAATGGAACCTGCCTCCTCATTTCAAATTTTTACAAATTTTCTTTTTTTAAGATATTCTGTTAAAAAGGCAAAAAGACGTGAAAGCATGATTGGAATGCTTCCACATCTTTTAAAAACAGTTTAACTGGAGTGGGAATGGGCCCGTTCCGAGGCCGGTGGGAACCCCAGTTCTTCCCGGTACTGGATGACGGTACGCCGGGAAATTTCCACACCTGCCGCATTGAGGGAATCCGCAAGCTGCTGGTCACTCAGGGGCCTTTCATGGTTTTCTTCTTCAATGAGCCGCCGCAGTTCCCATTTTGCATTTTCAGAGCCGGCTGCGGAAACTTCCCCTTCCAGGCCTTTTACAAAGAAGTACCGCAGGGGATAGACCCCGCCTGCACATTGTAAATATTTATCCTTTACAGCCCTGCTGACTGTGGATTCATCAAGATTTACGATTTCTGCAATGTCCCGCATCCGCAGGATATTCAAATGCTGGGGCCCGTAGCGGAAAAATCTTTCCTGGCATTTTACAATGGCTTTTGCTACCGTTAAAAGGGCTTCATTTCTGTTTTCAATACATTTTTGCATCCATTGGATTTGTCCTGCTTTTTCATTGATATAAGCTAATACTTCCGGATCTTCCGTTTCCTTTGCCATCTGCAAATATCCTTCATTCAGATGGATTTCCGGATAAGCAAACTCACACAGCATAACATAATAACGATCTTCAAATGCTGTTACGACAATATCCGGACGGATATACTGGGGAGCGCGGCTGCCGCCATATTGGGAGCCGGGCTTGGGATTTAAACGGCGTATCCGGGCAATGGCCTTTTCGATCTCGTCTTCCGAAACCTGGAACTGTTCTGCCAAAGCGGACCGCCGGTTATCTTTGGCAATGTCCTCCAGACAGGAAGCCGCCAAATCCCGGGCCAGCCTGTCATCCGGCTCTAGCTGTAACAGCAGACATTCGGAAAGGTTCCGGGCGCCGACCCCGGGAGGATCTAATTTTTGAAGGGCGGCAATGGCTTTCTGAACCTGCTCCGGCCTGCAATGGGTTTCCCGGCAGATGTCTTCTTCGGCAGCATCCAGATAGCCGTTGGAATTGACGTAATAAGCAGCCTGGCGCAGGATAGGCAGCAAAGCCGATTCACCATCCAGCATGGCAATTTGGGACAGCAAATGCTCTGTTAAAGTTTCCCCGGGGGCCGCCGCAGTCTTTTCCAACAGGCTTTCGTCTTCTTCTTCCTCATAGTAGCCTGTATTTTCCTGTTCCCGTTTTGCCTGGTCTTCCAGCCACTGCATTTTCTTTAATGCCAGGGCCTGGCCTCTTTCTTTTGGCGGCTCCATATCCAAAACCGGATTTTCCAGCATCACTTCTTTGATATAATCCGTCAGTTGGAAACTGTCCATCTGCAAAATACGCACAGATTGTTCCATTTGCTGCTGTGTCTGTTTCATTGAGAGATCCATAAATCCTCCTTTTCCGGGCGGTTCCTGTATATTTCTCCTTCCCTCCCTGTCTTTCTGCTTTTTATTATAACAAACCTGTTTCCCGTTTGCAATCAAGAAACTTTTGCTTCTTTTTGGAAAGTGTCCCCTGTCTGGCTTCCAGGAACCGGGGAATAAAGGGATCCCTTGGGTGGATCAGGCCGCAGACATAGGCCCGTAAAAGCCCTTCCGGCTCCTGGGGAAGTGCCTGGCGCAGGCCGGCAATGGCTCCCCGCCAGCGCCCTTCTAATATGGGGACCGCTTTTTCCACCATGAGAATTGGCAGATCTTCTAATTCAAAAAACAGCGCCAGATTGGGAAATACCCGGCAAAGCCATTCAAAAAGAAATTTTTCTTGCCCTTGTCCCTCCAGCTTCCAGATTTGGCGGAGAAAACGGCCATAATAAGACTGGATGCTGCTGATAGCCTGACGGGACTGTTCCGGCTGGGCGAAAAATAACCGGCCTGTTTTTTCAAATGCGGTTTGTATGGATTCATAAGCCTCCGGCAGAAAAGGCAGGCGCAATAAATATAAAAGCTCCCTGGCAGCCTGGGCTTCCGGCACATCTCCGGCATACAGGCGCATCATGTTGCACCGGACGCCGTTCACATCCTGATAAGCAGCCATTAAACGGCTTTCCTGGTTCCGGCAGTTTCCTGCGGCCAGAAGCTTTTCACGGGCTTCATGCTGCAAGGCCAAAGCCTTTGCAGCATGCCTGCCGTCAAAGGTTTGGAGCCGTTTATGGCAGTCGGAATCCTGCCGTATCCGGTAGTGGTGGAATGCCCGGTCACAAACCGCGAATTTTCCACAGCCGGCCCGGTAGCGCAGTACAAATTCCGTATCCCAGCCTGCATCTGCAAACAGATCCAGTTGCCGCAAAAGGGAAAGACGGTAAACTTTACACCACCATTGCTGGACAGAATCAAAAAAACTGTACCAGGCAAAATCTTCTGTAAATTCTTCCAGGGTTAAAAGGCCCTCGCCAAAGCCAACCAGTTCTTCCTGGGAACCGTCTTCTTCATAGTGGGCCGTAAATTTTCCTTCTGCCAGATCAGCCCCGGTACGCTCCAGAAGCTCCACCATCGTCTGTGCGAAATCCGGTTCGTACCAGTCATCTGCATCCAATAAAGCAAAATATTCGGCGCCGGATTCATAAATTCGTTTTAAGGTTTTATTAAAATTCCCATGCATATCCCCGGTACAAAAATCAGGGATAATCCGCGGATCTTTTGCTGCATAGGCTTTTATGATTTCCCGGGTGCCGTCCTGGGAACCGTCATCTGTAATATAATAATCCAAATCCTGCCAGGTCTGGCCTAAAATACTTTCTATGGCCTGGGGCAGATATTTTTCACAATCACGGACTTCTGTTAAAAAAGCAAATCTGGCCACAAAGCCCTCCCCTTTCCGCATCTTCCATTTTTCATTATAAGAGAATTTTAAAAAAAGTGCAATATTTTCCCGAATTTTCACGATTTCTCTACCGGCACTTGTAAAAAAGAGAATAATCGTATACAATAAGCTTAAAAGGTAAAATAGGAAAAGTTGGAGGCATTCTGTGAAAGAAATTGAAATTTTTACAGACGGGGCTTGTTCCGGCAATCCAGGCCCTGGAGGCTGGGGTGCTGTTTTACGGTTTGGCCCCCATGAAAAAGAATTATCCGGTGGGGCAAAGGCGACAACCAATAACCGCATGGAGCTTCTGGCGGTGATCACCGCTTTAGAAGCTTTGAAAGAACCCTGTCAGGTAACCCTTACCACTGATTCAAAGTATGTAGCAGATGCCATTGCCAAGGGATGGCTTACAAGCTGGCAGAAGAAAAACTGGCGTTTGGCTGGCGGCGGCCCGGTAAAAAATGATGATCTGTGGAAACAACTGGTTCCTTTGCTGGAGAAGCATCAGGTTCATTTCTGCTGGGTCAAAGGCCATGCGGGCCATCCGGAAAATGAACGGTGTGACGCGCTGGCTGTGGCTGCCATTGAAACTGTCCGCAGATCCGGTGACTTTTAATAAATTTTCGTTTCCCTCTTGCAATCTATACTAAAATAGTATATGATTAGAAGAAAGAGGGATTTTTTCCCCTAAAAAGTAAAAAATCGTACAGGGAAGGTTCCTTTTCTGTATCATTTTAGATAGGATGGTGTTTTATGACTAAACGCTTCGTTTATGCGGATAATGCCGCTACAACACAAGTTTCTGACGAAGTTTTGGAAGCCATGCTGCCCTGGCTGAAGGAGGGCTATGGCAATCCTTCCAGTATTTATGAAAAGGGCCGCCAGGCTGGACATGCCATAGAGGATGCCCGGAAAAAAATGGCGGAAGCTTTAGGCGCACAGCCCCAGGAAATTTATTTTACGGGCTGCGGTTCCGAAGCAGATAACTGGGCTTTAAAAGGCGTTATGCATAAATTGGCTTCCAAAGGGAAAAAACATCTGATTACAACGGTTTTTGAACATCATGCCATTCTGCATACCTGTGCCTCCCTGGAAAAAGAAGGCTTTGAAATTACCTATCTGCCCGTAGGCCCTTTGGGGTTGGTCACGCCGGAACAGGTTGCCCAGGCAATCCGCCCGGATACAGGCCTGGTTTCCATTATGTATGCCAATAATGAAATCGGCACCATTCAGCCCATTCCTGAAATTGGTAAAATTTGCCGGGAACGCGGGGTTTTATTCCATACGGATGCGGTACAAGCCGTGGGGAATGTCCCTATCAATGTGGTGGAGCAAAATATTGATATGTTGTCCATGTCCGGCCACAAAATCCATGCCCCGAAAGGCGTAGGCGCCCTTTATATGAAAAAAGGCATTGTCATTCCCAACCTGATTGACGGCGGCGAACAGGAGCGGGGCCGCCGGGCAGGTACTGAAAATGTTGCTTCTATTGTTGGATTGGGCCGGGCCATTGAGCTGGCCTGTGCCGATATCCCCGGTAAAATTGCAAAAGTGACTCCCATGCGGGATCGTATTATTGACGCCCTTTCTGATATTCCCATGTGCCGTTTAAATGGGGACAGGAACCGCCGTTTAATGGGAAATGTCAATATGTCTTTTGTCGGCGCAGAAGGGGAAGCTATTTTATTGGGGCTGGACTTGAGGGGGATTTGTGCTTCTTCCGGTTCCGCCTGTACAACAGGTTCTTTGGACCCCAGCCATGTCCTTCTGGCTTTGGGCTTATGCCATGAGGTTGCCCACGGATCTTTGCGTTTGACCATCAGTGACTGGACCACAGAGGAAGATGTGGATCATATTATCGCTTCCGTTAAAGAAGTGATTACGAAAACCCGTGAAATGTCGCCTTTATGGGAAGACATTCAAAATGGGAAAAAGAAGATTTCCCTGGGTGTGGAATAAAATTATTTTTCATATAGAAAGGAATTTTTTGTTATGCTCTATTCAGATAAAGTATTGGAACATTTTGCAAGCCCTCATAATGTAGGAGAAATTCCGGATGCCAATGGTGTCGGAGAAGTTGGGAACGCAAAATGCGGCGACATTATGAAAATGTATTTAAAAATCCAAAACGGCGTCATTGAGGATGCCAAATTTAAAACCTTTGGCTGTGGTGCTGCCATTGCAACCAGCTCCATGGCTACGGATATGATCAAAGGATCTACGGTTGAAGATGCTTTGAAATTGTCCAATCAGGCTGTTGTAGATGCGTTAGACGGTTTGCCCGCCTCTAAAATCCATTGTTCTGTATTAGCGGAACAAGCTGTAAAAGCTGCGCTGACCGATTATTATCAGCGTCAGGGAGTCGATCCGGAACCGATTGTAGGCAAAGTGGAAGAATGTCATGCCTGCGGAGATTAAACAATAAAATCCGGAATATAAATTATAAAAATGTATAAACGGGCTTTCCCCTCCATAAACATGTACTAAGCAAAAAAAGGATGCTATCCGCATTTTTTTGCGGGTTCAGAAGGGGGAGCCATATGAAAAAAAAGCTGGCAGCAATGTTTGCTGCTTTGAGCCTGGTTGTTGTAGGGATGCCAGGATATGCAGAAGATACCATAGAAAATATTGAGATGGATGTATTGGAAACTGCTGCAAAAGCAGACGAAACTTTGCCAGCTCGTTCTGCCATCTTAATGGAACAGGATACAGGCCGTGTATTATTCGAGAAAAATCCGGATGAACCAATGCCGCCTGCATCCATTACAAAAGTAATGACATTGCTTTTAACGATGGAAGCCATTGAATCAGGGCAGATCCGTTTGACAGATATGGTAGCCTGTTCGGAATATGCAGCCTCCATGGGTGGAAGTCAAATATGGCTGGAGCCTGGTGAGGAAATGAGTGTAGATGATTTATTGAAAGCAACTGCAATCGCCAGCGCTAATGATGCAGCAGTAGATTTGGCGGAACTGGTAGCGGGAAGTGAAGATGCTTTTGTAGATCGGATGAATGCCCGTGCAGAAGAATTAGGAATGGAAAATACCCATTTTATGAATGCCACAGGCTTAGATGCGGAAGGCCATGTATCGACGGCCCGGGATATTGCCTTAATGAGCCGGGCTTTATTACAGTATCCGCTGATTAGTGAGTATTCTAAAATATGGATGTCCTCTTTACGCAATGGGGAAACCCAGCTGGTGAATACAAATAAAATCGTATAGTTAAAAAGCTACAAAAATATTTGCTTAATATTGTAGCTTTTTGACATATATAACGAATAATATGTAAAAAGCTACAATGGAAATTGTGGCTTTTTTCTATGTTAATACATCTATGTTTTGTTCTAAAGTTTCTCCCCCTTTCATTATGATTTATTGAAAGGTAGGGAGATAATATGATACAAGAAAAAAACAATAAAAAAAATATAGCAATCCAAAAGCCAACAATAACCAGGGATACTCAAATAGAAATAATGAAATTCTTCTATAAAACAACAGTTCCTAGAATATTAAAAAGCAAACCTAAAAACTAACCTATGATTTCTAAAATTATAGGGAGAGTGAATTTTTATGAAAAAAAACGTGACAACAATTAAAAAAGAGGCTTTGAATGTATACAGTGGGATATATCTAAAGGCAAAGCTAAGAACAGCAATTTATATTCGAGTAAGTACAGCGGAGCAGGCAAAAGAAGGTTTTTCAATTCCGGCACAAATAGAAAAATTAAAGAATTATGCAATCGTTAATGATTGGGATATAATAGATTTCTATATTGACGATGGAAAAAGTGGAAAGGATATTGAAGGAAGGCCAGAGGTACAACGTTTAATAGCGGATGTAAACTCAGGAAAAGTTAATAATGTGTTAGTATATAAATTGGATAGACTAACAAGAAGCGTTAAAAATCTAATAGAGTTAATAGAGTTATTTGAAGAAAACAATTGTTGTTTTAATTCTCTAACGGAAAAATTAGATACATCAAATGCAGTGGGCCGCATGTTTATTAAAATTATAGGAATCTTTGCAGAATTTGAACGAGAGAATTTAGCGGAACGGGTTGCCTTTGGATATGAGCAAAAAACCCGTGAGGGAAACTATACAAACTGTAATGGTGTATATGGGTATGATTATATAGAAGGAAGCGGAGAATTAGTTATAAATGAAGAAGAAAAACAAATAATACTAGAGATATTCGAAAAGTATTTAAACGGGTATTCAATGACACAAATAGTTAAAGATTTAATTTCTAAAGGAATACCAACAAAGAGAAATGGAAAATGGTGTCAATCGACTATTTGTTCTATTTTAACAAATCCACTATATATTGGGAAAATAAGATATAAAGTAAATGGGACATCGTCTAATTTTGAAGCCGATGGAAAGCATACACCATTTTTAGATGAGGAAATCTTTTACCGTGCTCAGGAAATAATAAAAAACAGAAAACGTTATCAGAAGAAATGTTATCCAAAAGAAAATACTTATTTTTTAGGAAGTTTGTTTTGTGCTAAGTGTGGGGCAAAAATGGGAACGAATCAACATAAAGACCCAAAGAGTAAAACAGATACATTATATGTAAATTATTACTGTTACAATAGCAAAAATGGAAATTGTGATTGTCATAATATTTCACAGAATAAGGTAGAAGCTGCTTTTTTAGATTACATGTCACAAATAGAGCCTTTCCAGCCAGCACCACATATTTTAGAGGAAAAACAAGTTGAGGAAAAATGTAAAGAATTAAAAGAGATAGAATATGAAATTACTAAAGTAGAAAAACGGATAAAAGAAATTAAAACCCTGTTTTTGAAAGATGAAATATCAATAGAAGAATACCAAAACTTTAGAAACGCCTTAGATGAACAGTTAATGCTTTTGCGTCAAAAAACGCTTAACTTACAACCTGAAAAATATGAGGAAATTGACTATGAAAGGGTAAATCAAATAATAGGGAATATAAAAGAAAACTGGGTACAATTATCAAGAGAGGAAAAGAAAGAATTTTTATTTCGCTTCGTTTCTAAAATTCAAATATATAGTGATAAAGAAAACGTTATTGTCAGTAATTGTGAATTTTATAATACAGAGCATAAAGGGAAAGAAAAAACAATAAAAAGATAGGAAGTTATAAACATTAAATTTTCTTATTATTTCTACAGATAAAAGCTATAGTTTTTTAACTATAGCTTTTTATTTTATGTCTATTTATCTCACTTCCTTACCTAAATAGCCTACCCCCTTACGAATTGTAACAAAGGTGTAACAGAAAGACTAAAGCAAATATAATTCATTACATCACCGTTACAGCGTGTTACATCCCTTAAAAGGCTGATTTTCTCAAAAATGGAATATTATTAGATAATGCCATAATATATATTTATATATATTATGGCACGGAAAAGGTGTGATGTTTTTTGCTTTATAATTTGCTGACCGCATATAAAGGCTATTTAAGTAAGTCCTACCGTCCCAATACTGTCAGAACCTATTATGACCGTCTTTGCGTTTTATTGGCCACTCAAAACGCCACAGCCCCCCTGCGATTGGATATTGATAAGGTATTAGAAGCGCTGGCAACCATCAAACATAAAAATACCTTTTCACAATCTAAGAACGCTTTTTATCACTTTTGTCAGTTCCAACACATTACCCTTTCAGAAACGACAAAGAGAAAAATCAAGGAACTAGAAAAGAAACGCCATAGGCGATATAGAAAGTCAAGGGTTATTCATTACAAGGATATTCTTAACGCAGTCCATCATATCAAGAATATAAAACTAAGGTTAAGTTATCAAGTAATGATTGCTACAGGGTTACGGGTTTTTGAATTGGCACAAATAAAAGTAAATGACTGTACCATAACCACAGAAAAAATGATATTCCAGTTTGTAGGGAAAGGGGGGAATTTAGAAACTGTAACCATAAATAAAAAAGCCTTTCCAAAACTATATAAAAATCTAACAACGCTCATCCATACAACGCAGTCACACAAAAAGGTTTTTTATTCTGCTATCTATCTACAGAAAAAATCAAAACAACTAGGCTTCCAATGTCACGACTTGCGGCGAATATTTGCCAGGCTGGAATATAATAGGACGAAATCAAAAGAAGAAGTAAAAAAGAAAATGCGTCATACACAATTAAAAAACACAACCATCTATTTAAGAAGCCACATAGATTATAAGTAGTTAAGGAGCAAAGAAAAATGTGTTTGTTAGATTTAATTGTGAAAGAGTATATTTCTATTGTTGAACGACTAGAAGAAAATGAAACAATAGAAAATGACAGAATCATTATTGACAAAGACTATTTTAAATCTTTATTGGAAAAGTATGGATATATGAAACTGATAGACAAAATAAAGGTTTATAAAAGTTTAAACTTTATTATACACGATAAAAACAATTATACTATGCCCTACCGCGATCGTGAAAAGAAAAAAACGATTAGAAAGGTTATTATAAATTATCATACTTATACTATGGTAAAAATGTTGTATTACAATGAATTACAAAAATAATAGTGGATGGTGGTTTTATGGCAAGCAAAAAAATGACAGAAACCAAAAGCTGGAAGTTTGGCGCTGTGATTGGTGTTCTTATTAGTAATATAATTATTTTCTGTTTCAAAATATTATGGGCTGGAACAGGAAAGGCTTGTAAAAAGTATAAACCGCTTATCGGTATATATATTGTTTTATTTTTATCGTGGGTTTTCTCCTGGCATTTATTTTACCTATCCAGTTTATGCACTATTTTAATACAGATAATTTTTATTCTTATTATTGTTATGGGTAGTATCATACTGATACAGGAATACCCAACGGAAAAGAAAAGAAAATACTTCTATGAACTATTTATACAAACGGGCATTACAAAAGATGTGAAAAAACTTCCCATGTTTTTATATGAAAATGACATATCAGAATACGCCAGACTAATTGCATTTTATAATCTTATCCCCATCAGCGAATGGTTTAAGATAAAAGAAGAACTAGAAATATTGATGGATGTTAAAATAATTGATATTATACAAAGCTCAACACATAAAAAAAATACAGCACTCATAATAGAAACGCAGCCGCTTCCCAATTACATAGAATGGGATAAAAAATATCATAGCGGACTTGATACGTTTAATATCGGCGTTGCCTATGATGGTATTATTGAAATGGATTTGCAAAGTCATGCCCACGCCTTTATAGCTGGGGAAACTGGAAGCGGTAAAACAAACGTATTAAAATGCCTTATCAATCAAGCGTTATGTAAACATTATGAGGTAATTCTGATTGACTTTAAAAGGGGCGTTTCATTTTCTGAGTTTAGTTATTACATAAAAATCTATTATGAGTATAAAGAAACGCTTGAAGTCTTAAAAAGCATGGTAATTGAAACCTCAGATAGACTTGACAAATTCAGAGAGTTAAAAGTGGATAATATCATTGACTATAACAAAGTAGCAGATACCCCCATGAACCGCATTATTATTTTTATAGATGAACTGGCGGAACTTTTAAAACCAAGGGATAAAGAACTAGCCCGTACTTTAACAGATTGTATCGAAACTTTAACTCGTTTAAGTCGGGCGGCGGGTATCCATTTACTTATGGGTATTCAACGTCCTGATAGTACTATCATTTCTGGACAAATAAAAAATAATGTAGCTTATCGGATATGTGGCAGGTTTGTTGACAAAGAACCTTCTAGGATTATGTTAGGGAATGACAGCGCAAGCACTCTCCCTAATATTAAAGGGCGTTTCATGATAAAGGGAAACGGGCTGAATGAGGTGCAATGCTTTTATTTTAATTCATATGGGAACGGAACAAAAGAAGCATCCGAACCGATTCCATCCCCATCAGAAAATCTTGATGAAGCACATGAAGCTATTCCATCTCCATCGGAAAAGTCCAATGAGGCGCAGGAAACAAACTCCAGCACATTAAAAAATTCCGATGAAGCGCAAGAATCAGGCTTCAACTTTAATTTTAGTGATATTGAGAAATAAAGAAAACAAGCGGGAACAAAAGTTCCCGCTTGCTTTTTAGTAATTCGCTGTATGTACCGCTGAAAAAACGGTATAGTCTTTATCCGCATTATCCCGTATGTACCGGTATTCATTTAGCTTCATTTTCTTTATCAACCGTTTTTTTAAACGGAAATCTTTTTGTCCCTTATAAAAACTATATTGCCACCCGCGAAACATTAAATCAGTTTTTACATAAATTTGTTTCAAAATATTATACAGTTCTACTAATTCTTTTATTTCAAAGCCAGAAGCTAACACAAGACCTAATTCATTATATCCCACACTATACGCAAGATAAGACAGACGCAATACATCAAAAGAGGGTTTTCTATTAAGTATTACTTTCCTATCCTTTTCATCAAGCCACTTTGTAAATTGCCTGTATTGAGATGTTACAATTTTATCTCGCCGAGTTGCTTCATTCTGTTTGGCATACCGTACTCTTGAATGACGAAAGATTGTTAATGAATATAAGGCATATTGTTTTTCCGCACATAAGTATTCCTGAATTTTTTTCCATTCCCTGCTATTACATGGGGTAATTCCCAGTATTTTATAAACTACATCTATATGGCGGTTAGCCCATAAATAGGAATCAAACCATTCATTTATTGTTATCGTACTTAAAGATTTTTCTTTTTTCATTACTGCCACTCCTATTGTATATTTAGATTTTTAAAGGGCAAACTTACCCTATCGGACAGAACAAAAAAAGTTCGTAAAGTATACTACTTGGCGTGCGATGCACTTCAAGAAACTGGGAAATCTGTTACGTTTACCGGAAAATGACGTAACTTTTGACGGTTTATAAAATCATCATTCAAGCAATCCATTTGCTTTTTGTAGGTCAGTATATCACTATGAATATAATTGTCATAGGTCGTTTTAATGTTGGCATGCCCCAATATTTGGGAAAGTGTTTTTATATCAAAATAATGGTTACATATCCCACGACTTGCGAAGGTGTGCCGCAGTGTATGAAACTTTCTATTTATAATCCCAGCAGATACTAGAAAATTTTTAAAGTATTTTTCCATTGCCCTTGGTTCTGTAAATCTATCAGTTCTTCCTGTTAAAAAATAAGCCCCTTTTTGATATGGTACTAACGCTTTTTTTAAAATCAAAGTTAAAAATTGGGGCATGGGAATATTGCGGACAGAAGCCTCTGTTTTAGGTTTATCTACTATGACAATCGTTTTAGGCTTTACTCCTTCAAGCGGATTCCTAATCCTTTGCATAGTTTTGTCAATGTGGATCACTTCCTTTTCAAAATCTATATCACCTATTCTAAGGGCGCATAGCTCCCCAATCCGTAACCCCATATTTAAAGAAATAAGAACCCCTATATTGCGTAAGGTTAAATTGTTCAAGGCTTGCTGTTCAATTAAGGAAACCTCTTTTTCTGTAAATATTTCAATCGGTTTTGTCTGTACTTTAAACTTTATTAAATCATATTGTATCGGTTCGACCCAATGTTGATTTACTGCAAAGCGTAAAAGTGCCATTAAAAGCCGGATAATATCATGAATAAATTTTGTTGATAAGCAATCATCATCTAATTTTTTTGTTATAAATTGGTTTATTATGTTATTATCTATTTTAGTAATTTTACAGTTTCCAAAATATGGCTTTATATGGTTTTGATATATATTATGATAATTAGAAACGGTGCTTTGTTTTACTTTAAACCGTATACTTTCCATATAGTATTGATAAACTTCATTCATAAGCAGTTTTTTTCCTGTGACTGGTTTTCGCTCCATCGCTTTTATCTTGTTTAGTTTTTCCTTGACTTCCTGATAGCTTTTTCCGTAAATGCTTTTATATTTTCTTTTGCCCTCATCATTAAATCCGTCCTTGTACCTGCCCTCCCAACGACCATCGCTTCTTTTATATATATTTTCTCCCTTTTTCATTCTTCTTTGCTCCTTGCTATAGACCATAAAATTGACGTTTTAAAAATACTCAAAGATTATTTTTTTTTGATTCTTTCCCCTTTAGAATTGACATTACCAAAAATATTTGATATATTTAGTTACGTAAAGAGGTAAAATAATACAATATAGTATGATTTAATGGGTTTTAGGTTGTATTTATAGTTCGATAAGTAGTATATTTTACGAACAGTTAATGAAAGAATATAGTATTATAGCTTTCCTCTTTACAGATATATTGTGCAATGGTTTTTTTAATTTTATACCTTAATTTTACTTTTTTTGTGAATTTTATCCTTTTCTTGTTTTTAGCTATTTATGTGTTAGAGAGGAAATGATATGTATGATTTTAATAAGAAACGTTATAGGTTCTTTTCAGTCGCGCTTTTTTTAATATTTCACGCTTTTCATGTATTAATTCTTTTAAATATATTACCTTATCCCGATTATGTGAATTTGCAAAAAGAGGAAGAAAAAATCGAGTTCCATTTCTTATGGGAGGTATCTTATTGTTTAACAGTTATTCTGATAGAGTTAATAAAATAAATTTTGGATGACCCTGATTCATTTTAACTATATAAAAAAGACAATCAAAAAAATGATTGTCTTTTTTAGTGCAAATAGAAACAATAGCATTTACTTTTTATGTCGAAAATGGTATAATAATCTTATAGAAATCAAGGTTAAAACCTTGTAGCTTTATGACTATACCATTAAACTGATCCGGTTTTATAATGGCTGTACCGGGTTAAAGACAGGGACTACGGATGGCGCAGGGAGCTGCTTGTCGGCCAGTGCAACCAGAAAAGGGTTATCCCTGATAGCAGTTACATTAGGCAGCCCCACCAGTGCAGAACGGTTTTCAGCCGCCCGGGGATTGTTAGATTATGGGTTTGCCAATTATATGAAAGCCCCCATACCGCCTTTGGAAGGGATTGAACCGGTTCACGTTACAAGAGGGGTAGAAGATCAGGTAGAAGTCCATGCAAACCAGCCAGATTCCGTAATTATCCGTTCAGGCCAGCAGGTAAAAATCACCCAGGAGCCGGAACTGGTGGAAGAAGTGGAAGCTCCTGTTGAAGCGGGCCAGCGTTTAGGGAAAGTTGCCGTAAAAATGGATGGGGAGCTTTTATTGGAGTATGATTTGGTAGCAGCATCCCCTGTGGAACGGATGACATTTATGACAGCTTTAAAATTCCTGCTCAATGAATTGATAGCGATTGAATAAAAAACAGGCAAAGTGTGTAAAATTACACACTTTGCCTGTTATTATGTATCACGGGTGATCAATACTGGAATAGGCGGACAATTGGGGCGGTTGGCAAAATCACATACAATCACAGAAAACCGTTGTGGCTCGATATTTTTCACATATTGTAATAGCGCGTCATGTTCTGCAAAGCCAGTATCCTTTCCATAGTAAATACACAAACTCATAACCCCGTCAGGTGTTAATAATGATAATCCTTTTTCAATGGCTTGGATGCTGGTTTCCGGCCTTGTAAATACGGAATGATTTCCACCTGGCAGCCATCCAAAATTAAAAGTAATTGCAGATACACTTTCCGGAGATGCGTAAGCGTCCATATTGACATGGCTGTCTAAAATAATAACAGCCCGATCGGCAACTCCTTCCTGTTCCAGTAAAGCTTTGGTGCTGTCTATGGCTTCCTGCTGGATGTCAAAGGCTAAAACACGGCCTTTGGAACCTACCAGATTGCATAAAAAAAGGGTATCCCGTCCCCGGCCTGCGGTAGCGTCAATACACAAGCTGTTGGGTTTGATGTGCCGGGATAAAAAATCATGAGCTACGGTTAAAGCGCTAAAAGAATGTAATGGCATAAATAAAAAGGATTCCTTTCTGTTTGGGAGGCAGGTTTTTTGTAGACATTTAAAAGAATATGTGATATATTGTCAGTGGCGCTGCTGCATACGGCAGGCGGTTAAGTCCAGCCCCTAGGAAGGGGGCTTATGCTTATGTGGAGAAAACACATCATTTTCATCTTATGCTTTACAATATTAGTCTTCATGTTTTCCATAAAAGTATACTAACCGCCACCCAAGCCAAGGATTAGCGGTTAGTAAACTAACTCAATATCCAGGGGCTAACCGTCTGCTGACAGCGCCTCTTTTTATATTCTTAATTATAGCGGACACAGACTATTTTGTCAAACAGAACTTTTGAGATTTTAATAGACATTTTTGTCGATTTATGTTATATTATTGACAGGCGCTGTTGCATACGGCAGGCGGTTAAGTCCAGCCCCTGGGAAGGGGGCTTATGCTTATGTGGAAAAAAGTCATAATTTTCATCATTTGTTTTGCAATATTAGTCTTCATGGTTTCCATAAAAGTATACTAACCGCCCAACCCTGCAAAGTTTAGCGGTTAGTATGCTAATCATCTAAATTTCAGGGGCTAACCGTCTGCTGACAGCGCCTCTCTTTAATTCTTATTATAACGGATACAGGCTATTTTGTCAAACAGAACTTTTGAGATTTTAATAGACATTTTTGTCAATTTATGCTATATTATTGACAGGCGCTGTTGCATACGGCAGGCGGTTAAGTCCAGCCCCTGGGAAGGGGGCTTATGCTTATGTGGAAAAAAGTCATAATTTTCATCATTTGTTTTGCAATATTAGTCTTCATGGTTTCCATAAAAGTATACTAACCGCCCAACCCTGCAAAGTTTAGCGGTTAGTATGCTAATCATCTAAATTTCAGGGGCTAACCGTCTGCTGACAGCGCCTCTCTTTAATTCTTATTATAACGGATACAGGCTATTTTGTCAAACAGAACTTTTGAGATTTTAATAGACATTTTTGTCGATTTATGTTATATTATATTATTGACAGGCGCTGTTGCATACGGCAGGCGGTTAAGTCCAGCCCCTAGGAAGGGGGCTTATGCTTATGTGGAAAAAAGTCATAATTTTCATCATTTGTTTTGCAGTATTAGTCTTCATGGTTTCCATAAAAGTATACTAACCGCCACCCGAGCCAAGGATTAGCGGTTAGTATAAAAAACCATAATTCAGGGGCTAACCGTCTGCTGACAGCGCCCTTTTCTATTATTATAATAGTTCATTAGACTTTTGTCAATGTTTCGTTCTTGTAGCAAATTTCGTCGAAAAATTAGAAAATGGGTATTGACATTTTTACAAAATAAAGGTATTATGTGAATAAAATACAAGCACCTTTTCAAGTGAATACACGATAATTAAACTAAGCGGCGACATGAAAAAAGAGAATTGAAAAATTCCAAATCAAGCATTTTGAGATAAGAAAGGAATTGGAATTCTCGATGTTTAACACCATAACAGGAATGAGGACTTTTTCAGGAACGTTAGCTGTCTGCCTGTATGTCATTACGTATCCAATTTTAAAGAGATATTCCATTCAAGGACAAAATTTCATTTTGAAAATGGCAGTCTTTTTTTATTTAGTGCCAATAGCAGAATTGAAATATTGTTTATGGGACATAATAGAGCATATCCCACTTTTAAATCGGTACATAGTTCCGTATATAGCAAAAGAACGACCTTTCATTGAAAAGTTTAATGTAATTATCAAGTTTGAAAATGGCGTTGTGAAATTTTCCAGTGATTTAAGAGATCTGTTCTTGATTCTAATATGTGCAGGGCTAGTATCTTTGATAATCTTCATTTGGAAGTTTAGAAAATATCAAAAAATGAAATATATTTTTTTAACTTGTTCTGATGAGCTTCCAAAAGGAAAATTGGAAGAACAATACTTGAGATTGAAAGAAGAATTACAAGTTCATTCTGATATAAAAATCCTTGGTTGTAAATATCAAAAAAGTTCTTCAGTAATTGGATTTCTTTCTCCAGTCATAATTTTTCCAACAGAAACAGCCGACATCAATTCACAAGAATTTATTATGAAGCACGAATTGCTCCACATAAAGCATAAAGATTTAATTGTTCGCCTATTAGCTATCGCTGTTATTGTGATTCATTGGTTTAATCCGGTTGCATATTGTTTATTTTATGAGCTTATAATGGTATCGGAAATGATTTGTGATAAGGGTGTTTTGTCAGGTTGTTTAGAGAGCGATCGTAAAAAGTATAGTGAATTGATTGTAGATCTTGCAACAATAGAAACAAATGAGTGTGTTGTGAGTTTGGCGGACGAATTTAGTGTCAAAAGAAGAGTTTTGGAGATGAAAAGAGTGCGAAAGAAAAACATTTTTGTATCTGGTGCGATTGCAGTTGTAATTGGTCTTTCTGTCAGTATGTCAGCATTTGCTTTGTATAATCCATCCCGTATAATTGAGAAAGATGGAAATTACGATCAAGATATAATATTTGAGTTTGTAAATAGTGGGGATAATCACTATGCGGATACAGATTGTTTGCCGTATGATTATTTTTTTACCAGTAAAGATGGAGTAATAACTCCGCTTATTAAAGATGCCCCTGAACGTGTTCTCTGTTTCCATACTACGACAGAAGTTGGTGGATTGACAGAACATGCTAAAAATAAAGTTACTGGCAGTTGCACTGTTACAGTTTATGATGTGGTAAAATGCTCTAAATGCAATAAAATATTAGAACAAACGCAGGTACGACGGATCACTTATGATCCATGCCCACACTAAAATGGATTAAGGAAATATCAAATGTTAAAATCTAAAAAATTATCGAAAACCGAACGGGCGATCCTGGAAATCTTCTGGGAAGCTGAAGGCCCGCTTATTTTTAAAGAGATTATGGAGCTTGTAAATGAGCGCCTGGGAAAAGACTGGAAAAAACAGACGGTCAATACCTATCTGACAGCTTTACAGAATGCAGGTTTGCTTCACGCGGACAAACGTTGCGCAAGAGCTTACTTTTATTCTCCAGTCTATACCAAAGAACAATATAAACAGCTTTGTGTAAAAGAATTATTAGAAGATTCGTTTGATAATTCTATTTCTAACTTCATTGCTACGTTTACAGGCGGCAAGAAGCTGTCTAAAAAAGACGCGGAAGAAATTAAAAAATATATTTAGCGCTCCGGGCGGAAGCTTGCGCCCACTTAACTACGTTTAAAAGGAGCATATACAGTTTCGCTGAAGAGATTGGGATAGTAAGCGATTTGAATGGACATCGGTTCTTTTGGGCATATATATTGGCAGTAATGAGTAAAGGAATTGTTACTTATTTTCCAAATATGTGGCCAGGAGAGGGTTTTATATGGGGGCTTCATTATATTCATTGTATATGCTCCTTTTTATTTTCTTTTATGATCAAGGAACTTATCTTTTGGATAATCATTCAAGAGGTAGGTTCTTTTATTTTTCCTGGGAAAGCATTTGCAATCTTTTGAATATTTGTTATAATGGAACCTGCGATGAAAAGTGAAAAAATCTTTGATTGGAAAGAAGGAAAATAGACATGAAACGAACTTTATTGAGCCTTTTAATGGCATTTGCGTTATTATTGACTGCCTGCGGCGGCAGAAGCCCGGAAACATCTTCTTCAGAAAATGAACCTTCTGTTTCAGAGGAGGTTTCTTCCCAAGAAAATGAAAAAGAAGAAGCTACTTCCTCGTCTGAAAAGGAAGAAACTTCTTCTGAAAGTTCCCCGGAACCTGTTGAATCCCAGCAGCCGGGACAGTTATCCATTGCCGCACCAAAAGGGCCTACTTCTATGGGAATGGCTCAACTGATGAATAATTATGCAGAAGGCGGACTTTACCATTTTACTTTGGTTGGATCTCCAGATGAATTGGTCAGCGGAATTGTACAAGGTGAATATGATATTGCCGCAGTTCCAGTTAATTTAGCAGCAAATTTGTATCAAAAAACAGAAGGCAACATCAAATTAGCTGCAATCAATACATTAGGTGTATTATATGTTGTAGAAGCCGGAGATACCGTCCACGAAGTTGCAGACTTAAAAGATCGCACGATTTATGCTACTGGAAAAGGCTCCACACCAGAATATGTATTAAATTATATTTTACAGGAAAACGGGCTTACACCTGGAGAAGATGTAACTATTGAGTATAAAACAGAACATGCAGAATTAAGCAGTTTATTGGCGGCAGGAAAAGCAGATTTAGCATTGTTGCCCCAGCCTTATGTAGCAAGTGCAATGACAGGAAATCCTGATTTACGGGTAGCGTTAGACATGACAGAAGAATGGGACAAAACAGAACAAGGTCAGCTTACAATGGGATGCCTGATTGTACAAAGTAAATTAGCAGAAGAATCTCCAGAATTATTAGATAATTTTTTGAGAGAATACCGGGATTCTGTGAATTTTATAAAGGATGCTGAAAATTTAGACATTGCGGCTCAGATAATAGAGCATTTTAATATTTTAAAAGCTGATATTGCAAAGCAGGCCCTTCCTCAGTGCAGTTTAACTTTTGTACGGGGCGATAAAATGAAAGAAATGACAGAAGGTTTTTTACAAGTGCTTCATGGGTTTGATCCAAAATCAATAGGCGGAGAAATGCCGGATGACAATTTCTACTATGGAATCACGCAATCATAAATTCAAAAAAGCAATCCTTGTTAAAGGAACGGTATTATTTCTTTGGTTATTTCTTTGGCAGTTGGCATATTGGGCAGTTGGACAGGATCTTTTGTTAGCTTCTCCTTTGGATGTGTGCAGCCGGATATTTGTTTTAGTGAAAACGATTTATTTTTGGAAAATTATAACTGCCAGTTTACTACGGATTCTTTGTGGATTTTTATTAGCGGTTTTCTTAGGCATCTTTTTAGCAGTCCTTACTTCACGTTTTACTGTTTTATATGATTTTATTGCATTGCCTATGAACCTGATAAAAGCTGCACCAGTTGCTTCTTTTGTAATTTTGGCACTGATTTGGATCAGCGGCCATAAGCTTTCCATTTTTATTTCTTTTTTAATGGTGTTACCATTGGTTTGGCGGAATGTTCATGATGGAATTTTAGCAGCAGATCCCCAGCTTTTAGAAATGGCCCAGGTTTATCACTTACCACAGAAGTCTGTCTGGCGGGCAATTATAATACCTGCTGTTTTGCCGCGCTTTTTAACTGCTATCCGGATTGGATCAGGTTTTGCCTGGAAAGCCGGTATTGCCGGAGAAGTTATTGCCATTCCAAATATAGCAATCGGTACAGAACTTTATCACGCTAAGGTTTATTTGGAAACCATAGATTTATTTGCGTGGACATTTATTATCATTCTGCTTTCGATACTATTGGAACGGCTTTCTATATTAGGAATCAAATATTTATCCCTTTTTTTATGCCGGGGGATATCTTTATGATGCTTTGTGAAAATATTTCTTTTGCTTATCCAGGAAAAGAGCTGATTTTTAAAAATTATAGTCTTTCTATGGAACCAGGAGAAAAAATTGCTTTAATGGGGCCATCCGGCAGCGGGAAGTCCACTTTATTTTCCCTTTTAGCAGGCTTGCTCCATCCAATAGAAGGTACTATAAATCTTTGCCGTACTTCTATGGTATTTCAAGAGGATCGGCTGCCGCCATCCCTTTCAGCCCTTCAACAGCTCCAATTAGTGGCCCCGCATACTTCTAATACAGCATTGTGCGGTTTATTAGAAGAATTGGGCCTTTCTGGATGGGAAAATGCTTGTCCTGCTCAATTAAGCGGTGGAATGCGGCGGCGTGTTGCTTTAGCGCGGGCAGCCGCATTTCAGAGTAATTTATGGCTTTTAGATGAACCCTTTACTGGCTTAGACGCAAACGCCATTGAAATTGCCGCTAATTTTATTTTACGCCATATTCCCAAAGATGCCATGCTTTTAGCAGCTTTGCATAAGCCGGAAGAAGCTGTACTGTTAAAAGCTCATATTCTTTCCTTAACTTAGGGCCTCCTGGCTGTTGGTTTTCTCCATAGTCAGGAGGCTTCTATTTATATAAAATGGCCTTTAATCCATTTATCCTCCTTGTTTTCTATGAATACTTCTGTTCAGAAATTTTTATGCTTTTGCATTCTTCTTCATACGGGCATATTTTTCCCGTGTTGCAATGCCCCCGCGAATATGCCGTTCAGACTTGTTTTTGTCCAGAACTTCTTTTACCTGATTGTAAAGCAATGGGTTCATTTTCTTTAAACGTTCTGTAATATCTTTATGTAAGGTTATCACTAATTAGAACGGTATTATCCAGCCCCAAATCGCCCAAAAGACGCAGGTAGATGTCAACATTCCCCTCTTTATCCACCTCGATCTTCTGTATAATGCGCTTGAGCTGGGTGTTGCTCATCTGGTGTACGTCAGTGATGTCTTCGATCTCCTTGAATGTACTGTTCAGGATGCTCTCAAGCTGCTCTCCCTTGGTCAAGTTGTAGGAGATCATTTTTAACTCATTTTCCAGCCGCTCGATCTCTTTGCGCATCCCGCCGATCTTGGCGTTCAGCTCGTCCCGGCTGATAAGATCATCAGCATACATGTCCATATATTTCTGACGGGTCTTTTGTAGCTTTGCAAGTTGTGAATTTAGTTCTTTCTCATAGTTCAAATTTTCATCCTTAGCTTTGTATACCTTCTGGAACTGGCTCACTACATAGCTAATAACAGATTTCTTTGCTTTCAGCAGTTCGGAAAAATATTCCTGTAAAGCCTCAATCAATTCCTCTTCGTCTACTGTCACAGCATTGGGGCAGCTATTGGCTCCCCGGCCATTGTGGCCGGAGCAGACCCAGCGGACGTAAGTATTTTTGTAGGTACGTACACTGCGGCGGAAGGACCAGCCACATTCCTTACACTTGATCAGGGTAGAGAATAAATGTTTATTACTCTGCCGTTCACGAGTGAGCCTAAAAGTACCATGCCGGGAATGTAATACTTCCTGTGCCAGTTGAAAGGTTTCATCATCAATAATACGTAACTCGGGCTTGTCCACAACAATCCAGTCAGTTTCATCCTTGTCCGCTCTCTGTCCGGTTAGAAAGTCTGTAACTTCCTGCTTGCCATTGATAATTTTTCCTGTATACAGCTCATTCCGCAAAATGTGCCCTATGGCATTTTGGCTCCATTGGCAGTTACGCTTGGTTTTTAGGCCGCGCTCGTTTAGCATATTGGCAATCTTAGCAGAACCATAACCTTCTTGGGTGTACCAATGGTAAATCTGCCGGACGATGGCGGCTTCTTCCTCGTTGATGGTCAGGTTAAAGTAATCCCCGATGGTCTTGTCATATCCGTAGACGATGTTAGGAACCCGGCCCTTTTCGGCATTCAATTTTTTTCCGAATTTCACCCGCTTGGAGGTGTTGGCGCTTTCCTCCTGGGCAAGCGCACCAAAGATGGTTAAAACAAACTCGCTGTTACCCATGCTGGTCATGTTGGCGGTAAGAAATTGGGTTTCGATGCCCAGAGCTTTCAATTTGCGGACATTTTGCAACAGATCCACTGTGTTTCGGGCAAAGCGGGAGATGTCCTTAACTACCACCATATCGAATAGGTGATGCTCAGCGTCTGCCATCATTCGCAGGAATTCTTTGCGGTTTTTAATTTTTGTGCCGGAAAGCCCTTCGTCAGCATACAGGCGGATTAACGTATCTCCTGTGCGCTGTGTATACTCAGAAAAAAATTGTTTTTGGGCTTCCAGGCTGTTAAGTTGATCTTCTTTTTCAGTAGATACCCGGCAATAAGCGGCAATGTTCATAGGCAAACCTCTCTATTAAAATTAAAACGTTCTATTATATCTGTATTATATCATAGCTTCTATGAAGACGCAATGTGAAAATTTAGTGTAATTAAAATTAGTAAATTATAATTGACTAAATTAAAATAGATGCGATATACTGAATACAGCGAAATGGAGGTGCGCCTATGTTTATCGGAAGAGAGAGGGAACTAAAATCATTGGAGCAGTTATATGCATCTAATAAGTTTGAGTTTGTCGTTTTGTATGGCCGTCGCCGTGTGGGAAAGACCGCCCTTCTGACCCAGTTTATCCAGGATAAGAAAGCCATCTATTTCATGGGTGTGGAGAGCAATGCTAAGCAGAACCTGGAAAACCTCAGTATGAGCAT
The DNA here is from genome assembly GCA_003612625.1 of bacterium 1XD42-1. Lineage (GTDB taxonomy): Bacteria > Bacillota > Clostridia > Oscillospirales > Ruminococcaceae > Anaerotruncus. Next base: position 5,563 of record RAZJ01000011.1, on the reverse strand, counting down.
CCTGGAATACGCCAGCGGCATTGCGGCGGAGACCTCCTTCGTGTCCTTCCAGGCGGCGCTGGAATATGTGTTTAAGCTGGCAAAGAAAGATCGGATCGTCCTTGTGCTGGATGAGTACCCCTATGTGGCTCGCTCGTCCAAAAGTCTTGCCTCTACTTTGCAGATCCTGATCGACAAAAATAAGGATACCTCCAAGCTGATGCTGATCCTCTGCGGCTCGTCCATGTCCTACATGGAGGGCCAAGTGCTGGCATACAAGACTCCGCTTTACGGCAGGCGCACGGCACAGATGAAGCTGCTACCCTTTGATTTTGAGGAAAGCTGCTGTTATTTTTCACACTTCCAAGGCGAGGATAAGGCGTTGGCTTATGGAATCGTTGGCGGAACACCCCAATATTTGCTTCAGATCAATGATAAGTTGAGTATTGAGGAGAATATCAAAAATACATTTCTCAATCCAATCTCCTTTTTCTATGAGGAACCAGTCAACCTCTTAAAACAGGAGGTGCGGGAGCCCGCTATTTACACAGCAATTATTACTGCAATCGCCGCAGGTGCTTCCCGAATGTCTGAGATCTCAAGTAAACTCGGGGAGGACACCAACGTCTGCGCAAGCTATATTAAGAATCTGATTAGCCTGGGAATCGTGCGGAAGGAAACGCCATGCGGGGAAAAGCCTTCCCGCAAGTCCTTGTATTCCATTGAAGACAATATGTTCCGTTTCTGGCATCGTTTTGTGCTGGAGAACAACTCGCTAATTGCCCGTGGAGCCGCTGACTTAGTTTATCAACGCATAGCGCCGTATCTGTCTGACTACATGGGCAAAGTGTTTGAGGAGATATGTAAGCAGTACCTGTGGACTCTACTGCTGAAGGGCCAATCTCCCGTGGAATTCACTTCTCTAGGACGCTGGTGGGGCAATGACCCCATCGAAAAATCACAAGCAGAGATCGATATTCTGGGGGAACAGGACAAGACCACAGCCCTCTTTGGAGAGTGCAAATGGACAAACGAAAAGATCGATTTGGGTGTATTGGAAACGCTGATTCACCGTAGCCGCTTGTTTCCATACAGTAAGGTATATTACTACTTGTTTTCCAAATCTGGTTTCACCAAAGGATGTATCGAAAAGGCCAATAAGCTTGGCAGTGTAATGTTGGTCAGCTATGAGGATATACTGGAAAAATTTAATCAGGGGTTTCTTACACGGAAATCAATTTTGATCCATAAATCTCCATATTGCTATAAATGAGCAAATCCGTAAAAAGGCAAAAAGAAAAGGCATAGCCCAAATGTGTTATAATGGAAGCGCAACGACCCACAAAACACAAGAGGGAATGCCTTGTGAAGATTATAACACCGAAAGAGCAGATACGCAAATTCTTTTTTGAGAAACACTTAGATTTTTTGACAAGCGTCCCCCAGCAGCGGCTCCAGGAGATGATCCTGACCAGCTGCTTGAAAGGGAACAGCGGCAAAATGGTGGACTATGCCGAGGGCGGCCCGGTCCACCGGACGACTTACAGCCATTTTCTGTCAAAGGGGAAGTGGGATGATGAACGACTGGAAGAAACGCAAAAACGCGAGAGCTTCCAGACAGTCACAGAGCTCGCGCAGGCAACCAAGACGCCGGTTTTTGTCAGTATTGACGACACTGTCCTGCCCAAAACGAAACCATCTTCAAAGGCGAAACGGCCAACCCAGGGTGCCGGATGGTATTATTCGCATCTGGAAGGGAAAGTAATCTACGGCCATCAGATCCACGCGGCAATCGTTGGCACGGGAGAGACGTCACTGTGCTACTCTATGAAGCGGTGCTGCCCGGAGCGCGGAACAAAAATCGACATGACACTGGAGATCATTCGTTCCTTTCCGGCAGACTCGGATGCTTACGTCCTTGCGGACAGCTGGTATACCAGCCACGCCATTTTTGACGCCTGCCAAGAGAAGAACTGCCACTTGATCGGCGCAATGAAAACCAATCGCATCTTATATCCGGAGGGAAGGCGGATTTCCGCAGCAGACCTGGCTTTCTCTCTTGACCCCGGTTGTTTTCACCCTGTAACGGTGAAAGGCCGCACCTACATGGTGTATCGCTATGAGGGGGCCCTGGACAAAATTGACCATGCTGTGGTTGGGGCTTTGGGCAAGAAAAAAGCCCTTCGGGTATTTCTCTGCTCTGATATCGCCCTCTCCGATGAAACAATCCTGGAATATGTTGAACATGTCATCCGCTTTGTCAAAAGGTTTCGTATCCTCTCTGAATGCTATCGCAATCGCAGAAAACGTTTTGCTCTTCGCTTTTCCCTTATTGCTGGTATCTGCAATTTTGACCGCTTGGCTTAATTTCGCAAGAGGTTTAATAAATCATTTCACTGTAATGGCACAACGTTTTCTTCCCTGCCGTCCCCTAGCAGAACAGGCAGTTTTATTTGCCTTGAAAAAATATGAACATCTTTCCGATAAGACTTCTCTCCCTTTTTCAGCGGAATTCCTTATTTCTCTCTTTGCCCAAAAGAAAGCAATGCATTTGCCCCGCCAATTTCCTTTGCCAGCTTTACGCCCTGCATTTTAAACTCTATATCGTATTTCCGTTGTTTTTTTGCCATTCTTAGTTGCCTCCTTATTTCCCTTTCATTATACATCAAATCCTTGTGTATAAGGTGTTAACTAAAATGATACAATTTTTACGAAAAATTCTTCCTTATGAGCCATCTTTTGACGATGCGCTTTCTGCTGCTTTTCAACTGTGGTGACTATAAAAACATGGCTGGATAGACTAAAATAAATAACAGTAGGAGGACAAGAATATGGCAGAAAAAATAGTTCAAACCGCAGGACGGAATGCGCTTGGTAGATTTTCTCCAGAATTTGCACATCATAATGATGATATTCTTTTTGGGGAAAATTGGAATAACCAGAATATTGACGTAAAGACCAGAAGTATTATAACAGTTGTCGCATTGATGGCATCTGGTATTACAGATTCATCTTTAAAATTTCATCTTCAAAATGCGAAAGATCATGGCGTAACACAGAAAGAAATTGCAGCAATTATTGCACATACTGCTTTTTATGCAGGCTGGCCAAAAGGATGGGCGGTATTTAATCTGGCAAAGGAAATCTGGGAACCAGGTGAAGGTGATTTAGAGTATACAGATCCTGAAATGAGAGCACATGCGAAATCCATGATATTTCCTATTGGTGCACCAAATAATGACTTTGCCCAGTATTTTTCCGGTAAGAGCTTCTTAGCGCCCATTTCCACAGCACAGGCTGGAATTTTTAATGTAACTTTTGAACCGGGATGCCGTAATAACTGGCATACCCACCATGCAGATAAAGGCGGCGGTCAGATTCTCATATGCGTAGCAGGCTGTGGCTATTATCAGGAGTGGGGCAAGGATGCTGTAAAAATAAAACCAGGAGACTGTATCAATATCCCTACGGGTGTAAAACATTGGCATGGTGCTGCACCAGATAGTTGGTTTTCCCATTTGGCTGTAGAGGTGCCAGGTGAAAATAGTTCCGATGAATGGCAGGAGCCAGTAACAGATGCCGTTTATGGAGCGTTAAAGTAGGAAAGGATGAATAAGACATGAGTAAAGTATTAGTAGCGTATTTTAGTGCAACTGGAACAACAGCTAAATTAGCAGGAAAATTGGCATCTGTAGTTGGTGCGGATTTACATGAAATCAAACCAGAAGTGCCTTATATATCTGCTGATCTGGATTGGACGAATAAAAAAAGCCGCAGCAGCATTGAGATGGAGGATAAATCCTTCCGTCCAGCAGTAGCAAATACCGTAGATAACATGGAGCAGTATGATACAATTTATATTGCTTTCCCCATTTGGTGGTATGTTGCACCCACCATTATCAATACATTTTTGGAGCAATATGACTTTAGCGGGAAAAAAATTATTCCACTGGCAACTTCTGGTGGCAGTGGAATGGGAAATACGAATAAGGAATTGGCTCCGTCTTGTGCAGGAGCTGACTTAAAGAAGGGAGAGGTTTTCTCCGTAAATATCAGTGAAAATGAATTGAAAGTTTGGGCTGAAATAAGCAAATAATTCCATATTTTTTCTGTTTTCTTGGTGAGGTTAGTAGAAAAAATTTACGATAAACCGTAGCGGTTCCCTTGCAATAGGGAACCGCTACGGTTTTATAGATAACGAAACCGAAAAACGAATATTGTATTTTAAATAAGAAAATAATATTTTAAAGAATGGAGGTATAAACTGATGTTCAAACATGAAAAAATGTTGTTTCATCCTGTGGAAGTAGAAAAACCAAATCCGCAGTATGCAGCGCTCCTTCAGGAGCAGCTTGGCGGTGCAAATGGTGAATTAAAGTCGGCTATGCAATATATGTCCCAAAGCTTTCGCATTAAAGATCCAGAAATCAAGGATCTGTTTCTTGATATTGCGGCCGAAGAGCTTGGGCATATGGAAATGGTGGCACAGACAATCAATTTTCTGAACGGCCACGATGTGGACGCCGCCACTGTTCCTGCAGGTGAAATTCAGTCTCATGTATTACTGGGACTGAATCCCGGTTTGCTCAATGCTTCCGGATATTCCTGGACAGGCGATTATGTAACCGTTACTGGAGATCTTTGTGCTGATCTGCTTTCTAATATCGCATCTGAGCAGCGGGCAAAAGTTGTTTATGAGTACCTTTACCGTCAAATCAATGATAAAAAGGTAAAAGAAACCATAGACTTTCTTCTCAATCGGGAAGAGGCGCATAATGCCATGTTTAGAGAAGCCTTTAACAAAGTACAAAGTACTGGCTCAAACCGCGACTTTGGAACTACAAAAGCAGCTAAAATGTATTTTAGCATGTCTGAGCCGTCACCACAGAACAGTAGTTTTTCAAATACAGAAGTGACACCGCCATCTTTTAACTGATAAAGCAGAATAAACTTCTATGAATGATTAGCAGTTATATTTTCCCGTTCAATTATAAAACAAACCTTTCCTGATGTTATGAAAACGGTATTTGTTTTATATCTGAGCGGGATCTTTTTCTTCTTTCCCATAAGCACCCCTCATAATAACCGGCATATCATGACATATGGGAGGTATCCGCTTATGAATCAAAATAATCGTTATTATGACTTGAATCATTGCAGTTTTCCTGTCGGGTTTCCACCGCAGCATCAAAACGAACAACCGGGGCTGGAATACATTATGAAGCCATTGCCAATGAGCGAATGCTGTAAATCAGGCCGTAAGTTGGAAAACAAAGTGGCATTGATCACTGGAGGTGATAGCGGGATTGGCAGAGCAGTTGCGTATGATTTCGTAAAAGAAGGGGCAAAAGTTGCTATTGTTTACTTTGATGAAGACCGTGATGCAAATGAGACTGCTGAAAAAATCAAGCAGTTTGGCGGCGAATGTCTGCTTTTAAAGGGAGATTTAAAAAATTCAGATTTTGCAAAGAATTGCGTAGAGAAAACCGTACATTATTTTGGAACGCTTGATGTACTTATCAATAATCATGCGTTCCAATTTATCCAGCGAAGCATACTGGATATTTCACATGAACAGCTTGAA
>RAZJ01000120.1 GCA_003612625.1 bacterium 1XD42-1 | reverse complement strand
TGTGCCCTTCCTCACCGGCCTTCACCGCTGCCGGTCTGCTTTCGTCAATTCCTGAATTTGCTCATTTATAGTCTCATCCTTAAATCCCGATTTTATTGCCCAAAATGATTCTACCACATTTCTATAAATAAATCATCTCACTTTTTATGATTTCCTCTGCCCGGCTGCGGATATTGTTTATCCGCCCCACCCATTCAAGCTGGTTTCGGGCTTTCAGTTCCTCCGTCACTCCCTCGGCTGCTTTCATCTGCTCTATGATTAAGTCAAGCCGTTCCTCCGCCTGCTCATTTAAGTCGGCAAGGTACGTCCACAATTTCCTGGTCAGGATAAGGGAGCTGTACCGTGCCGGATGTTCCTCTTTGAGATATTTCTGGTGCAGCCGCCCATAGCGTCCGATGGGGCGGTTCTCCTCCGGCAGCTTCAAGTCCGGGATATAGTAATCGCCTACCAGAATATAATCAATGCCGTTCTCTGTGATTCTTTCTTTCAGTTTTTCCATTGTCGTTCCCTCCTGTGGTGGAAGGCTCGTCACTGGCCAGCTCAATCACGTCCATAATGCCACAATCCAGTGTTTCACAAATACGGGCAAGTGTGTCCATGCTGATATGTTTCCCTTCTTTGCCCATGTTGGCAATCATATTTGTGGTCAGGCCAGCGGCAAGCCTTAAATCCTCTTTCCTCATGTTGCGCTCTATCAGTGTGTGCCAGAGCGGTTTGTAGCTGATGTGCATTTTTCTCCCTGCCTTTCTGCCCCGGATGGGCGTTTATACCCATTATATCAGGATTCTTGCTAACTCACAAATATTTCTTGACTATACCGCCGGTTCCGTCTGGATTGTGCTTTTCCTTTCCTCTTTTGATTACCTCTAATTCGCCGTGACCTGCTTGATGCCCTGCGACTTGGCCGCAGCGTTGTCCGAGCCGTAGCCCTCCAGCAGATTGACCACGCCCCACACGGCAAGGCCAGCGCCCAGGGCCACAACAAGGGTCTGTAAGGTAGTAACAGCGGTAGAGAAAAACTGCATATAAACCTCCATATTCTCCGGGAATATCATCCCGGCCATGAAAAAAGCCGCCAGTTACGGCGGCAGGGTCATCCTCTGGCCACACTGACCAGAAGCTATACAAAAGTGTCCGGGTCGTCCAGGTCGTCATAGTTGAGGATGTCCTCGTCCTCTTCCATGTGGCCCCCGTCCGGCACGTCCACCTCGTACACGGTATATTCCTCGCTGGGGTTCAGCTTGTCCATACGCCGCCGGATCAGCCGGGAGAGGTCAAAAGCATTTTTCTTTTTATCGGCCTCGGCGGTGTATTTGTAGTTGGGGTGCTGTTTCAAATCGTACTTGGGGGAGTAGAACGGCGGCAGGCCCCGCAGTTGCAGGATGCACCTGTCGCCGGGCATGGTGGCAAGCTCGGCGGGGGTCATAAGCTCCCGGCCCAGGCGCTGGGTGTTTTGGCTGAAGCTCTCCGACTGCCCACGGGAGCGGCCCTCGGTCTGCATAGAGATAGTAGCCTTGCCCAGCCAGTTTTCCGATATTTCCTTGATGGTGCTGGCCTCCCGGCCCCCCAGGAATATCACGCTGTCCATGTTGCCTAAAATGGTTTCAGCGTTCTTGTCATAAATGGCCTTGCATTGGGCCATCTGCTGGTAGAACAGGGTCAGACTCACCTCGCGGGAGCGGATGACCGCCACCAGCTTTTCCAGGTTCGGCACTTGGCCCGTGTTGGCCGCCTCGTCCCACAGCACCCGCACATGATGGGGCAGACGGCCCCCGTGTACGTTGTCCGCCCTCTCGCACAGGAGGTTGAACATTTGGGAGAACGCCAGGGCTACAATAAAATTGTAGGTGCTGTCCGTGTCGCTGATAATGAAGAAAGCCGCCGTCCGCTTGTCCCCCAGCTTGTCCAGCTCCATTTCGTCATAGGACATAATCTCCCGGAGCTGGGGGATGTCAAAGGGGGCCAGCCTTGCGCCACAGCTAATAAGGATCGAGCGGGCGGTTTTGCCGCTGGCAAGGCGGTACTTGCGGTATTGCTTCACCGCAAAGCAATCCGGCTTGCGTTTTTCCAGCCCGGCAAACATATAATCCACCGCGTTCATAAAGTCAGGATCGTCCTCTTTCACCTCCATGCCGGAGATCATATCCACCAGCGTGTTCATGTTCCTGTCCTCCGCTGGCCCCTCGAAAATGATATAGGCAATCAGGGCGCAGTACAGGAGCGTTTCAGATTTCGTCCAAAACGGATCTCCCTCCTTGCCCTCGCCCTTGGTGTTGGAGATAAGGGCATTGACGAATTTCAGGATGTCCGCCTCGTTGCGGATATAGGCCAGGGGGTTATAGTGCATAGAGCGGGAAAAATCAATGCTGTTGAAAACCTTGATTTTGTACCCCTTTTTCCTCTGGAGAAAATAGCCCACCTGGGACAGCACCCCGCCCTTGGGGTCTACCACCACATAGGAGCTGTGGGCCTGGAGCAGTTGGGGGGTGAGCCAGAAGCGGGTTTTGCCGGAGCCGCTGGAGCCGATGACACAGGCGTTGAGGTTCCGGGCGTTGGCCGGGTTCTTGGGCTGGGTGTTGGTGGTGAGAAATTCCGTTTTAGTGAGAATGACGTTATTTTCAAACTTGGGATCGGCAAAAGGGGCAATATCTTTTGGCCCGCCCCAACGGGCCGATCCATACTCCGCATCCGGGCGGAATTTCTTGGCCTTTTTCGCCTTGCAGTAAATCAGAAGCCGGATGCCAGCCGCCCCCGCGATGCCTACCAGCCAGTCAAAGGAGTTCAGCCCTGGCGCGAAGTCGGCAAAGGCTGGGCCGAGGGCCGCCGTCATCCCCACCAGCTTGTGCGCCAAATCCGTCCCAGCCGCCAGACGGTAGGCCGTCCCCGCTTTCAGACAGGCCCACAGAACGAATAGATAGGGGATATTGGGTAAA
>RAZJ01000119.1 GCA_003612625.1 bacterium 1XD42-1 | reverse complement strand
TCGGCTTGGCTCATTTTGCAGAGGGTGACACGCTCGGAAAACTCGGCGTATTCTTCCTCGGTCAAGCGTGTTTTGATTACCCGGTGGCGGTGGGGCGTGTTGTATCTTTTCATGGCTGTGAACCTCCTTTCGTGGGTGGATTTTTTCAAGCGGCGCAAGCCGCAAAAAAGGCGGGCTTGGGGTGGCAACCCCAACAAGATTCCCGCAGGACAAAATGAGCCGAAAGGCGAAATTTGGTACTGTGGTAGAATCTTGCTCTAAGAAACTGCGCTCTGTGGTCTGTTCGCTTACTATCCGGCTTTCCGTGGCTGGTTTGTTGCGTTCCGGCGAAAATATCTCATGGAATTTTCTGATACCCTTGACGGAGAGGGCGGGGGCTTCTGCCAACTTTGCAACTATATTTCTCCCCCTACTACCTACAACACCACACAAAGCAAAAATGACGGTGATTTGTGGAAATTTCCCTCTATTCCTTACAAAACCGCACAAGCCCGAATAGGCGGGAATTTTCAGAAATTTATTTCTATTCCCCTTTGCACGGTATAATACTGGCGATTTTTGAAAATGCCAAAATGGGCGCAAAAAAACAGGAAACCTTTTCTTGATTTCCTGTCTTGGTGTGCCGTTCTGTATGTAGCGGCAGTTATTCAGTTTTGGGGTATGGCTGTTCATCAAAACGAAACTTGAATAGGGCGGCAATAAGCCGGGATTTTATGCTGTCCTCCGTATCTCTGTCGATATGTCCGTTTTCAATGGCGGCAATTCGGATTCGCTTGCTGTAATGCCGTAAAACCTCGTCCACGGCTTCCGGCTCTCCACTGGTCGCCCGGACAATCGTTTCATAGGGTAAAAGGTTCGGATTCCCCATGTGAAAGCACTTCCATTTTTCTTTGCAAGAGTTTTAACGTCTTGCGGATTTGATATCCGGTCGTACTCCGGCAGCGTCCGTACATTTTCCCGATTTCCTGTTGTGTGTAATCTCCGAAAAAGTAAAGGAAAATGATTTCCCGGTTTCTCTCCGGCAGAGATAACAGGGCGGCGGCAAGCTCCCCATTGGTGAGGATAACTGTCTGACCGCACATCGTAACGGGGTATTCTTCATAGGGTGCTTCAAAATATTCGTCTGTTGTGCCTAAAGGGTAAAACTTTTCTTCTGTGAGGTATTCAAGGGATATTTCTTTTTGCCGCCGTCTGTTCCTGTCACGCCATGCGTTGATTGCCGCAAAGCGTATGACGGTCTTACAATAGCCATTGAAAGTATACATGATGTGTTCCCTGTATGCTTCTGTGCAAGGCATAGATAATTCCCCCCTTTCTCCCACATGGGGCGGTGCTTGGTTTACAGCTACATTTTGCTTTTTGGAAATTGATTTATAAATAAAGCAATAAAAATACCGATTGTAGTATCAATAATTCGGTCAATGGCAAAAGCTAAAGGACTTTCATCATTTCCATGCGTGGCTGTGATACAAAGAAAAACAACACACATAAGGAATGTTCCTTTTTCCTGCTTTATCCATACAGAAAAATTGATGATTGGAATAAGCGAAATTGAGAGAAACAAATATCTTAACAACTCATTAGGAATACGATAAACATTCTTTTCAAAAGATAAAATTATCGCTCCAAAAATTCCGCCAATTACCGTTGCAATTTCACGGGTCAAAGCAGTATTCAGACTGTCTTTGAAATTATGCTGTATACATAATATAGCAGCAATGGCAGCATAAAACGGGATGCCGTTTTCTCTTACAGTGTCAATTAAAAAGCAAGTAAAAACAGCTATTACAGTTTTCCCTGTGCGCCCTCCAACTCTCCAAAAGTTAGTTTTCATAAATGCCTTTGAGCGTATACTGCGCTAAGATATGCCCCTCCATTGCCCGATAAAGTTCATTTAGCAAAAAGCCTTGTCCTATATCCAGCATTTTATCTATTGCAAATACATGAAGCTCATAGATATGTGGCTGATCGGGCGGAGTCATACCGCCATAGTAAGAAGATAATTCAACAGACTGCTCACCGCCCTGTATGCTCGTCCAACTATTTCTCCCCTGCACAAAATCCGTTGCGGTCTGACTTTCATTATCCCTTATATCAAAACGGGTTATGTTTGCCGCAAGCCAATGTATCCATGCAAAACCGCCTGTTACCGGGTAAGCGTCCTTATCTTCCAGTACAATCGCAAGTGATACTGTTTTTTCGGGTACGTTTTCTGCTTTAAACGGTAATGAAAAGGTAGGAATGTGGTTCTCGTTAAATTGCGTTCCACGTCCTCCATACTGGGGCTGTATAATGCCGTTAATAATTCCGCTGCTTGTTACATTCATGTTCAATACCTCCAATCAATTTTATGGAAATATTATAAGCAGCCGGTTTTGAATAGTAAATTACCCACTTTTTTGTGGGTGTCAATCCGGGATAACACCCTTTTCCTCTAAGATATGTTCCATTCCATTCCTTTTTAGGTAGTCAATCCCTATGTGCTGCATGATTCTCAATGCTTCCAATATCTGCGCCCCCATATCTTCTGTCAATGAATACTCAACATGAAGGGGATAGCCCTCAAAAGATTTCTTTTCAACAAAGCCGTAGTCAATCAGTTCTTTCAAATGCTCTAACAGCATTTTTTGCGTAATTCCGTCTATATCTCTTTCCAGCTTTGCAAGGGAAGTAGCCCCTAAACGTAGCCGCCATAATATAATCGGCTTCCACTTCCCCTTTATCATGTCATGCACAAGTTCTAAAGGACAGGTATATTCTGTACGCATTTTCATTAGCAAAACCTCCTCGCTTTGCTTTTATACGCATTATTTCATAATTCGACAACAAAAAAACATTTTTATGTCGTTAAAGATATAAGAAATGATGGGGATTCCGTAGTAGTCGGCATTGTGGAAAAATGTGTATAACTGGCTATCTCATGGAATTGTGGGGAACTCTGTTTGCAGGACGTGGGAAAGCTGCACTTTAGCTTTTCCATGTGCTGTGAATAGAGTTATCCATGA
>RAZJ01000118.1 GCA_003612625.1 bacterium 1XD42-1 | reverse complement strand
TTAAAACAATTCATGGGCCTTGGTCTTTTAGTTGATGATATGATGGAAAAATATAATATATCTTATGATTTAGTGCCTTATATTGAACTTTACATAGGTGATCCAGATAAAAATGGAGATATTACTGTTGATTTTAAAGGCCCCCGTTCTTTATTTAACAGCAGTAAAGAGGAATAAAAAATATGATGAACAAAGCCTTGTTTTCAAGTAATAGAAAGGATTGGGAAACACCCCAGGATCTTTTTGATTCCCTAAATTCCGAGTTCCATTTTACATTAGATGCCGCAGCTAATCAATATAACCATAAATGCGGCAAATATTATACAACGGAAGATAATGGACTTTTGCAGGACTGGTCAAGTGAAACTGTTTTTATCAACCCGCCATATGGGAATGAAATTAAATTCTGGGTACGGAAAGCGTATTATCAAAACCATATCCACAATAATTTAATTGTCATGCTCCTTCCAGCCCGGACAGATACCCAATGGTTCCATACCTATATTAACAATCATGCTGAAATCCGTTTTTTAAAAGGCCGAATAAAATTTGTTGACGCTAAACATCCAGCGCCTTTTCCTTCTATGGTTGTTATATTCCGACCTCGGTTTGATTCTATTCCAGATGTAGATCCCAATTTTGATTCTTTAATGGAGAATTTGTAATGAGTTATGAAAGTCTTATTAGCCATTATCCTGATTTTAAGTGCCTTTTTAGCTCTTTGTATACCCAAATCGAAGAACAAGGACATAATCCCATGGACTTATTACCCGACTCTATCAAATACTTATCTCGAATGATCAAAGATCAAAATGATTTAAGGGAAGCTGTAGACAGAGTCAGGCGTTATTTGCGTTATAAAGATGAAACAGAAATCTACGACAAAGAAAGGAATGAATAATTTGACTTTAAAAAATGTTTTTGAAAAGCCTCTTGCTGAAATTCTTAAGGAAATGTCTATAGTGGAAGTCAAAATTCACAATAACGATTATGGTGAAATATTCAACATCGAAGTTAAATATGCGTCGCAGGATAAACAAATCTTGCCGATTCAGGATCAAAGATCTTTGAAATGTCCGAAATATTAGAATATCTATAATTCTCTATCAAAAGAGTTTTATATAAGAAAATAAGAGTTTTTATGCGTGAAATAGCCCAGAAACTACGAATACAGCCCGATACCTGCATAAAAACTCTTTTAGGAAAGGATTGTTTTTTTATGTTTTGTGTTCTGTTAAATATCCGTTCTCCCACTATTTAAAAATTTCAATCTCCTGTTTTTGGTAAAAGGTTTGACTTTTAACTATGTTTTATGCCTTTAAATGTCTATGAAAGAAGGATTTTTTATTATGAAAATGAATGTTTTAAGCGTAAAAGAAACTGAATTTACAGATAAACAAACCAATCAAGTCCGTAAAATGTGGCAAGTATTCCTTCCTGATGAAACTGGGGCAGTGGGTTATATTTATTCAACTGAACCTGTAAAAACAGGAGATTCTGTAGATGTCCGGGTTATCGCTAATCGGGATGGTAGATTCGCAGCCAAAATCATACATCCAAAAAAGGCTTAACCCCTATTCACACATAAACAACAGGCGGGAATGGTTCAATCCGTTCCCGCCACACTGATTACTTGATAATTACCACATTATGTCGTCACTTCATGAAAAGATAACTTTTAGTGATTCAAAAAAATACCGTATTTTAAGACCTGTCCCAGAACCAGATATCAAATTTAATTGCAGAATAAAATATTTTCCTGGGAACCGAATTAGTATCGCTTGCTTTTCAAAACCTATTTTTAATCCATATAAAGCAGAATTACACGGGAAAGAAGAAAAGCCATTTGAAAGTTTAAAAGAATATAACCCGGAGACTGGTGAAATGTCTTATAAATTTGTTGAAGGAAAAACAATTTTATGTCCCTTTACAGGTAAATATGTCCCGCTTGTCATAGAAAAACGGAAAAAGAATAATGAAATCCGTTCAGATAGTATAAAACGTGCTATTGATAAAGCTTTTGAAATAGGGCTTGCAAATGATTTCCAGTATTTTATTACATTAACATTAGATCCAACAAAAATCGACCGTTATGATACAAAAAAGATCTATAAAAAATTACGGGACTGGTTGAGCAACCGTGTAAAACGGAATCAAATGGATTACATATTATTTCCCGAATATCATAAGCTCCGGGAAGGGGAAACAGAACGGGCCATCCATTTTCATGGTTTGATAAACGCTCAAAATTTAACACTTACTAATAGCGGCAGAACAACAAAAAATGGACAGGTTATTTATAACCTTGATAATTGGAAATTTGGTTTTTCTACTGTTATTAAATTAGATGGGAGTCCGGCTGTTGTATCTTATAAAGGATGATTTAGGATCTTTTAATGTACAGCATATGACAGCAACAGAAACAGCAAGATTGATTGAATGGTTAGAAGCTAAAGGTCATACCGCAGAAGAAGCAATAGAATGTATTAAATTTATAGCAGGTACACAAAATCCCAAAGAAAGTAAATAAAAAATAGGCTTCCTATCACCGTTCAAAGTCATGGAAGCCTAACTCAATTAAAAGGCGGTTAGAATCCTGCCATCTAACCGCCTTGATTATAACCTAGTAAGGCCAAAAAATCAAGGGGAGAGGTCAAAATGAAATTTACTTTTATTGAATGGGGAAAAATTAAACACTCTCTGGAGGTTGCTTATCGGGAATATGAAGAGCAAATGTCAAAATGTCAACCTAGTAACCAAGAGTTGTCTATGTACCAAATTTTCAAAAGACAAATGGAAGATACTAAGGCTTTAATAAAAAAAATTGAAACCGCTGAAATTTAAAATTGGCTAATAGCTACAAAATATGAAAATATTTTGTAGCTGTTTTCAATTTGCGATATAGCCCAGTAGCCGGAAATCCACCAACTTTGCGGCACTGGAGCTAGTTTTTAGATTGGGAGTGCAAAATCCTATGGATTCCACTTTGTTTAATAAAGCGGTGACAATATGCTACACTCGATTAAACGAACAACAACGAAATGCAGTGTTAGCTAGTTTTTG
>RAZJ01000117.1 GCA_003612625.1 bacterium 1XD42-1 | reverse complement strand
AGGAAACCGAGAACACCGAGCCGCCCACCCTTGCCGACTACATTCAAGGCATTTTGTCACGCAAGGCACAGGCGGGAAAATCGGGATATTCCCAATCCCTCTATAACCTCAAGGACGCGGCGAAAATGCTGAATTTCCTTCAAGCCAACAACATCATGGATATAACGGGGCTTGATGAAAAATTCAAGGCTATGATAGGGGAACAACTGGATATTCAAGGGAAACTGAAACCCGTTGAACGGCGGTTAGGCACTCTGAAAAAGCATATCGAGCAAGCCGACATTTATTTCAAGTACAAGGGAAAAAAGCCGCTGACCGAAACCGAGCAAATCTTATTCACAACGGCAAAAGATTATCTCAAAGGCGTGATGAACGGCAAGACCACAATCCCGACAAAGGCATGGAAAGAAGAATACACAAAGTTGACCGCCGAGAGAAAAACGCTCAATCAGCGGTATCTTGCATTGAAAGAGGAAGTAAAAGAAGCCGAGAAAATCAGAAAGAGCGTTTACAGTATCTTGCGGCAGGAACAGCGGGAACAGCAACCCCACAGGGCGCAGGATATAGAGCGATAACAGACGGGGCGGCGGGATAGTCAATGACCTATTACCGCCGCCCTGCTTTGGCACTTCAACAGCCCAATAAACTGGAATTGTTACTGCTCCTGT
Source organism: bacterium 1XD42-1 (assembly GCA_003612625.1). GTDB lineage: Bacteria > Bacillota > Clostridia > Oscillospirales > Ruminococcaceae > Anaerotruncus. The sequence goes on along the minus strand of RAZJ01000117.1, from coordinate 2,405 downwards.
ACCCAATTGATTCCCGGAGGTAGTGTCCGAATAAAAAATTCTACTGCTTTCACACCACTTTCCATATCCGAGATAGCATGAATTTTGGGAATCAGGGACTGACCGCCGCTCAGAAGTTCTGTCCATTCTCTCTATAAAATCTTGTTTTAGCTCCATACTTTCTCCTATTTTTATATCTATTTTCCCAAAACTATATTTTCCTACACTATTCCTCAAACAGTTCCTGTGCATAAATATATAATATTATATTTTGTCTTAATTCTTCTATATTTAAAAATCCTTTTTCTGCAAAATAATCCTTTGGAAGCCAATCTATAAAACTACTACAAATAGTCTGATGTTTTTTGCTAATTGATCTTTTCTTACATACCTTATAAAGTTCTTTTTCCAGAAGTGCAAACTTTTCTTGCAAGTTTTCATCATTTTTTAATATATCATATGCTATGATAGTATCTCGGTATAAAAATAACTTTTCTATGGGCAAAATTGGGTTCATTAGCTCCTGTAAAATTATTTCAGATGCTGTTTCAAGATATGGTTCTATTGCTTTTATCTTCTCTACTGCAACTATAATTGGTTCCTCTGTTGTTTTATTGTACATCTCTAATATTTCTAAATGTATCCCAGCATAAAAATCCATTAAATTAATATCTGGCATCATAATGCCTGTAAAACAGAAATGAATAGAGATTCCTTTCTTATCGTAATAACACAACACGTAATAACCTAGTTTATCTGAATATCTCTTTAGATAGCAGTTCGTTCCTTCTTGTAAAATAGGCACCTTATGATATCCTTTACTACTTAAAATAACTGTGATTATCTCATCAATATTATTCTCATTATACATAATACGATCTCCCATATACTTCTGTTCTCAACTTCTATTTTTCTCCAAACAATGCTTGTGCATAAATATATGATGACAATCCATATTTTAAGTTTTCTATATCCCTAGTAAAATCCAAGCATTCATAAATCCCTTTCTCTATAAAATAATCTTTTGGAAGTCTATCAATAAAGCTGCTGCAAAGTGCTATTCTTTCTATTCTTTCAGCATTCTCTCCCATTTTCTTATAGTTTTGAAAACATCTATTTTGCAGCAAAACAAACTCTTCTTGTAAATTCTTATCATTCTTTAGTGTATCATAAATTAAAATATATTCACGATAGATAGCCAATTGCCCAAATGGTCTTTTGTTTGAATCAATACAAGGAGATATCAATTCCTGAAGAACAAACTTATAAGAACTGCCTATATACTTTTCTATCACTTTTATTTTATTACCAGCGGCAATCATTACTTTGTCTGTTACTTCCGTATCATACACATCTAATATCTTTACATGAAGTCCCGAAAAAAAATTCATCACACTGTCATCAGGATTCATAAGACCTGTAAAATGCAGATCAATTGTAATTGGACCATTCAAACTTCTGTTATCACGGCATCCAACATAAAAGCCCAACTTTTCTGAATGCCTCTTTATATAATACACCACCCCTTTTCCGAGGGGTGGCGCAAGCTTATATCCATCTGCCTTTAAAATTTTTCCAATTGTTCTCTTTATGTCATTGTTAAACATATATTATTATAGCCTTTCTGTTATTAAAAATCTTACATTTAAGAACAAATTTTGCATATTTTAAACAACAACTTTCTCTATTCCGTTCTAATATTATGCAAAACGCAAATATATTTCGCCGCCGAAAACGGGGAACAGGATTTTACAACCCTGCCCTGCTTTCGTCCGCTTCATTCTAACGGCAAAATCGTCTGCACTACTGCGGCGTCGGTTAGTTTGTCGGTTCAAATTATAGCACACCTTCCCGCTGAAAACAATCCTCGTTCTACGTCCGTTCCGCCTATCCAGACTGTCAAGGGACGAGTAGTATTTTTTCGCAAAGGATGCGAAAAAATCTCCACCCTTAAACCCTTGACCGTCTGGATTTTTGCCGTTGCCATTTCGCCGCCGAAAACGGGGAACAGGATTTAACAATCCTGCCCCCGCTTTCGTCCGCTTCATTCTAACGGCAAAACCGTCTGCACTACTGCGGCGGCAGTCGTTAGGTTTTGCGGTGGCTCTGCCCCCGCGCCCCCGACCTCTCCCAAAGAACAGAATGGATTGTTACGCAATAGGGCTTGAAAAGGCTTGATTTTTAAGGCGTTGCAGACGCGAAAATCCACAGGGTAAGGATTTTATACTACCTACCCACGAAAACGGCTTCTAACCGTCCACAGGCGTATTTTACGCCCCTTTTCCTGCCCGTTTCCCGCCGCACTAACAAGGGCTTGCGTCAATAACTCAAAAAAGCACTTGACAAAACGCTTCATGGGGAAATTCCGACGATATTAAGCCTTTCATCAATCCCCAATTCGACCAGAACATTCTCCTGACGCAGAC
>RAZJ01000116.1 GCA_003612625.1 bacterium 1XD42-1 | reverse complement strand
AAATAAAAAATTTAAAAAAGGATTATGTCAGTTTATATAATAAACAATTAAACGGCATGCGTTATCTAATTGTATACTCAGAAAATCCTTTACAAGAAAAAGATATTGAGCTTATCTATGACCTAATTAATTGTAAACCTGTTTTCGAGAATAGTAAACTTGGGTGGGATTTTAAATTTATCAACCGAATGAATATTATATTCGTAACAAATTCAGAACATGATTTAGATTTACTAAAGAAAAGCAAAATTCCACAAACATATATTGCAATTAATCACTGTCTTTTAGAAGAAATGGAAGGATTTACATTTCCATGCATTCATTGGCTTCGGACAGCTTTTGCATTTTACGGCGCACATCTTCTTATTGATAAAAATTTATTAAAAAATACCGAAAAACAATGGGGAAAACTATCAAAACCTAAAAAAACAAATTCCTTATTTGAGAAATTCTTGCAAGAAAATTGTGAATATAATGAATCCTATCACATTGCGGGAAGTAAAATTCTGCAGGCTTACAAAGAATATTGTTCCCTGTCAGGAGATGTCCCTTTATCTAAAAAAGAATTTAAAGAAAAGTTACTTTCTATTTTAGAAACAAAATATCCTAATCTTGCTGCCCAGAACAAACTTTATTATAGACCTCACTATAATAATTCAGAATCTAATGTCTATTGTTATATGGGAATTAGACTAAAACAGCTTGAAAACAGCGATTTTGATCCATCTTTAAATCAAAATTGTGAATCTGCAAACTGCGATTCCTGTGATGAGTCTTTAGACTATGAAACCTTTTGCAAATTTTTAGATTCTCTTAATGAGTATATCCCCAAAGATTTTTTGGGGGTTCTTGGCAACGATATACTAAAATATTTTTATCAGTATTAACAAAGAAATCTTGCAAATGAAAAACCCGCTATTTTATCCTTAAGCGATCACAGACCTAGAATACAGCTGTTTTTGTAAAATTAAAAAGTGGTAGTTACATACTATTAAATTGTATATATTCCTCCTAATTTGGAATACTAATTACAGGAAAAAAGGAGTGACTCCACTTATGAAAAGTGTTAAAAATAGCTGCACCTCTAATAAACTATCCCAACGTATCTGGTTAAATTATTTTAATGACAAACTATTTGAACAGGGTCTTATTACAGATTCTGAGTATCGTTGTATACGTGAAAAAATATTAGAAGAATGTTCCGATAACAGAGAAAATTCCAATTCATTTTGTCAATAGAAAAATAACTTTTCTGAAATTTTTTCAAAAATCAAATGATATTCTCAAAAAAGAAAGCACACTTATAAATTGTGTGCTTTCTTTTTTATCTTATCCAATTAGCAGAATAAAGCAGTCAGATTAAATTCAATTTTCTGAAATCTGTTTGCGGTACATGGCAATTTCCGTTTTCACAAAGATACCATACCGTATTTTCGGATATCGGATAAGATTTTGTAAAAGGCGCGACTTCTGACAGTTTCCTTTCATTTTCCGCTGACTTAAACAGACTGCTTAAATCATGTGCCGGATGTTCACGGTAATAAGCTAAAAGTTCTTTTGGCAGTTCCGTTCCGGTGCAGATCAATTCTTTATGTGAGTAGATGGATTTTGTCATAGCCACTAATGAGTAACAGTATGCTGCTGGATATTCTTTGATCTGTCCTGCCATAAACCTATGCTGACGGTCTGCTGCCTTCCGAAACACGATTTCACCTGCAAGTGACGCAAGTTCTTCTAGTACTATTTCAGCAACGGAATTTCCAGATGGAATTGCTCCGTCATAAGTTTCTTTGGGGCGGGTAATCAGCGGCTCGGCATCATGAGCGGTCAGATAATATCCGCCATTCTCCTTATCTTCAAATAAATCTATCATCTGCTTTGCACGAAGTACCGCCTCTTTCAGATAACTGGTTTCAAATGTGGAACCGTATAACGCAATCAAAGCAAGCGCATATACCGCGTAATCATCAAGCTGGCCTAAGTGGGCAATTTCTCCATCACAGTAACGAAGAAAAAGCCGATTCTTTTCATCCGTCATTTTTTTACAGATAAAGCTTTGGGCTTTTATTGCAGCATTGGTATATTGTGAATCATCAAGAACCAAACCCAATTTTGCCAGTGCAACAATCGTCCATGCGTTCCATGACAGCAGGATTTTGTCATCAAGATGAAGCTGCGTTCTTAATTTTCTATATTCGCGAAGCCTCTTCAGACGGAGATCATCTATATCCCATGGGGGACTATTTTTCCCAATGCGGTTAGGAATACTTTTCCCTTCAAAATTGCCCTGTTCTGTAATATCATACTCCTCACAAAATTTCATACCATCTTTTTCACCAAGTATTTTTAAAATTTCATCAGGAGTAAACACATAATATTTTCCTTCAACGCCATCACTGTCCGCGTCCTGTCCGCAATAAAAACCGCCTTCTAAATCAGTCAGTTCAGATAAAATGTAGTTAGCAGTACGTTTTGCCACTTCAGCATAAAATGAATTTTTGGTAAGCTGAAATGCTTCTAGATAAGCTAAAATCAATAATGCATTATCATACAGCATTTTTTCAAAATGAGGTACAAGCCACTTTTGATCAGTAGAATAACGTGAAAAACCTCCACCGATATGATCGAATATTCCACCATCTGCCATGGCCTTTAATGTCTTTTCAACCATTTCTAAAGCTTCCGGTATCTTTTCTGTTTCATATATCCGCATCAAAAAGAGAAGATTGTGTGGAGTCGGAAATTTTGGCGCTGTACTGAAACCGCCCCAACTAGAGTCAAAAGATTGGAAAAGTAAATGATACCCTTGATTTAAAATAGTTTTATCAGGCTCACCTGATTCTGACGAATGTATCTGCCTTAGTACTGACACAATCTTTTCACTGGAATCTAAAAGTTTTTCTCGTTCGTTTTTCCAAAGATATGATACTTGCTGAAGCAAATATTCAAGTCCCTGACTGCCATATCTATTCTTTTTTGGAAAATAGGTTCCAGCAAAGAATGGTTTTTGTTCCGGAGTCATAAAAATTGTCAGCGGCCACCCTCCAGATCCGGTCAGCGCTTGACAAACCGACATATAGACAGAATCAATATCCGGACGTTCCTCACGGTCAACCTTGATACAGACATAATCATCAAGCAACT
>RAZJ01000115.1 GCA_003612625.1 bacterium 1XD42-1 | reverse complement strand
GGCGAATCCCCAGACGCAAAAGAGAAGCCAGACACCACTTCCGGGGTTAGACTTCTTAACGCTTCGCACCAGCGCACGGGCGGCTACACCCTCATGAATAGTAGGCTGTTCGTCCAGCCCACGCTCCACATGGCTACGATGATCGACACGCTCTTGGCTCCCGGCCTGCTCAAGAAATCGGTTGGTTCCATCCGCCCATGCCGCCCGCCAGAGGACAAGCTGTTCCTCGCTGTTCCAACGTGCGGAGATGGGATTTTGTCGACCGTATTTTGTGCTTTTGGGATATTTGGAAATACGCTCATAGCATTGCGCCTCAGCCTGAGAAGGCGGCATATACACCTTCTTTTTGCCGACTTTGTATTGATACTGCTTCTCCCAGCCCTGGGACCACGCCGACTTAAACTCTGCCGCAGTGAATCTCCGTTCCTCACCATCCCGAATACACAAATATTCTTTTTCGGTCTTATGCTGCCATTTACCATCCTTGGTCAGAGGCCGCACGGTCAGCAGGATATGAGCGTGGGGATTGTGACCATCCGTATCGTGGATGCACACATCAGCGCACATCCCATCCGCCACAAAATTGGTCTGTATGAAGTTCGTCAACAGGGTTATCCACTCGTCTTTGCTCAGTTCAACAGGGAGCGCCACCACGAACTCGCGGGCGAGGCGGCTGTCCTTCGTTTTCTCCGCTTCCTCCACGGCGTTCCAGAGGATTTCCCGATCCGCCCACTCCGTAGGCGCCATATCCGGCAGAAAAACCTGTTGCCACACAAGCCCCTGCTTCCGGATATAGTCATGCTGTACGCCGTCATAGTCGTTGTAAATCCGGGAGCAACTCATGTAGGCCGCCGCCGCGACAGCAGAGCGGCCTATCCCCCGGCTAATGACCTTTGCCTCTAAATGATAAATCGCCAGTTTTTATTACCTCCGTCCTTTGTCCCCCGTCCATCGTCCTACGTCCCCCGTAAACAGCGAAAACCTGCCGGTGGCAGGTTTTCGCTGGCGTATGGAGCAGGGCGGCGCACCGGCCTGTTCCATACGCACCGTGAATGACCGCAGTCATTCACGGCAGGCCCCCGCAGGGGCCGCATCCCCCTCGGAGAGCGCACGACTGCCGAAGGCAGTACCACCGCCCGCTTGCGGGTGGTGAGTAAGTGCGCCCTTCGGGCCTGGAAAAGCGGAGCGCCCCGGCGAACCGGGACGCTCCTGCTTTGCGTACTCAATTTGTAAGTTCGTGCAGATATGTTTCCAACTCGTTCAAGCTCATGCTTACCGTCTGCGGCAGAGCCTTCTCCAAAACAGCCCCCTCCTGGATTAACCGCCGTGTCCGGGCTTTGCGCTGCTTCACACGGTCACGGGCCTGGGCTTCTTCCAAACGGTGTCGGGCCTGGATCAGTTTCTTTTCATTATCCGTCATAGTAACTCCTTCCCGGCCTTAACTGGCCTGTTAGCACTGGAAACGCCTGATTTTGACACCAAAATTCTGCAAGTTGGTATCATAAAGGGCAAAAAACAGCACCAGATACAAATTCCCTGTGTAAATACAAGAAATTTGGTATCTGGTGCTTATATTTTTGGTGTTAATTCAATTCGTTATGGTATCAAAATGGCCCGCTGTGGTATCAAAAACTGTCCACGAAATCCAATGCTGTATCGTCCGCTTCCTGCTGGTCCTCTTGGGTTGCGTTCTCAGTAGAAGCCGGTTGCGGTGGGATATTCTGCAACAGGTTGAGCAGCGTAGCCGCTGAACTGACAGGAGCGGCGTGATCGCACCCGGCCCGGATGGTTTCCAGCACCCGCAGGAGGAAAGCGTCCTCCTTCTCACGGGTTTCCAGATACGGGTCAGAGAACAACCGCCCCCGGCGTTCAAAATAGTCGTTGACGGCGGCAATCACCGCCCTGCTGTAAGAGCGGTGCTGTCTCTCGTCTCTCTGCTGAAGGTACTCCCAGGCCGTCCGATCCGCCTCTTTCTCCAGATTGAACCGAATATTGGTGCTGACAACTTGCCTGCTCATACCATGCCGCCCTTCCTGGCGCGAAGGTGAGCCAGGTATTCATACCCCTTGGCGGTGGCGCAAATGTCCTCGTTGATAACCACCCGGCCAGCATCAAATTCTCCGAAATTCTTAATCAGACAGCCACCGCCGCCAACCACATACAGCTTCATCAATTCCGGGTCATATTCATGCTCCCGCAGGCGGCGAAAGATGCCCGCCACATACTCCCTGGCGGTCGTCTGAATCGCGGACAGGTAGCGGTCACTGATACTCGCCGTCCCATGACGGAGTACCTGGTCAATGATCGTCTCATCAGCAGCGGAACCATAGAGTTTCAGCAGATTCTCCCGAACCGCCAGCATACATTGATGGGTCCCATATTTCTCGGTGAAGCATTTCTTCTCCTGGGGGCGGCGGTTATTGATATACATGACGTTCATCGTGCCGTTGCCGATGTCGGCCAGCATATTCACCCCTCGGAAGTCTCGCAGATGGTCAGCAGCGGCGGCAAAGCCCTGGGGGAAAATGTCGGCCCCAACAAAGTCAACATGATACTCCGCACCCCGGAAATAAAAGTCTACGCTGTCCTTTTGCAGCAAATACTGCTTAAAAGCGTCCTTCTGCTCACTGACCCAGGTGAGGGGCAGGCCCGCCGCCAGATGGACACGGGCTGAAATCTGCTTGCGGATGTTCAGCTCCCGCCCAATAGCAGCGAGAGTCAGAATGTAGTAGTCACTGTCAGCCATCTTGTCGGCAGTGAATTCCTTGTGTTCCTCTCCGATCAGATAGTAGCGTCCCTCATAGACCAGCAGATTGCTCTTGAAGGTCGGTTCCTTGTCGAAGGAGGCCACGCCGGTTTTGAAACAGCAGTTGGCAGTCTTGATGTTGCCATAGCCGTGGTCGATGCCGATGATGATCGGCGTATTGTGATTCAAAATGTTCATAAAATTCCTTTCTGCTGTATAACAGCAAAGGGCGGTCCGCAGACCGCCCAACCTAAAAATTTTCCTCTTATGTCTGTTTCCGTTACGGGTACATAAAGTAGTCAACATTCCTACTTTGCATATCCGTAACACCGAGTAATGTTTTTTTGTTACAGATAAATCAAGTGGTAACTTTGACCACTTGATTTATCTGTAACGCGGCTGCATCTGCGTTACGAATAATCATAGGGGAATTTATTTCCACTATGTCCAACCGTAACACCTTAAATCGTGTTCCGTTACGATTCGAGCAAGTG
>RAZJ01000114.1 GCA_003612625.1 bacterium 1XD42-1 | reverse complement strand
GGGGGAACATCCGGGGTAAGGTCAAAGGTCTGCTGTTCCCGTTCCTCCACAAACTGCCGCACAAAGGGGATTTAAGCTGCCGGTGACGTAGATTTCCAGCGCGGTAGCCAGCCTTTGCGCTTCCTGCTCCGGCTGTTTCCGCAGAAGTTCATAGAGGTCGCCTAACACCGGCATTTTCTCCGGCCTGGGGTCTTGCAGGTAATCCCGGTAGACCATGTGGACGCAGCGGTCAACCACTGTCTTTTCCACCGGTTCCAGGCCGGACTTGCCGCCCACGATCAACTCCATCAGGGAAAGGATAAAATCGCTTTTTAAGGTCAGGGGGTTGTCGTCCTCACTGTAATTGAGGGTCAAGTCCATCGGGTTGATGTACTGGTCGGAGGCGGGGGAAATGTCAATTACCTGCCCGCCCAGCCGCTGCACAAGGGGCGAATATTCCTGTTCCGGGTCGATAATGGCTATATCGTCCGGGGTAATCAGAAAGGCGTTGGTGATTTCCCGCTTGGCGGAAAAGGATTTGCCGCTGCCGGGTGTGCCTAAAATCAGGCCGTTGGGGTTCTTTAATTTCTTGCGGTCAGCCATGATTAAGTTGTTGGAGAGGGCGTTCAAGCCGTAGTACAGCGCTTCCCCGTTCATAAAAAGCTCCTGGGTGGTGAACGGCACGAAAATGGCGGTGCTGGAAGTGGTAAGGCCCCGCTGGATGCTGATCTGGTTAAGGCCCAGCGGTAGGGAGGACATCAGGCCCTGCTCCTGCTGGTAGTCCAGACGGCGCAGCGCACAGTTGTATTTCTGCGCCACGCCCGCCGCCTGGAAGATGTTGTTTTCCAGCTTCTGCCGCGTCCCGGCGTGGTTCATCACCAGCATGGTCACAAGGAACATCCGCTCGTTGCGGCTCTGCAAATCTTCCAGAAGCGTCTTTGCTTCGCTGCCGAACGTGGCAAGGTCGGACGGGATGATGTCCATGTCGTACCCTGCCCGGACTGCTTTTTTCTGTTCTTCGATTTTCATGCGGTCGAGGTCGGTAATCTTGCGCTTGATGTTCTTGATTGCCGCGCTCTGGTCGATGGACTGGATGTGCAGCGTCACCACCATGCTGTTTTCCAGGTCGAGGAAATCCGCCAGCATACGGTCGGTCAGTTCCGGGGCGAGGATTTGTAAGAACGATACCGCGCCGTAGGTTCTGCCAATCTGGAAATACTGGCCGGACTTGAATGTGAAGCTGTCCGGCGCGATGAAGTCCTTGCTGGAAAGCCCGGTTTTCCAGATGGCGTCCCAGGCAAACTTAAATTTCTGGTTATCCGCCGGGTGAAACATCCGGTGCAGGATTGCCAGACGCTCATAGCCGTCTAACGAGTGGGCGCGGACTCCTAACACCTTGAAATTCGCCAGCACATCCGCTTCAATGCGTTCCAGGCGGGGCTTTGCTTCTTTCAGGCTGTCCGCTTCAATGCCAAAGGTGATGTACTTGGTCTTTGTCAGGCCGTTGTTCCCCCTGGCAAGCTGGCCTTTGAGCATCCCCGAATATTCCCGCCGGATGCCGTTAAATGCGTCCGCCTGCTCCGGGATATGGATGGACTTCTGGTATTCCTCCATATCGGCCCGCTGGTTGAGGAAAGAAAGCTGGACTTTGATGGAGCTGTCAAAATAGTTGAGGAAATCGCAGTAGTTCTCAAAAATCAGGTTCTTGTCCTCGTTCTGTGCAAGCTGGTAGTTCACATCGTAAAACTGGATTTGCTTGGTGAAATAGCGGTCGCCAATGATGCAGATACCGTCCCGGCACATTTCCTGGTAGGGGATGGTCTGCTGGGCGGTCTTGGGGAGCCTGCCGTCCCGCTTTGCCTTGCTGACCGATGCGAAAAGCCGCCGTTTGTCCCGGCTGCTTAATTTTGCGTCCGGGGTCAGGCGCAGGGTGGCCTTTAAGTCAGACTTTTCTTTTTTCAGTTCCTTTTTTGCCGCTTGCAGGTTTCTTGCCTGCTTTGCCTGCTGTTTTGTTTTCAATCGTTGATACCTCCTTGGTCTGCCGCGAAAAGGCGGCGTACAGGTTGTCGGTCTGGTACGGGCGCGTTTTCTGGCAGAGAAACTGTGCGCGTATCATATGCCGCAGGACTGCTTCCAGCGGCTGGCCGTCTTTTTCATAGATGCCAAACAGAAAAAAGGGCAGCATCAAACCGATCATAAGGAGCGCCGCCGGTTCGTTGCCAATGCTGCCGCGTGTAAAGATGTAGGCGGGGACGCCCACCAGTCCGCCCGCGCCAAAGCATACAATCTGGCGTTTCGTCAGGTTGAACGCCACTTTTGTCTTGACTTTGGCAAGGTCTTTGGGTACGGGTACAAAGGGCATAAATTCTCACCTCCTTAGACGGCGGCAATCCGTTCTGCCGCCAGTTTGCAGTATGCGGGGCTGAGTTCTATGCCAGTAAAACGCCGCCCCAGGCGTTTTGCTACAACTCCGGTCGTTCCGCTCCCCGCAAATGGGTCTAATACGGTTCCGTCCGGTGGACAGCCAGCCAAAACGCACGGCTCCACCAGTTTTTCAGGAAACGATGCGAAGTGTGCGCCGGCATAGCCTTTGGTGTTGATGCTCCAAACATTCCGCTTGTTCCGATAGCCGCCGACAGCGGCAGGTTCACGGATAGCAGCAGAATCAAAATAGTAGTGTCTGGACTTGGAAAGCAGGAAAAGATGCTCATAACTGGATGTACAGCGGTCGCGGGTGCTTTCGGGCATACAGTTTGGCTTGTGCCAGATAATGTCCTGACGCAGATACCAGCCCTCTGTACGCAGTGCAAAGGCGAGCATCCACGGAATCCCAATCAGGTCTTTATTTTTGCAGCAGGGGCTTTGGGTCTTATGCAGGATACCGCTGCGTGTGCCTTGATAGAGAGAAGATTTTGAGGGCTTGCCCATATAGCCGGAGCCGTCCCCCATACGTCCGTTGCCGCTGCCGGCATAACTATCATCAATGTTGAGCCAAAGTGTTCCATCCGGGCGCAGTACCCGCCAGACTTCGCTAAATATTGCTACCAAAGTCACAATGTATTGTTCCGGCGTATGTTCCATACCGATCTGTCCAGAAATGCCATAGTCACGTTGATTATAATAGGGCGGTGAAGTGATGCAGGTATGGATGCTTTCAGCAGGCAGCGTGTGAAGCTGTTCCAGCGCATTGCCGCATAAAATTTTGACCGTCATTTAACGTACCTCCCGGTCTTTGGTTTGGGCGGCGGGGTTATCGCCGGGGACGGGCTTTGCGGAAAGCTGGGCCTTGATGGAGGGCTTGCGTTCCGGCT
>RAZJ01000113.1 GCA_003612625.1 bacterium 1XD42-1 | reverse complement strand
CGTAGCAAAAACTGAATAAATCAACCCCTCATAACACAGCATTTTGATAAGTTGCTTTTTACTCAAACCAATCGCCTGTAACATTCCAATTTCCTGCCTGCGGGACAGAAAGTTTGTGATTATCGTATTGACAAGGTTGATGAAAGAAAAGCATACAACAATAACAGCCACGATCAACATTACCCCGAAAGAAAATTGTTGAAGCCCGCTATAATAAGTGATACTTTCTTTTATGGTTTCCATAACCAAATCGCTATTTCCGTCTATCCGTTGATTTAATGCGGCTTCAACCGTATCAAATTTTTCCATATCGGTAATTACGGAAATCGTACCTGTGCAATCTATCCCGGTCGCTTCATTCATAAGCTGCTCTGGAATCGCAAAGCACTTTGAGAAGCCGGAGTAAGAATATTCGTTTACAATGCCCATGACGGTATAGGTCTTTGTGCGAATTTGCCCGGATTCGGTTTTATAGTCCACTTCGACGGTATCACCCAGCGAAGCCTCAATATCATAGAGATCGGCACGCTCCTGAAGCAAGACAATTCCATTGCCTGCCACCAGTTCATCATAATCAATCGTTCCCGCAATTCGCTCTTTCTCCAAATTCTGCTGCTCATCCCGGCAAAATCCCTGAATCCATTTTCCAGAATTGCCATTTACACGATATTCTGCGTCTGTGTAATACCAGCGTTTGATTCCTGTAACGCCATCAATAGAAGTATGTGCGTTTCGCTATTCAAGGCCGCATATAAAAATTGAAAAACGTGGGCGTAAAGAATTTGCTGGTTTTTATTCAAACCCTTTTGAAGATATGAAATGCGAATGGATTATTATATTACCGCTTAAGATTAAAAATAAAAGCAACTCTTACGCTTGTATAAATAGTTTGTGCCTGTATTACCAGGAACTTCAATGTGCTTTTAATTCAAGATTAGAGATAAAAAAGTTGACCTTTTTCCCTAGACCTTCATCATATACATATATCAATACAACTAGCTCTGTTAAACTGCCCCAGACAATGACTCCTATGCAAACTTTATCCTATGCGTTTGTATTCCCTTATGCTGATGAATTTTACAATCGTTACATCAGTAATAAAAAACCTATAAAAATAAAATTGAAAATAGAAATGACGCATCGAGCTAAGACTTTTAAAATTTCAATCGGGAAAATAAATGTTAGAAATTTAGATACTATTGATTTTTCAAGAAAAGAATAAGAAATTTTATTAGTCGTCAAAATAATAATATTCTGCTGTTGATTCATCATCTCCATAAGTTCTTTTTACTCCCATTGGGCTTACTCCTTGCGCTCTTGCGTATTCGTCACATCTTCGCTCCATTATGCGGTCCATAACACATGAGACTACCACAAAAATAATCGCGCATATAAGAAATGCTAAGGGAATCGCTATTAAGGCAGCCATAAGCATATATTTTTTTCCTCCTTTCCGCCGCCATAAGGCGGTTTTTTTATTTTTGTAGCTATCCTGTCCCGCAAATTTTCAACTTGCTTCCAGCGTTACTTCAAGACTATTATCAATAAAAAGATCGTTTGGAGTAGCATCTAATGCACCGGCAATAACAGCAACATCTTCTGCTTTAATAATTTTTCGTCCATTTAGCATATTGCTAAATTCTTGTTCACTAAAGCCAGCTTTGTTTGCTACCGCACATTGCTTAAGACCCTTCACTTCAATAAGTCTTTTAATGTTTTGGACAAAAACCTTATAAGTAAACATCTGCATTCACCTCTTTATTTTGTACAAGATTCTTGTGATTTATTTTATTTTAACACAAGATTCTTTTACAGTCAAGGCTTTTTTCTCAAGAATCTTATATTTTTATATTGACTTGCTACTATTTTTATGATATATTGACTTTAGTCGTTCAAGGAGGTTGTTTCTTTATGAGCATAGGGAGCCGACTTAAAGAAGCTCGAAAACAAAAAAAATTTACTCAAGAAGAATTGGCTGCAAGAATAGGTATTACTAAAGGCGCTATTGCAAATTATGAAAATCAGGTTAGTACGCCTAAGATCGAAATATTGTTTAAGCTAATTCAAGAGTTAGGTGTAGATGCCAATTATATTTATCAAGATTATATAAAATTTAAAGATTCTGATGATTCAAAAGATACAGATAGATCAGCTAATTTAATGTCAGTGCAAGAAGCACTACATTTAAAAAAATATCGGCAGTTAAATATAGTAGGACGCAAGAAATCTGACGAGCACCTCGACGATCTTTTACGAATTTCTGATTACATCGAATCAGTTGATAAAAAAATCACACAGGATGCTGCTGTCTAAAATGGCCTAATTTGGTTGCCCGACTATTTTAAGAAATAAAAAAGTCCAGCAAGGATTTTATTCCCGTTGGACAGCATGAAGGAGGATTGCTATGGATGATTTTATTATGAAACCTAAAATTGATTTTGCATTTAAAGAGCTTATGACAGATGAAATGGTGCGAAAAGGCTTCCTTGCTGCTTTTTTAAAGTTAAATCCAAATGATATTAAAAACACCCGTATTCTCAATACAGATTTGCGTAGAGAGCATGAAGATGATAAGCAGGGGATTCTTGATGTAAGGGTTTCTCTAAATGATGATACAGAAATTGATACAGAGATCCAACTTACAAAAGTCGATATATGGACAAACCGCACTCTATTTTATTTATCAAAAATGTATGCAGAACAAATCGGGCCGGGCCAAAGTTACAGAATGTTGAAAAAGTGTGTCAGTATCAGTATACTTGATTTCAAGCTTTTCGAAAATGAACCGGATTTTTATTCCTGCTTTCATATCCGGGAGGACACCCGTCATTTCCTGTATACTGACAAGATGGAATTTCATGTTATAGAACTGCCCAAGCTGCCAGAAGAACTAAAAAAAGGCGATCGTATTCTGGCATGGGCTAAGTTTATCAACGCTGAACGTAGAGAGGAGTTTGAAGAGTTGGCTGGCATGGATACGTATATTGAAGCAGCTTACAACCATTTACAGGTTATCAGCCAGGATGATAAGAAACGGATGGAATATGAAGCGCGCCAAAAAGCGATTCGTGATTATAACGAGGGAATGTTGGAATCTCATGAAAGAGGCCGGAAAGAAGGCAAGGAAGAAGAAGCGTTCAATATTGCAAAAAAACTTCTTGCAAAAAAATTTTCATTAAGTGATATTGTTGATGTAACAGGTCTAACAATAGAACAAATTCAACATTTATAGAAATTTTCTATTCATTAGGACGTGTTCACATAAGAGCATCCACAGCAAGAGCAAAATAGACAAAAGTCAAAAAGATGACATCAAGT
>RAZJ01000112.1 GCA_003612625.1 bacterium 1XD42-1 | reverse complement strand
GTGAAGTTCCTTCTGCTCCAGAAGAGGGTTCCGGTACCAAACGTCCTGCTGCTACCGGCCGTTACGCTTAATTCATCTCTTTCCAAAGTTCACTCTCTAAAAATCATATAAACTAATTTTGGCCCTGGGAATTTTCCCAGGGCCTTTTTCTTTCAAAAAAATTCTGTTATTCTTTTTTATGTGTGACGTATCATTCCCTTTTGCTGTGTATTAGAGTGAAAGACCTTATTGTCAGCAGAAAGGAGCCTTACATGGATGATAAAAAGATTTTAGATTTATACTGGATGCGTTCAGAAGCTGCCATATCAGAAACAGCCAATAAATACGGAAGGTACTGCCATTCTATTGCCTTTAACATTTTACACAATCATGAGGATAGTCAGGAATGTGTCAATGATGTGTACCTAAAAGCTTGGAAAGCTATGCCGCCCCAGCGTCCAAACCGTTTGTCTGTATTCCTTGGGAAAATTACCCGTAATTTATCTTTAAACCGGTATAAAAAACAAACCGCAGAAAAACGCGGCTGTGGCCAGGTCCCTCTGGTGCTGGATGAATTACAGGAATGTATTCCGGCGGCTGACAGCACAGAACAAGCTATTGATGATCTGGCTTTGGCAGAAGCTTTGAATCAGTTTCTTGCTTCCCTGCCTCCGGAAACAAGAAAAATATTTATGCGGCGGTATTGGTATATCAGTTCGATCCAGGAAATTGCGGAAGATTTTCACATGGGGGAAAGCAAAGTAAAAATGTTATTATTGCGGACGCGAAACAAACTGAAGCTCTTTTTAGAGAAAGAAGGAATCTTATTATGAAAAGTGAACGCCTTTTAGATAGTTTGGGTCAGGTGAAGGAAAAATTTATTGCTGAAGCTGCACCTGCAAAAAAGGCCACTCAAAAATATATTTGGATAAAATGGAGCGCTGTTGCAGCCTGTCTTATTTTGCTCGTATGCGCAAATATACCCCTTATCTTGAATAAAAATACTGCTGATCTTCCTATGCTTACCATTACAGGAAATGGGAGTGCTGCTATGGGATTTGAAGGCTATCACGCATACGATATTTCAGAGCTGGTCAATGAAAATCCCTGGAATGAAAATTTAAAGCTATCTGCTTTGCCTGTTTATAAAAATCCCTTATCTTATGATGAAAACCATATTGTATCCGGCGCAGATTTTGACGCTATGAAAGCATTTTTGCTTGAAATTGCTGTCCGCCTTGGCATGGACACCAGCAGCCTGAATATTACTGACAATACCCCCAGCAAAGAATATCAGGCGGCCGTTTTAGAAAAGTCTGGCGGAGATATCCCCGGGGGATATTTTAACCCTACAAAAGTCATTGCAGAAGAAAACGGCATCAAAATCGAAGTGGATACTGCTATGACCGCAGCCATTTTTTTCGAGCCCGCTATATCGCTCCCGGACAGCTATAACTTTACCCATTTTGCACCTTATGAGGATATTGCCGCAGCCGCAGAATATCTGAAAAAAGAATATCAGAATCTGATCGGTATTGACAACCCAAAGATCAATATTTCCGGCGGCGGCTATAACATTTACCAGCAGCAAAGTTATGAAATTTCCTTTTTTGACAACAGCGGCGACGCCATTGACCAGATAATTCAATACAATTTTAATCCTGTAACTTTTTATTGTGATGATGACGGGAAGCTTTTTCTCATAAGAATTTATCATCCCGACTTATCCCACAAAGCGGGAGATTATCCCATTATTTCAGCAGAAGAAGCAGCAAAGCTTCTTCTAAGCGGAAATTATATTACTACCGTCCCTTATGAAATGCCTGGGGCAGATTCGGTTGTAAAAGTGGAACTGATATACAGGACAGAGCCTTATGAAAAATACTATATGCCTTACTACCGTTTCTATGTGGAACTGCCCCCCGAAATGGCAGGAAAAAATGGATTAAAAGATTTTGGCGCTTACTATGTTCCGGCTGTTGAAAAAACATATCTTGCTAATATGCCTGTATGGAACGGATCTTTTAATGGTTAATTACTCTGTTAAAATATCATTGTGGATACAAGTATAAAATTTCTCACGGACTGTTTCATAATCCCGGGTTTCTGCCATGATCCACATCAATTTTACAACAGCAGCTTCTACTGTCATGTCATAGGCTTGCAGTACATTATATTGCTGGAGGGCTTGGTTGCCTACCTCATAAATTTCAGCATCACTGCCCTCCAGCATGACCTGTGTTGCAATTACAGCTATTTTTCCTTTTTGTGTCAGGCTTTTTAACCTTTCTAAAAAATTCCGCTTCCCATAAAAAGGAATTCCACCAACACCATAGCTTTCAATAATAACAGCATCATACTGGTCACTGATATAATCCAAAATATCCGGCTCCATTCCCGGAATCAATTTCAGTAAAAATACACGGGGATTCAAATGTAATGAAAATGCAGGTTCTTCTTTTGGGCTGGCTCCTGCTGTATAATGGATTACCCTGCGCCCATCAATAAAAGCTGCTGCCGGATAATTGATGCTTTCAAAAGCACTGTAACTTTTAGAACGGACTTTGCGGGCACGGGTGCCTAAAATGGCTTTCCCATCAAAAACAATATAAACGCCTGCGGCTTGTCCTTCACAGGCAAACCGTAAGCTGTCCGCCAGGTTTTTCCGGGCATCTGTAATATCATCGCTAATGGGTTTTTGAGAGCCTGTTAAAACAATGGGTTTTCCGGGATTTTGGATTAAATAAGACAGGGCCGCTGCTGTATATGCCATGGTATCTGTTCCATGGGTTATGATAAACCCATCATAATCCTCATAGGATTTCTGGATAACTTCCGCTATAAATGTCCAGTCCTCCGGCTGGATATTGGTGCTGTCAATGTTTAAAATCTGCCGCGTTTCTATATTGGCAAAACGAGCTCCCTCCGGCAGATAAGACAGGATTTCCTCTGAGGAAAGCTGTGGGGATAAACCATTTTCCATCTTTTTGGAGGCTATGGTTCCTCCTGTTGCAAGCAAAAGCAATTTTTTCATCTTTCAAAACCGCCTCTATTCCTTTGTTTTGTCATCACTATATCATGGGGGACTGTCCTTGGCAAGCCTGATAAAAATAAAAACAGCTTCTTTGTTGAATCCAGTAAATACCTGTGCTAAAATCGAATCAGTAAACTGGAATTTGGAGGAAGTGATAAAATTGTACCCGCTAACAGATGGAGATTATGTATTGATAAGAGAAGCTCAAAAAGCAATATGTTTAAACTATGATAAAGAAAACTATAAATGAGCAAATCTGAAAAATGACAAAAAAGAGGGCATAGCCTCAAGTGTTATAATGGAAGCACGACC
>RAZJ01000111.1 GCA_003612625.1 bacterium 1XD42-1 | reverse complement strand
ACGCCCTTTTTCGCCCAGCGGTTTATCCGAACATAGATCACGTGCCAATCTCCGTATTCTTTGGGCAAGCTCCTCCATTTGCACCCATTTTCCACTACGTATAGCACTGCATTCAATACGTCCAGGTTGCTGATTTTGGCTGGTTTCCGCTGTTTGGGAAAGCACTCTTTGATTTGCTCGTATTGCTCTTTCTTTATTTCCATTCTTTAATTATATCACAATCCAACTTATGTGAACACTACCTAAGTGTATCATTATCTGTACTACGAATTATAGAACGGAAGAGGAGGCGGAAAAGTATTTGGGTACACCAATTTATTCAAGATTTTCAAAAGTAGTAATTTTTAATCCGATTAGTATAGAAGATAAATTGAAGATTGCAAGAAAATGTTACACTGGTTTAATGGCGCAGGTAGATGTTGAGGACAATTCGCTTATAGAAAACAATTCTGTATTGGAGTTGTTCGAAAGCGCAATTAAAAAGGGGGCCTATCCCAATATGCGTATGTTGAGGAATGATATTGAGGATGCTATTAACTTCGAAATCCTTAAGGCAAGGGGTATTATTAAATGAAATAGCCGGGTAAAACGGTGGAATGTGGTTGCATCTCCCGTTTTCTATGATACTATTTTGATACTAAGAAATTAAGTAGCCAAAAATAGCAAGCGAAATATTAACAAATTTGCGAATATTATACCCGTGAAAACACAGAAAATACAGTCCCATATAATAGGATTTGTCGAGTTCGAATAGTCGGAGTTGTCGTAGGGCAACGTGATTTATCCTGTGTAGGGCACTAAACATCAGCCTACGCCATAGAAAAAAGTGACCTGCCATCCTTCGGATGGAGGTCACTTTTTTGTCCTTTGGACTATCCTTTCCCTGCCTAACACAAGGATTTTCGGAACATTTTGCACTATATCACCATGGAGTAGGGGCGTCCGGCCCAAGGGCCGGGGTGGATAAACGACTTTGCCCCTTACAGAATAAATCACATTGCCCTACGACATGGTGATATTTGATGAGTGCGTTTTTGGGGAAGTGGCAACAGGCTTGAAACCTTTGCAAGCAGGGGCTTTAAGGCAGTCGGCTTTCCCAAAAGCACAGGCCCCAATTCCCCAAAATTGAGTTGACTTCGTTTTTGGGGGATGCTTTTGGGGATTGATGAAGGATGTTCCCACAGGGGAGGGCTGCAAGCATGAGAAAGAAAAACTTCAAGGGCAGATGCGAGAAGCGGGTGCTGGGTAAGTGTACTGAGGTGTGTCGGACGTATGACGCTATCCAGTATGCCTATGCCGACCTGCTGCAAGCCAGTGATGTGGTTGTTGAGATTAGGTGTAATGTCCTGCTGGATGGATTGGAGGTTGGAGAGTACACCTCTGACTTCGTTTGCACCAAGACTGACGGTGATCTGATGGTCAGGGAGTGCGTGTTCAGAAAGTTCCTGATGAAACCGCTGACGGTGAAGTTGATGGATGCTTCAAGGGACTACTGGCTCAGGCATGGGGTCACGGATTGGGGGGTGGTCATTGATGAAGAAGTATGATCTGCTCCGGTCTGGTAATATCATCATCCGGGTGCTGGAAGTACAGGGCGACAGGGTTCTTGTCATCGACTGTATCAAGAGAACAATGCCCGTGTGGATGGAGCTGGATGCTCTGGAATCCTGCTCCGAGTGTACCAGTGGTGAGCTGTCCGTAGCTACGGGAGTTGTCGTGGTAGGTGTGGATGATCTCAATGCTGACCAAAGGAAGATTATGTACGAGAGGTACACGATGATAGCTCCTATCCTGACTTTCGTAGCTGATGATAAGGTGCGTTCTCGGTTGATCTGCTCTGTGGCTGAGGAACATATGTATTCGAGTTTTTAGGGATTCCCGAAAACAAGCCTTACCTGGAAAGCGATCTGGAACAGGCGCTTGTGATGCAGATTGAAAAATTCCTGCTGGAACTTGGCCGGGGATTCATGTTTGTGGGAACCCAGCAGCGGATCACCTTAAATAATACCCACTACTATGTGGATATGGTTTTTTATAATAAAATCCTGCGGGCCTATGTGCTGATTGAACTAAAAACAAAAAAACTGACGCCGGAGGCTGCCGGACAGCTGAATATGTACCTCAACTACTATGCGGCGGAAGTCAATGACCATGATGATAACCCGCCTATCGGCATTATCCTCTGTACCGATAAAGACGGTGTTGCGGCGGAGTATGCGCTGGGCGGTCTGTCCAACAATATCTTTGCATCCCGCTATGTCCTCTATATGCCAGACAAGGAGCAGCTGGTGGCACAGGTAGAGGCAGTCCTGAAGAAATGGCATGACAAAAACGATGGGAACCAGTAATAAAGTCTGCCCCGGCTGCGGCAGGAAAATGAAACAGCAGTTTATCGGCTTGCAGCATTGTAAATGCGGGATAAGCTGGAAAAAAGACATCGGGTTTTTTGAGCGCACCAGCGATATGGTTTTTGCGTTAGAACGCCGGACCATTGGAAAAAAGGTCAAACAAATTCCGGTCATCCGATATAAAAATGGTGAATAAAAAGAAACAAGCGGTCTGCGTATGCAGGCCGTTTTGTTATGAAGGGAGGATTCCATCATGGCAACCACACGCATCATGCCGCTGCACACCGGCAAAGGCCGCACCGAAAGCCAGGCGGTCAGTGACATTATTGACTATGTATCCAACCCGCAAAAGACAGATAACGGCAGGCTCGTCACCGGCTTTGCGTGTGACAGCCGGGTAGCCGACGCCGAGTTTCTGCTGGCGAAACGGGAGTACATTTCGACTACTGGCCGGGTACGCGGCGCGGACGATGTACTTGCCTACCATGTCCGGCAGTCCTTTGTCCCCGGCGAGATCACCCCGGAAGAAGCCAACCGGCTGGGCGTGGAGTTTGCAAAGCGGTTCACCAAGGGCAATCACGCCTTTGTGGTCTGCACCCATATCGACAAGTCCCATATCCATAACCACATC
The DNA here is from genome assembly GCA_003612625.1 of bacterium 1XD42-1. Classification (GTDB taxonomy): domain Bacteria; phylum Bacillota; class Clostridia; order Oscillospirales; family Ruminococcaceae; genus Anaerotruncus. Next base: position 389 of record RAZJ01000111.1, on the reverse strand, counting down.
ATCTGGAACGCGGTCAATCTAAACTGTGACCGGAAATTCCGAAACTTTTGGGGCAGCACCCGCGCGGTCCGGCGGCTCAACGATACCATCTGTGTTGAGAACGGCTATTCCATTGTAGAGGACCCAAAACCGCATGGAAAAAGCTAGGTAGTGTTCACATAAGTTGGATTGTGATATAATTAAAGAATGGAAATAAAGAAAGAGCAATACGAGCAAATCAAAGAGTGCTTTCCCAAACAGCGGAAACCAGCCAAAATCAGCAACCTGGACGTATTGAATGCAGTGCTATACGTAGTGGAAAATGGGTGCAAATGGAGGAGCTTGCCCAAAGAATACGGAGATTGGCACGTGATCTATGTTCGGATAAACCGCTGGGCGAAAAAGGGCGT
>RAZJ01000010.1 GCA_003612625.1 bacterium 1XD42-1 | reverse complement strand
CCCCCGAATAGGGGGCTGCCCGTGGTAAAATTGTGATTGTCAGACCTTTTCGGTGCCCCCTTTAGGGGGCTGCCACAGGAGTTAGGCCCTTATAGGGCCTGTTCAAACCACCCGTTCAACGGGTGGTTTTGATTATTTTTTTCGCATTTTTTGTAAAAATGCCTCTTTTTTCGAAAAAGCTATACAAATTTTTTATCTCATGTTATAATACCTTACAAGACGGGTATTTATCACTGATATGCTATGCAGATGGAGGGCCAATTCCGTCTATTCGTCCTCCCCTTTGGAAGAGATAGAGATTTTTATTAAGGAGCGGATTTAATTTGGAAGGTTCTATTGGTGCACCCTATATTTTTGATAATGTTCCCCGCGTTGCCCCTTTGGGACTGGTTGTTTCAAACGGCGCCCGCAGCTTGGGAGAAAAAATCAATGAGCATCTTACTGCCTGGGCTGCAAATGGCCCTTTTGCCTGCGATTCTTTTATTATTGAAAGTGAATGTCCCCGTTTTTCTTCTGGTGATGGAAAAGGTTTAATCCGGCAGACAACTCGAGGTTATGATTTATATTTTATTGTAGACATGGGCAATTATAGTTGTACATATAATATTTTTGGCCATACCAACCATATGTCCCCTGACGATCATTTTCAAGATTTAAAACGTCTGATCCAGGCTGTCAGCGGCAAGGCCCACCGCTTAAATGTGATAATGCCGATTTTATTCGGAAGCCGCCAGCACCGCCGGAATGCCCGTGAATCGTTAGATTGTGCGGTTGCCCTGCAAGAACTCCGCAATATGGGCGTAGAAAACATTATAACTTTTGATGCTCATGATGCCCGTGTACAAAATGCGATTCCTTTAATGGGATTTGACAATGTAATGCCTTCTTATCAAGTTTTGAAGCGTCTTTTTTTGGATGTCCCTGATTTGCAAATTGATCGGGAACATTTTATGATTGTCAGCCCTGATGAAGGTGCTATGAACCGTAATATGTATTATGCTTCTGTTTTAAGTGTTGATCTTGGTATGTTTTATAAACGCCGTGACTATTCCCGGCTGATCAATGGCCGTAACCCCATTGTTGCTCATGAATATTTAGGGGCTTCTGTGGAAAATAAGGATATTTTTATTGCAGATGATATTATTTCTTCCGGGGAATCCATTCTGGATATTGCTTATGAATTGAAAAAACGGAAGGCTTCCCGTATTTATGCTTATTCTACCTATGCCCTTTTTACAAATGGCTTAAACGAATTTGACAAGGCTTTTCAAGAGGGGGTTATTTCAGGCATTTTGGGCAGTAATCTCACTTATCGTACACCTGAACTGTTAAGCCGTCCCTGGTTCCATGAAGTTGATGTTTCTAAATATATTGCTTATTTTATTACAGCTCTCAATCATGATATTGCTACAAGTGCCATTATTGATCCTCATCAGAAAATTAACCGTTTGTTATTGGAACGGAAAGCTTCTGTTTCCTAAAAATATTTAAAAAATATCTGAAAAAATATCAATATTATTCTTTATAATGCAAGGGGGATATTTTTTATTATCTCCCCTGCTCTTTTTTCTCAATAGCCTGTTATAATAATATGAAATGGAGGGATCTTGTGTATAGGCAGATTTTTCATTGTTTAGGTGCTTATAAAAAATATGCTCTCCTTGCCCCTGTTACGGTAATTGGAGAAGTCATTCTGGAAGTTTTAATCCCTATGATGATGGCCCGTATTATCAATATTGGTATCTCAAATGGGGATGTCCCTTATGTCATTAAAATGGGTGCTGTGATGATCATTACAGCACTTCTGTCTTTATGCTTTGGTGCACTGTCCGGCAGATTTGCCGCTGTTGCTGCTACGGGATTATCTAAAGGATTACGCAAAAAATTATTCCATCAAGTACAGGATTTTTCTTTTTCCAATATAGATAAATTCAGTACAGCTTCTTTGATTACCCGTTTGACTACGGATGTTACCAATACGCAAAATGCCTTCCAAATGGTTATCCGTATGTTAGTACGTGCTCCCATTATGCTTGTTCTGGCTACTTTTATGGCGGTCCGTATCAATGCCAGTTTAGCTGGGATTTTTTTAGTTGCTGTCCCTGTCCTTGCTGTTTCGTTAGGCTTAATCATTTCCCTTGCATTTCCCCGTTTCACAAAAATGCTAAAAAAATATGACGCATTAAATGCAGATGTTCAGGAAAACTTAATTGCCATCCGTGTTGTCAAAGCTTTTGTCCGTGAAAAATTTGAAAATGAAAAATTCCATAATTCTGCGGATCTTCTGCGGGCTGCCCAAAAAAAGGCTGAAAAAATTATTATTTTCAATATGCCGATTATGCAGTTCGTTATGTATGGCTGTATGATTGCTGTCTGTTGGTTTGGCGGTATGCAGATTATCTCCGGACATATGGAAACCGGGGATCTCATGAGCTTTTTCAGCTATCTTACACAAATCCTTATGTCCCTCATGATGGTTGCTATGATTTGTGTTATGCTGGTATTGTCAAAGGCTTCCATTACACGTATTTTAGAAATTTTTGATGAATCCCCTGATATTCAAAATCCTTCTGCCAGTGCCGTTATGGAAAATGGCTCTATCGTTTTTGAAAATGTAAATTTCAGTTATGGCAATGATCCTCAAAACTTAACCTTGCAAAATATTTCTTTAACCATTCACTCTGGAGAAACCGTAGGAATTATTGGTGGCACTGGTTCTGCTAAAACAACTTTAGTGCAGCTTATTCCCCGTTTGTATGATGTATTACAAGGACGTGTTTTAGTCGGTGGCCATGATGTACGGGAATATGATTTAAAGTCCTTGCGGGATCAGGTTGCTATGGTACTGCAAAAAAATGTCCTTTTTTCCGGTTCTATCCGCAGTAATTTAAAATGGGGCAATGAAAATGCTTCTGAACAGGAAATTTCTGCCGCTTGTCAGGCTGCACAGGCGGAAAATTTCATCCTTTCATTTCCGGATGGTTATGATACCGATTTAGGGCAAGGCGGCGTCAATGTTTCCGGAGGCCAGAAACAGCGTCTTTGTATTGCCCGGGCCTTATTAAAAAAGCCTAAAATTATCATTTTGGATGACAGCACCAGCGCAGTTGACACCGCTACTGACAGCAAAATTCGTGCTGCCTTCCGTGAAGAATTAGCTGGTACCACGACAATTATTATTGCACAGCGGATTTCTTCCATTTGTGATGCTGATAAAATTATCGTATTAAATGAAGGCAAAATTGACGCAATCGGAACTCATGAAGAGTTGCTCAAAAATAATGCAATTTATCGCGAAGTATATGAGTCCCAACAAAAGGGGGTGGCTTAATGCCTCGAAAAATGCGCGATATTCGGCGCCCGCAAAATATGAAAAATACCATCTGTCGTATTTTTCATTATATCCGGGATTACCGGATTCAATTTATTTTCGTGTTATTGGGAATCTTAGGAGGCGCTCTGGCAAATATCATAGGGACTTCCCTATTGAAGCCTTTAATCAATCTTTATATTGTGCCTTGGATCGGCTCAGAACAGCCTGAATTAAGTGGATTTATTTCCTTATTGGTGAAAATGGGTACAGTCTTTTTGGTAGGTGTTTTTTCCACCTATTTGTTTAACCGTTTAATGTTAAATATTTCTACTGGGGCTTTGTATAAAATCCGGACCGATTTATTCGACCATATGGAAAAACTGCCGATTCAATATTATGATACTCACACTCATGGGGAACTGATGAGCCGGTTTACAAATGATGTAGATACCTTGCGGGAAATGTTGAGCCAGGGCCTTCCCCAGTTAATTTCTGCATTGATCAGCATTGTTGGTGTATTTATTATGATGCTGTTATTAAGCCCTGTTTTGACATTTTTAGTCGTTTTAATGCTGGTGATTATGCTCCAAGTCATTAAATATATTGGCTCCCGAAGCGGCCGTTATTTTCAAAAGCAGCAAGCAGCTTTGGGGAAAGTTAATGGTTATATTGAAGAAATGATCGAAGGGCAAAAAGTTGTCAAAGTTTTCTGCCGGGAAAATCAGGTAGAGGAAGAATTTGAAACCTTAAATGAAGCTTTGCGGGAAGCAGCTTCCAACGCAAACACTTACGCCAATGTTTTAATGCCTATTATGGGAAATTTATCCCATATCAATTATGCAATTACTGCCGCTGCCGGCGCCCTTATGGTAATTGGCGGTTTTCTGGATCTTGGTACGATTGCTGCATTTTTACAATATTCCCGCAACTTTGGTATGCCAATTACGCAAGTTTCCCAGCAATTTAATAATATTTTAAATGCCCTTGCTGGTGCAGAACGTATTTTTAATTTAATTGATGTGCCGGAAGAAGTTGACAATGGCTATGTCACATTGGTCCGCTGTACAGAAGAAAATGGAGAAATTGTTGAAACCCAGCAATATACTGGCATGTGGGCTTGGAAGCATCCCCATAGTGATGGTACTTTAACTTACACCCGTTTGCAAGGGGATGTCCGTTTTGAGGATGTCACTTTTAGCTATGACGGAAAAAAAGATGTTTTGAAAAATATTTCTCTTTATGCAAAACCAGGCCAAAAAATTGCTTTTGTTGGTTCTACCGGCGCAGGAAAAACCACAATCACCAATTTAATCAACCGGTTTTATGACGTACCAGATGGTAAAATCCGTTATGACGGCATCAATATCAATAAAATCCGTAAAGATGATTTACGGCGTTCTTTAGGGATGGTATTACAGGATACCCATTTATTTACTGGCACAGTCAAAGAAAATATCCGTTATGGCAATTTAGAAGCTACCGATGAAGAAATCCTGCGGGCGGCTAAATTGGCTAATGCAGATGGTTTTATCCGGCACCTTCCGCAGGGATATGATACCGTATTAACGGCTGACGGTGCAAATCTTAGCCAGGGACAGCGCCAGCTTTTAGCCATTGCCCGGGCTGCTGTTGCCAATCCTCCTGTTTTAATTCTGGATGAAGCTACCAGTTCCATTGATACCCGTACAGAAGCCCTTATCGAAAAAGGGATGGATACTCTAATGGAAGGACGGACTGTTTTTGTCATTGCTCATCGGCTGTCTACTGTCCGGAATTCTGATGCTATTATGGTTTTAGAGAATGGACAGATTATTGAACGGGGCGATCACGATCAGCTTTTAGCTGAAAAAGGAAAGTATTTTCAACTTTATACTGGTATGTTTGAATTGTCTTAAAAAAAAACCCAGAGATTCTCAAGTCATTTTGAAAATCTCTGGGGTTTTATTTTAATCGTCAAAAGGCCGTCTGGCGCGGTTTGGCAGTCTTGCTGGAGATTGGGGCCTTTTTCGGGGTAAAACCACCGGAAAATCATCTTCGTCCTCAAAAAAATAATTTTCTTCCGCTGGCTTCACTGGTTCTTTAAACGGCTCCGGAATCCTCTCCTCAGGTTCTTCCTCTTTTAGCTGGATAGTCTGGGGAATTTTATTATTCTTCTTTTTCTGTTTCTTTTGGTGGGTTTCCTGATAAGCCTCCAATAAAACCTTGAGATCTTCTATGGAAGCCCCAAAAATACGGATTTGTTTTTTGTACTGCTTACGCAGGTCTTCCCAGTCCTGTTTTGTAAGCTCCATATGAGATAGAAAATAAAAATCCTCGCTTTTTGGAGAAGTCTGGGGATGACGTACATTGAAAAAACTCCGGTAATAAACCCGTGTCAGCTTCCCTGCCAGGGCAAATGCTGCCAATGCCAAAATAAGCAGCACTACAAAAATACTGAGCAGGACGATCCCTAAAACTTTCCACGGAAAAGGTTTCCGCTCCGGTTCTTTGACACCAATTTCTGTCTGAATATCCAATGGGCGTACTTCTACTGGATAAACCCCAACCAATCTGTCTTGGACTTCCCCTGCCACTTCAGGCAAACGTAATTCAAACTGGATACGGGAAAGATTTTCTTCTGTTAAAGGCTGGGGCAGAAATGTAGTTGGAATTAAGTCATCATCTTCTACACCTTCAGCCAGCAATATAGGAATATCTTCAGTTATATCAAAAGCTGGATAAAGCCGGCCTTCCAGTTCTTCCCCTGCACCATTGGTATAAGTGATCTGCTGGCTGGGAAAACGGGACCAAGGCGCTTTTATCCGCCGGAAATGATCAAATCCATAATCAAATAATGCGGTACTGTCCTTAAATTCAGCATCTACCACGCCGCCGCTCTTTAATACAATACAAATTAGTGTAATACCATTCCGTTCTGCTACTGTCATCAGGCATTTTCCAGCTTCTTCCGTCCAGCCGGTTTTCCCTGCAAAAGCCCCTTCATATGTGTCATTTAAAACAAACATATAATTTTTATGGGTCACAACCCGTTTATCATTGTTATTGGTTGCTGGAATTTCATACTGGTGTGTTCCTGCAAAATCCCTAAATTCCGGATGCTTTAAAGCTTCTTTTGTAATCAGGGCCAAATCATAAGCAGTAGAATAATGATTATCCTCCGGAAGCCCATTGGCATTTAAAAAATGCGTCCCTTCTGCTCCCAAAGCTGCGGCACGTTCATTCATTTGATCCCGAAACATCTGGATGGAACCAGACAGATGAATCCCTATGGCAGAAGCTGCATCATTTGCTGATTCCAGCATCATGGCATAAAGTAACTGCTCCAAAGTAAGCTGTTCCCCTTCTGAAAGGGCAATATGTGTTGTACCTGCCACATTTTGAATTGCTTCTTTCCGGACAGTAACAATATTATCATATTTTCCATTTTCCATGGCTAACAGACAGGTCATAATTTTTGTCAGGCTTGCCGGATACATTCTTTTTTGCTGTGCTTTCCCATATAAGACCTGCCCTGTATCGGCATCCATTAAAATTGCTGCTTCCGCATATAATTCAGGAGGTTCCGGAAATTGAGCTGTATCTATTGCAAACACAGGCAATGACTGGCTTAGGATTGCAATAATCCCAATCACACTATAAAATTGAAAGAACCTCTTTAAAAAACTGCCAGCCTTCACCACATCATTCCTTCCGGCAAAACGGGGCCGCCGCAAAATTGCGACGGTCCCGTTTGCTGTAAATCCCGGCCCATCATGAACAAGACCAATCTTATTCATTGGTAGGCTCTAATACTCCATATGTCCCATTATGACGTTTATAGACCACATTAACACAATTATTTTCTGCATTCTGGAATACAAAAAACTGATGATCTACTAAATTCATTTGCAGAATCGCTTCTTCCAGGCTCATAGGACGCATAACAAAACGTTTTGTCCGGGCAATCTGGTATTCCCCAAAGGAAACTTCATTTTCTTCGCCTGCTTCTACATTGGCCGGTTCAAAGGCTGTTTCACGTAAACGTTTCCCCAGCTTGTCCTTATTTTTGACAATCTGGCGGAATAAGGAGTCTACCACAGCTTCCAAGGAATCAAAACGATCTTCTGTTGTTTTTTCGGCACGATAAAACATCCCCTGGGATTTAATCGTAACCTCAACCGTTTCCCTATCCCCCTCATTGGTAACAGTAACGGCTGCGTTCGCATTCTCATCAAAAAAACGGTCTAATTTACTGAGTTTTTTTGCAATGCGTTCTTTAAAGGAATCTCTAACGGAAGTCTTGCGCGCTGTAATAGTGATATTCATTGCTTCAACCCCTTTTCACGTATCTCAAAGCAATAAGAATCCTTTTGCTTCGGTACATCTCTATTATAGTATATCTTCACCAAGAATACAAGCTTTTCTGCAAAGATTTCCTTACAAATTCACAGTTCATTTATAACTTTTCCATAAAGCCATACGGCAAATGGTTTGCTGCAAAGGCTGTGCATAGGATCGGAACGATATAAAACAATATTGGCATCTTTTCTAGGCTCCAAAGTCCCCATCCGATTTTCCAAACCACAAAAACGAGCTGGCTCTATGGTGATTGCCTGCAACGCCTTTTCTTCATCCATACCTGCCTCCACAGCCATTTTCGCCGCAAGCATTAAATGATGAATCGGCATTTCCGGATGATCGGTGCAAAGGGCTACGGAAACCCCCGCTTTTGTCAGGATACCAGGGGTTTCTTCTTCATAATAAGAAAGCTCTGGTTTGGTCCGCGCCCCCATTAACGGCCCTGCAATCACCCTGGAACCTTCCTGTGCCAGTGCTTTCGCAATTTTATGGCCTCCTGTCCCATGAACCAATACATATTTTAATCCAAATTCTTTTGCAATCCGGATCCCAGTAAACATATCTTCCGGTGTATGGGCATGTATATGGGCATCTATTTCCCCACGCAATAAAGGCAGTAACGCTTCATACTTTGCATCATATTCCGGTTCATCAAAATCTTCTTCCGAAGCTGCACGCTGCAACTGCTCCTGATATTTTCGGGCTTTGGTGAGCTGTTCCCGAATCAATGCGGCAATCCCCATACGGGTGACAGGGCCTTGTTCCTTTTCATGATAGGTATTTTTCGGGTTTTCCCCAAAAGCAAATTTGATAGCCGCAGGTGCTTTTAAAATCATGTCATCTACCCGATCCCCTACTGTCTTTAGCGCACACATCTGGCCGGAAATTGGATTGGCACTGCCTGGGCCAGTAATTACAGCAGCAATGCCAGCTTGAGCAGCCTCCCGAAAAGCCCGATCTAATTTAATCCCGTCAATAGCCCGCAGATGAGGGGTACAAGGATCGCTGTCCTCATTCCCGTCATCCCCTTCAAAGCCGCTTCCTTCCTCCCACATACCCAAATGGCAATGGGCATCAATCAATCCAGGAAGGGCTACTGCACCTTCCCCGTCAAAAGCTTCTCCCGCCGGGCACTGATCCATAGGGCCTGTCCTTATAATTTTGCCTTCCTGAAATTCTATAAAACCTTTCGGAAAATTTTCTTTTGCCATTGTCCGGACAAAAATATTTTTAATAACCATCCTGTTCCCCTGCCCTTAGAATTAGAAAAGGGATTACCCTCACTGGGCAATCCCTTCTGATTTTATCTCTGATGACGGCCTCGTGAAGTACCCCGTTTCATCTCTGTAGAACGCTTCAGATCTGACATACGGTCATCACTTGTTTGTTTAAATTTACTAATCATATCCTCAAAAGACATATTTTCACTGGTTATCGGCTGGCGGCGCTCAAAACCATAGCTTTGTTCCCGCGGCTTACGGAAAAAATTCCTTTGGGGCCTTTCTCCGCCTTCTGCTGGCCGCTGGCGGGGACTCTGGGACGGCTGGGGTGCAGCCTGCTTAATAGAAAGGCTTATTTTCCCTTCCGGCGTAACGCCGATTACTTTCACCTTAACCGTATCATTCATGCTTAAATGGTCTGATATTTCCTTTACATAGGACGTTGCAATTTCGGAAATATGTACCATTCCCGTTTTTCCGCCGGGCAATTCTACAAAGGCCCCGAACTTTGTAATGCCGGTCACTTTTCCCTCTAAAACACTGCCAACCTCAAGCTGCATAATTAGTAACGCTGCCTCCTTAAAATTTCCAACTGGTTAGGAACCTGAAACATCCCGGTAGACATGTTCATCCGCATATCCCATGTCCAGTTTATCCCGTGCAATCCGTGCAATATGCTCCCCGTCGTCCCCTAGTTCTAGCTGCCGCCGCAGTTCTTCCTGCTGCTGGTATGCCGCTTTACTTTGGGCCTCAATCTCTTTCAGCTCCAGTTTTTTCTGGTTAATCTGCATTTGAAGCGTAATCAGGGATACGGCTATATATGCTGCAAAGACATAAATCCCTAACCGAACCAATGGATTGCTATGGCTCCTGGGGACCCTTCCCTTTTTCATTTTTACCGCGTCCCTTTTTTAACAATTTAGACCGCAAACGGTTTTCAGCTTCATTATACAATATTTGATGATACTTTTTCAAGTGCTTATTTGAAATTTTTAGAGAATTCTTTACAAAATTCCTGGCTGCTTCCCAGGCAGCCCCTAAAAATCCAAGTATCCATCCCATTACAAATAAAACAGGATGTATCAATAACCGGTATATCCAGTGGAAAATCCACCGCAAAGCAGCTATAATCCGTTTGGCAGCGCCAATGATAACGGCTCCCAGTGTAAAATAATACAGTATAAAGCCTATGGCTTCTCCAGTTAACAGATAGATCCGGATTCTTCCTCCGTCTGTATAAAAAAAGAAAAAAAATGTTAAAAATGCCGCTGAAGTCCAATAAAATATATCTTCTATTGCGACTGCTATCGTCCTGTGAGGCAGTGCAATCCGCAGAATCCGGAATACATCATAAAATAATCCCAGTCCCATTCCCAACAGCAATGAATATAAAAAGCTCCAGGTCTGCCCCGCCACTGTCAGTTCCAAAAGTGATCCCCCTTTTGCCTAACTGGGTTTTTACCGGAAAATACGGCCTAATAAGCCGCCATGAACAGCACGGTTATCCGCATAAGCAAAAGAATCAATGCGGTTTCCTTCCAGGGTTAATTCTCCGGAATCCACATCAATCCGGTTAATATGCAGCCCTTCTCCCCGGATGGCAATTTGTCCTTCTGTACAAAAAAGGACCACTGTTTGTTCATCAAAGCTGTCAATTTCCGTAACGCCGGAAATACTTAACCGCTTCCGTTCCTCCAGAATCAAATTATGGGGGCCTGCCGGCTTATTTTGTTCATTCATCGCTTTTCCTCCTTTTTATGCACACATTCCCTCATATAAAAAATATACTTCTTTCCTATCCATATGCATAAAAAGGAGGATATATTCTCCTATGGTTCGATTACGGTATAGCCTTCTGAAGCGGTTTCTTTTGTCGCGTATTCACTGACTTTTACAACACGTACTTTTAAGGGCTTCTGGCCCAGGCTGATTTCAATTTCATCCCCTTCTTTTACCTCATAAGAAGCGCGGGCAATCTTTCCATTTACCATAACCCGTCCTGCGTCACAGGCTTCATTGGCTACGGTACGGCGTTTGATCAAGCGGGTAATTTTTAAATATTTGTCTAATCTCATTCTGAATGATTCTCCTTTATAAAATGACAAAAGCCGTCCCCCTGCGGAGACAGCCTTTCCCAAAGCAAGTTTATTTTTTAGCAACAGCGTCTTTTAATGCTTTGCCAGCTTTGAAAGCAGGGACAGTAGCTGCGGCAATGGTCATCGGCTGTTTGGTTACCGGATTGACGCCTTGTCTTTCATTGCGTGTCTTTGTTTCAAAGGTTCCAAATCCAACCAATGCTACCTTGTCGCCTTCCACCAACGCTTCGGTAATAACGTCCATAACCGCTCCCACTGCTTTTTCGCTGTCCTTTTTCGATAAGCCGGTTCTGTCCGCTACCGCATTGATAAGCTCTGCCTTTGTCATCTGCATGACCTCCGTATAAATTTATATATATCCTCAGGCTTCTTTTGCCTGTGATACTTATTTTTATTTTTGTTTTTCTTTGGCTTCCTTCCACAGCTTGTCCAATTCAGACAAAGGCTGTTCCTTCATGGAAATTCCCCGTTCCTGAGCCAAATGTTCTACCTGTTCAAAACGGGAAATAAATTTTTCGCAAGCCTTTGATAAGCTCTGTTCCGGATCAACATCCAGAAAACGGGAAACATTGACGGCTGCAAACAATAAATCTCCCATTTCTTCTTCCATATGGCTGTGATCCTTTTCTGCAATGGCTTCCTGAAGCTCTTTTGCTTCACTGAGCAAGTCCTTGAAAGCATCTTCTGTCTTCGGATAATCAAATCCGGATTTTGCGGCCCGGTGCTGTACTTTTTCACTCCGCATTAAAGCTGGCAGGACTGACGGTACACTGCGGAGGGTTTCTGTATATGTTGTCTGCCCTTTGGATTTTTCTTTGATTTTGTCCCAATTTGTTAAAACTTCACCTGTCCCGGATACTTCCGTATTGCCAAATACATGGGGATGCCTTTGAACCAATTTTTTACAAATCCCGTCACAGACACTGTCAAAATCAAAGCTGTCCTTTTCTGTTTCCATTTGAGTATGGAAAACCACCTGCAAAAGTACATCACCTAATTCTTCTTTTAACAGATCTGTATCTTCTGTATCAATGGCCTCCAACACTTCATAAGTCTCTTCTAAAAAGTTTTTACGGATAGAATGGTGATCCTGTTCCCTATCCCACGGGCATCCATTTTCCGAACGGAGACGGCGTACTAATTTCACCAAATCATCCATTTGGTAGGATTCTTTTATTGTGAATTCATCGGACATAAAGTCCGCCTCCTTCCCTCTATTTACCGCCCGGAAAGCCCTTCCAAGCCGCTTTTAGTATTCTAACCTAAAAGATGATGTTTTTCAAGTAGATTTGCAAACTTTTCTCCATTTGGTACCATAAAAATGTCCTCTTTTTTGAGGATTCGCAAAGAAAAGACCAAAATTAGGAATACCAATCCTCCTATGGCTATCCCCAGCAATGTGGAAATACCTGGAGAAAGCATTTTATTAAAAATAAAATATCCCTGTTGTGCGGATAATGCACAGCCTGCCCCTGCCAGCATCGGTTTCCCTAAGACAGAGATTACCTGGAGCTTAGCCTGGGAAATATCCAACAGCGCACATAATCCTGCGGATAAAACGAATAAATAACAAGCTAAAGTTCCTACTGGCGCCGCCTGAATATTTAGCTGTGGAACCCCAACTAATAAGTAATTACAGCCTAATTTGAAAGCACCGCCTGCTAATAACAATTTTACCGGAAGATCTGCCCGTCCCATTGCCTGTAAAGCCGCATTGACTGGCAGCACTAACGATACAAAAATGGCACTGATGCCCATTAACCGCAATGCTGGCGCAATCACTGTCACTTCCATGGGTTTGGAAAAATAAAGAAGCCGTAAAATTGGATCTGCCAGAGCACAAACTCCAAATCCGGCTGGAAATGCAAAAAGAGCTGAAATCCGCAAGGAAGATTCCAAAGTAGCTGATACATGTTTCATATTTCCCACTGCTTTTGCGGAAGATAATGCAGGAAGCATACTGATACCGACCACAGTTGTAATTGATGGGATTAAATTATATACAGGTACTGCCAAGCCGGAATAGCAGCCATACAGATAGGAAGCTAACTGTTCCATCCCGATTCCGCCGGGTATTGCATTAGGATACATAGATAATATTGTCGCTCCATCCTGTGTGATAGCGGCAGATAACCGGTTCATTACCGAAATTAAATCTATAAAACTGGTCAGATTACTGATAACCGAAGCCAAGCAAACAGGTGCAGCTATCTGGAATAACTGGAACAGTAGTTTTCTTTTAGAAGCTGGAATGAGAAAGCGCTGTTCAAAAGAAGGGATTTTTTTGTTCTGACGTTTATGGTACCATAATAAGTAAATAACGCCACAAATGGTGCTGCATGTAACGCCTAATACAGCTCCTGCCGCTGACCGCGGTAAAACAGCCAGCCGGGCTTGTTCCATAGAATCACAAGGAACTCCAAATACAGTACCAGAGGCAAGGTATTCCTTTATTCCACTCTGTGCCGCCCAATAAGCAAATAAAAGGCCAAAGAAAAGCTTTGCTGCGGCCTCTACAACCTGGGATTTTGCTGTGGGAACCATATCTTGATTCCCCTGCCAATATCCCCGCAAACAAGCCATAATACAGCCAAATAATAGAGATGGGGCCAGCATTGTTACTGCTGCCTGTGCCTGCGGGTTGTTAATCAAGCAGGCAAACCGTTCCGCACCCCAAATCATAAAAGCTGTACCTGCCAGACCAATTCCTGTAAAAGTAAAAAGGGCTATATGCAGCAGCTTTTTTGCGTCTTGTATCCGTCCGCGGGCCATATTTTCACTAATCAGTTTGGAAAGGGCTGCCGGAACACCTGAAATAAAAAGTGCGCAAAGGGGGTAATACAAATCATACGCCACATTAAAATAGCTCATCCCTACCCCGCCTAAAAGGTTAGTTAATGGGATTTTAAAAATTGCGCCGATTACTTTAACAACGATTGTTCCTAATCCTAATACCATTGTACCGTAAAGATACCCTTTGCCGCTTTTCATTTCGCACCCCTTTTCCTTTTCTTTCTCATTCTTATGGAAAAGCTGTGTACTTTATGCGGGCCGTCTGGGTTGCATCCTTCTGTAATTTGCGATACAATGGCTTCATTAAAAGGGATTGTCCCAGAAAGGAACATATTATGAAAACCATTGGAATCCTTTGTGCTATGGACAGTGAATTTGCACTGATCCGGGAAGCGCTGTCTGGCGGGCATACAGAATCAGTTGGCCGTCAAACATTCTATCTGGCCCAGCGGGGAGAAAAACAAATTGTAGCGGCTGTTTGCGGTGTTGGAAAAGTAAATGCTGCTGCCTGTGCTCAAATGATGATTTCCTGTTTCCACGCTTCTTGTTTAATCAATAGTGGTGTTGCCGGAGCCCTTTCTCCAGAATTACATATTCTGGATCTGGTAATTGCTCAGGAATTGGTATGTCACGATTTAGAGGAACGTTTGCTGCAAAATTATTTTCCCCATTGTTCCCGCTTCCCCGCCGACGAAACAATTTCTGCATTAGCTGTTTCCATTTGTCAGGAACAGGGGCTTTCCTGCCACCGGGGCCTTGTCGTATCCGGCGACCAATTTGTTACAGATACCGCAATCAAAAATGATATTGTTTCCCGCACCCATGGCGATGCCATTGAAATGGAAGGTGCTGCCGTAGGACAAGTTTGTTATTTGAATGAAATTCCTTTTACGGTTATCCGGTGTATTTCTGACGGAGCAGATGATACCGGTGAAATGGATTATGATACTTTTGTTGATAAAGCTGCTCATCGGTGTGCAGGCTTGACGCTGGCTTTAATCGACCGGATCGGATAAAAAAGGCTGCTGATAAAGGGCTTTCCTTCATCAGCAGCTTTTTTTCAAGTGAATAGCGACAATCCAAGACATGCTTCGCATAAATCCTGTTTTATGATTTTCTTTTGGAAGAAGCTTGTCCCCTTTACTGGACAGCTCCCAGATTTTTAATTTGACGGTTATAAATACGCCGGTATAAAATCAATGCCAATGCTAAAGAAGCAACTTCCGCAATTAAAAACGCAAACCATACCGCAGATAATCCCCATAGCTTTCCTAAAATCCAAGCTACCGGCAAAATAACGACCAATTGACGGCAGGCTGACATAGACAGACTGTATATGCCTTTTCCCATGGCCTGAAATGCTGACGATAAGGTAATCCCTATTGATGCACCCATAAAGCTGATACAAATGGTCCGTAAGGCCGGAATGCCTATCTCAAGCATATCCGGAGAAGCATCAAACATCAAAAGCAGCTTGTCCGGGAAAAGGAAAAAGATCGCTGCCCCTACCGTCATAATCCCAAAAGCATAACATCCAGCTAATTTAATTGCTTTTACAATCCGTTCCCGGTTCCCTGCCCCATAATTATACCCAACAATCGGTACTAACGCATTTGTCAGCCCAAACACTGGCATAAAGACAAAGCTTTGCAGTTTAAAATATACACCAAAAACAGCAACTGCTGTTTCTGTAAAGTCAATTAAAATTTTATTTAGGCCAACTGTCATAACGGAAGAAATCGACTGCATAACAATTCCCGGAACACCAACTGCATAAATTTCCCCGATGATCCGTCCATTTGGACGGAATCCTTTTAAACGGATATGGATTTCCTTATTAAATTTTGCATTCAAATATAATGACAATAACATACCAAATAACTGGCCGATTACTGTGGCGATTGCAGCGCCGGCAATCCCCATAGCCGGGAATCCCAGCAATCCAAAAATCAATATCGGATCGAGAACAATATTGATAATGGCTCCACTTCCTTGAGTAAACATAGTGTAAATTGTTTTTCCCGTAGCCTGCATAATACGCTCTGTTACAACAGATACAAAGATACCAACAGAAAGTATGGTACAAATACTTAAATATTGTGTACCCATTTCAATAATTTCTGTGTTAGAAGTAAAGGACATAAAAAAAGTCCTGGTAAAAAACAGGCCAAACACTAAAAAGATAAGCCAGCTTAATACTGCTAAAAGCAAACCATTTTCCGCTACCGCATTTGCATCATCATAACGGCGTTCTCCTAATTTCCTGGATAAAAGAGAATTTACACCTACCGCAGTCCCTACTCCAACAGCTATAATTAAATTTTGTACCGGAAATGCCAGGGATAAAGCTGTTAAGCCGTTCTCCCCTAAACGTGAAACATAAATACTATCTACTACATTATATAAAGCTTGTACAAGCATAGACAACATAATTGGCCATGCCATTCCTACTAATAATTTTCCCATAGGCATATAGCCCATTTTATTTTCTCTTTGCTCCATATTTCAAACCATCTTCTCTCAAATTTTGTAAAAATTGGACTATTTTATTCTTTTTTACCAATTCCCCGAATCACAAATACCGGGGACTTTTCAGTCCCCGGCAGATTTCGTGCTTTTTTAATCGTTTCCTTCTGATTCTGGCTGAGAAACTACTTCAACAGTTTCAACCGTTTCCACTACATCTTCTTCTGCTTCCGGTGTTTCATCCTTGCCGCCTGGCACAACGGTAAGTCCTGCTGTTTCAACTGGCCGGGTTAATAAAGCTCCGCATCTGGAACAATATAATGCTTCTTTTGGATTGGAAGCCATACATTCCGGACATTTCACCTCATTTTTTAAATCATTGATCCTTTGATTTAATTCATCTAATTCTTTATGCTGTGCATCAATTTCCGCAATACACATCCCGATTAAGTCTTCATTTTCTGTATTTGCTTTTTTCAGCTCATACACAATTTCGCCCATCTTTAAGTAATTTGCATCCAAATCAGAACGGAGCTGTGCCGCTTGCAGGCGTAATTTTGTTAATTCTGCCATTTCTTGCGCTTTATTGCCTGCCATACCTGCTAAATCTTTCGCTTTTATAAATAAGTCATCCAATTTTCCCATGATTAAAAACCTCCCTTGATATATCATTTGCTTTTTCCATTATACACTACACCATGCCTAATTACAAGACTGTGCCGAAAAATGCTGTGATTTGTTTTTTCCGTTCTTTGATATCTCCAAAGCGTTCCAAATATTCATAAGGATATTTATAATTATAAATCCGCTGGATTTTTCCAGTCTGAGGATGACGCAGTCTGGTACAAGCCCCTGCTCCTGCCGCAAATACAGAATGGGTTTCATCCATCATATATATATTATATAAACATTCTGTCCCAGGCTTGCCATAGCCTACATTTTCCAAAGAAGAAAGGGTTCCTGTTTGACGGTACAAATAATAAGGGAAATACCCTGCTTTTTCTAAATCGGTTTTGGCATTGTCAACCATATTCCTTACCATATCCAACTGTTCCCTTGCTTCTCTGGCGGAAAGCTTTGCTGCTCTTTTAACTGTAAGGGTATGGATAGTAATATTCTCCGGCCCTGCTGCAATTAAACCGTTTACACTGTGGAGAAATCCTTCCAATGTATCGGTTGGCAAACCTGCAATGAGATCCATATTCACAGAAAATCCCAATTCCTTTGCCAGCCGGTAACACTCCATACATTGGGATGCCGTATGTTTACGGCCCACTGTCTGTAATACGCTGTCAGAAAGTGTTTGAGGATTGACACTGATACGGCCTGCACCCATTTTCCGGATTGTTTCCAATTTTTCCTTTGTAATAGTGTCTGGCCGGCCGGCTTCTATTGTATATTCCCAAAGATCCGACAGATCAAAATATTTTGTTATGGCTTCCATGAGCCGCCCTAATTGATCTGCACTTAAAACAGTAGGTGTCCCCCCGCCAAAATAAATTGTACGAAGTTTTAACTTTAGCTGCTGGGCCAGCTGCCCGATTTCTGCCAATTCCTCTATCAATTTATCTATATAAGCCGGAATCAATTTCACTGCCTGCTCTACCGAATGGGATACAAAAGAACAATAAGTACAGCGGGATGGACAAAATGGAATGGACACATAAAGAGAAAAGCTATCCTTTGTAGAACGTTCCAATAAAGGAAGTTCTATTTGGGCAGTTTGTAAAGCCAGTTGAAACCGGCTTGTTTCTAACAGCCGATTTTTTAAAAAAACTTCCTTTAAAGCTGGCTGATCCTTCCCTTCCTGTATCCGTTTCAAAAAAAGTTTTACAGGCCGTATTCCCGTTAAAACGCCCCAAGGCGGACATAACCCTGTAACAGCAGAAAGTATTTCAAAAATCTGTACCCCAAAGGTTAATTCCAGATTTTCTTCGATCAAAGTTTCCCTTGTATTGGATAAAAGCTTCTTTTCGGTTCCATTGGGACAATAGTACGTAACTTTTGCTGTTATTCCATCCCAGTCTGCATATAGATACGCTTCTGTAAAATCTTGTGGAGGTACTCCTTCCCTGATTTGGACTTTCTCTCCAAAGCAGAACATTTGCGCAACGCGCTGAAGCTCATAACCATAAGAATGCCCTTTAATAAAGATCGTCATCTGATCTTTTCCTCAGGTATGGATTATGGAGCCGTTCTTCTTCCAATGTGCTGTCCAGCCCATGGCCAGGCAGTACATGAAGATTCCCTTCTAAACCCGCCAATTTATGGACAGAATCCATCAATACAGAATAACTGCCGCCATATAAATCGGTACGACCTACACTGCCACGGAAGAGGGCATCCCCTGTAAACAGCAGATCACCGCACCGGTAAGTGACACAGCCCAAGGTATGTCCAGGCGTATCTATTACAGTAAATGTCAAAGGCCCTACTTCTATCTGATCCCCATCTGAAAGCAGTTGATCCGCCTCCATAATATAGCCCCTGCCCGGGAAGCCGTGGGAAGCTGCCAAGCTTTTCTCCAGATCTTGCAGTTGTTCCGCATCTTTTTCCCCAATGGCCAGCTTTGCTTCCGGAAATGCTTTGCGAAGCTGGTTCACGCCGCCAATATGATCATAATGCCCATGGGTTAATAAAATATAGGCCGGTTTTAATCCGTGTTCTGTTAAAGCTGCTGCTATTTTATCACCTTGTGCCCCGGGATCGATTACCGCACAAATATCAGAATCTGTATCAAATACAATATAGCAATTTGTCCCAATCGCCCCTACGGGTTTCATATAAAACTTTACGCTCATATGCTCACCTTTTCTGTTTCATAATTTCAGTGGTATCTAATATAATAGTAACAGGCCCGTCATTTTCAATAGAAACAAGCATATCTGCTCCAAATTCCCCTGTCTGCACTGGTATTCCGGTATCTTTTGATGCTGCAATAAAACGTTCATATAAAGATTTTGCTTCCGCCGGAGCCGCAGCACCGGTAAAAGACGGCCTTCTGCCATGGCGGGCATCAGCACATAAAGTAAAATTGGATACTACCAACATTTCCCCTTGAATGTCCAACAGGGACTGATTCATTTTTCCATTTTCATCTTCAAAAATACGCAGTCCCGCGGCTTTTTCCGCTAAAAAATCGGCTTCATCCACGCCATCACCCTGGACAACTCCCAGCAGAATCATCAAACCTTTCCCGATTTTTCCTATTATTTTCCCATCTATTTCCACTTTTGCAGAGGAAACACGCTGTAATACTGCTTTCATAAAATCCCCCTTGTTTCTTCTTTATGAATTTCCCATCTGGAAAATACTTTACTGCCCTGCCCTTTTTACACTTTCGACTCCAGGGATTTTACTTAAATGATTGATAATATAATTGAGTTGTTCAATATCGCTGACTGTAAAGGTTACTGTAACCACATTGCATCCGCTTTTTACTTCTCTAGCTACCAATGTATGGATAGAAACTTTCAGGTTAGACAAGGCTACTGAAATATCCGCCAGCGCTCCGATTCGGTCATCTGTAAAAATTTCAATGGTACTTTTGAAGTTTTCTTTTTTTACCGCATCCAAAGCCCACTCTGCCTTTACCCAACGTTCCGCGTTATTGGGATCGTTAATGGAATTTAAAACATTGATGCAGTCCTTTTTATGGATGGAAACCCCAAAGCCTCTTGTGACAAATCCTACAATTTCATCTCCAGGCAGCGGATTACAGCATCTTGCGAATTTGACCAGACAGCTATCCAAGCCTTCTATGGTAACGCCACTGGAAGCCCCTTTTGTACGGGGGGATTTGATTGCTACAATATCAGTTGGTTTTTCTGCCTGTTCCGTGCGGTAAAGTTTTAAATAATCTTCTTTAACACGGGGCATAATTTTGGAAAGCAATAAACCGCCATATCCAATCGCGGCAAGAAAATCTTCCACTGTTTCAAAATGCTGTCGCTTTGCCACAGATTCCACAAATTCTTTCCGCTGGGATTCAGTTAATGTGATCATATTCCGTTTAAATTCCCGTTCTAGTTCTGCCCGGCCCTGGATCACATTTTCTTCCCGCCGTTCTTTTTTATACCAGTTCCGGATTTTTGTCCGCGCCCCTGTGGTACGCACAATTTTAAGCCAGTCGCGGCTGGGCGCATGGTTTTTATCCCGGGTGGTAATAATTTCAACAACCTGACCTGTTTGCAGGATCGTGTCCAATGGGACAAGCCGTCCATCTACTTTGGCGCCGATCATATGGTTTCCTACTTCTGTATGGATGGCATAGGCAAAATCAATAATTGTTGCATTGATTGGGAGGCTGATTACCTTCCCCTTTGGCGTAAAGATATAAATTTCTTCCGGAGATAAGTCGCTTTTAATGGAATGGACAATATCTTCTGCGTCATTGGATTCTTTTTGATTTTCAATAAGCTGGCGTATCCAGGCCAAACGTTCTTCTATTTTCCCTCTGGAAGTAATACCAGCTTTGTATTTCCAATGAGCCGCAATACCATATTCTGCTGTATGGTGCATATCCCAGGTCCGGATCTGCACTTCAAAAGGGATTGCTTCTTTATCCAAAACAGTGGTATGAAGGCTTTGATACATATTAGGCTTTGGTGTAGAAATATAATCCTTAAAACGGTTTGGAATGGGACGGAACATATCATGAATAATTCCAAGAATGTTATAACATTCAAAAACACTGTCTACCAGAATACGTACTGCATAAATATCAAAAATTTCATCAAAAGATTTACCCTGGATATAAATTTTCCGGTAAATGCTGTAAATGCTTTTGATCCGCCCGTCTACATGCACATCCTGGTATTCCCCTGCAAGGCGTTCATGGATTTTATTTTTGATTTTTTTCAAAAAAGCTTCCTGTTCCGAACGCTTCAGATTCAGCAGATGCTCTACTTCCTGGTATCCAATCGGGTCCAGATAACGCAAGGATATATCTTCCAATTCTTCCTTGACTGCACGAATCCCCAGACGGTGGGCCAAAGGTGCATACACTTCCATGGTTTCCAAGGCTTTATCCCGGCGTTTTTGTTCCCGCATCACAGAAATAGTACGCATATTATGGAGCCGGTCTGCCAATTTAATAATAATAACCCGCACATCCTGAGCCATGGCCAAAACCATTTTCCGTATATTTTCTGCCTGCTGTTCCTCCCGGGACGAAAAGCTTAATTTTCCTAGTTTTGTAACCCCATTGACCAACAGGGCTACTTCATCCCCAAACTGTTTGGCAACTTGCTGATCTGTAATTTCTGTATCTTCTACAACATCATGAAGCAAAGCTGCCTGGATACATTCGCTGTCCATCCCTAAATTCACCAAAATGCAGGCCACAGCAACAGGATGGGAAATATACGGCTCCCCAGATACCCGCTTCTGGTCTTTATGAGCATTGCGGGCCACTTCATATGCTTGCAGTATTTTTCCTGTATGATAAAATTTCCCGCTTCTTTTGATTTCATCCATCAGCTCTTCAATATGGTAAATTTTCATTCTCTTCCTCCGTTCAGGAGCAGTTGACCGCTTTGGTCCGTTCCAATTTCTTCAAAATGCCGGAATCCGCCAAATTTACTTTTTTGGGATTCTGACGGACAGATATGGTACGGACCCCGCCGGAATTTTCCCGATCAATCAAGGCCATTTCTTCTAAAACGTCTACCGCAATTTTTAATTTGCAAAAAGAAGGAAGCTGTTTGCATAAACGGCTGTATATCATTTCATCTGGTGCCGATATTTTTTTAACCGTTCGCAAATAACGGTAAACGACTGCAATGTCATCCCGGCTTGGAATAATGCTGTCATGGCATTCTACCTGCTCACCCCGCATAATGCGCTCATATATCTGATCAGAATGGTAAAGGAATTCATAGTCCATGCCGCTAAGCCGTAAATCCCGTATTTTAATGGAAACACGCATTTCTCCATTCCACTCGCCTGCATCCGCAGTTACCGCCAAATCCACCACATCTCCGATTGAATAAGGCAGCGACTGCTGGGTCATGCCAAAATAAATTGCATAAAACACCATATTATCCTGACAAAAACGCAGCCGTAAATGTTTTCCTTCTCCAATGGGATAAATGCCCTGCAAAATACACTTTGATATATAAAATACTGGTGTTTCATTGCCGCATCCAAAAGGTTCCAGCTTTGTGACAGCCGTTAATTCCGGAACCGAAAGCTGTTTCGGTGTTACTGCACAATCCAAAGATAAGGTCAGTGCCGGCATTTCCGGATAATTTTCAGCCGCCCATTGATTGATCGCTTCCGCAAACTGGTCCAGGGATTTGGTAGGCAGCGTCATTCCTGCTGCCTGGTTATGCCCGCCATAACGGGTCAGTAAATGGCCGCAGGCTGAAATGGCATTGATAATGGAAAAACCTTCTACACTGCGGGCCGAACCCCGGGACATATCCCCTTCCACAGATAAAACAATACAAGGTTTTCCAAAGCGTTCCACCATCCGGGATGCCACAATTCCTACCACGCCATGATACCATCCTTCTCCATGAATCACAATCACCCGGCGGCCTAAGGTTTCCCGATCCCTGTCATAGCGTTCTAAAATTTGAGAAACAATTTTATCTTCTACTTTTTTACGGTGTTCATTCAATTCATTGATTTCCTGGGCTAAGGAATCTAATTCCTCTCCTTCACTGACAAACAGTTCCACAGCGCTGTCGACCCGGTCAAACCGCCCTGCCGAATTGATCCGCGGCGCTAAACCAAATACAACATTTTCACAGGAAAGCACCCGTTCCCCCATGCCGCAAGCCTGAATCAATGCAAAAAGTCCTGGATTTTCTGTATTTTGTAAAAGCTCCATGCCCCGCCGGACAATTTCACGGTTTTCTCCTACCAGCGGTACAATGTCTGCTACGGTAGCAACTGCCAGCAAATCCCCGTATAAATCCAATACCCAGTCGCTTGCCCCGGCTTCCAAAGCGCTGATCAGCTTAAACGCAACTCCTGCGCCGCATAAATATTCACATCCGCTTTCATCATCGGACCGATGGGGATCTATCACGGCTAAGGCATGGGGGAGGGTTGCCCGGGGATGGTGGTGATCGGTTACGATTAGATCCAGACCTAAAGATTTTGCATATTCGGCTTCTTCCAATGCACTGATTCCGTTATCTACTGTAATCACTAAAGAAGCCCCTGCTTCATAAATCCGCCGCAAAGCTTCCTGATTCAGCCCATATCCTTCACTATCCCGCTGGGGGATATAATAGGCAATATCTGCGCCTTCCGACTCAAAATAACGGTAAAGCATGGCAGTAGACATAATCCCGTCGCAGTCGTAATCCCCATATATCACAATGCGTTCTCCATTTTCCAAAGCTTTATGGATACGTTCTACTGCTTTTTCCATATCAGTTAAACGAAATGGGTCCGTAAGCTGGTTTTGTTCATTTAAAAGTGCTTTTACAGCTTTCTGTTCCTGATACCCTCTGCTTACTAAAATGCGTAAAAGGACTTGTGAAAGGCCCAATTCCCGGGCAAGATTTTGGACGGTTTTTTCGTCAGGTTTTCTTACATTCCAACGTTTGACTGGCAATCTTTTCACTCCATAACAGGGAAAAAGAAGCCCTTTTCCTTCTCTCCCCATCGAACTCATACACGCTATTATAGCACTTTCCCTGTTAAAACACAAGCTTTCAAAATGCAGCTTCTTCCTTCTCAGTATCATGTCTTGCAGCTTCTTTCAATTCGCCGGCGCTTTTTGGGATTTGTTATTCCCAGGATTGGAAAAGATTGTTCATATTTTATTAACCATATATAGGCGGATTTCGTGTAAAATAAACTTATTCTATTATTTTTTATTTTTTATAGCAAATCAAAATGGGAGAACTTCATGTTCGGTTATGTGAAACCTTGCAGTGCCCAGCTCCGCGTATGTGAATATGAAACTTATAAAGCCGTTTACTGCGGCTTATGTAAACAATTGGGCCGGCATTACGGTCCTTTTTCCCGTTTAACATTAAGTTTTGATTTCACATTCCTTTCCATTTTACAAATGGCTTTATCCCAGCAAAAACCCGATTTTGTCCCCCGCCGCTGTATGCTGAACCCTTTTAAAAAGCGGCCCTGCTGCTGTGAATGTGAAGCCCTTTCCTTTTCGGCTGGTACTGCAATGATTTTAGGGTATTATAAAGTACTGGATAATTATCAGGACGGCGGGTTTCAAAAAAGATTGGTTTCTTTTATAGGGATGCCTTTTGCCAAACATGCTTATAAAGATGCGGCGGCCAGATATCCGCAGGTTGCCCAGATTGCTTATGAAACAATCAGCCGCCAAAGTGCCTTGGAATCTGAAAATTGTGACAGTATTGATATGGCCTGTGAGCCAACAGCCCAGGCATTGTCTGGGATTTGCGCTTTATTAGATGAAAAACAATACCGTGTTTTAGAACGGTTTGGTTATCTCCTTGGACGGTATATTTATATGGCGGACGCGCTGGATGATCTTGAAGAAGATTTGCGGCAGCATAGTTACAATCCTTTCCTGCTCCGGGACAAAGTGACTTCTGCTTCTTCCGAAGCCCTTGCCCAGGTCCGTGAAAACGCCAAGGGTTCCCTTTATCTTACAATTGGCGAGCTGTCAAAGGCATATTCCCTTTTAAATTTATATGCTTTCACGCCAATTCTTGATAATATTATCCATCTCGGCCTCCATCAGACGGTGGGGCGAATCTTGCTTCCAAAGGAGACTAAATCAGATGACGGATCCCTATAAGGTCCTGGGGGTATCCTCCAATGCCACAGATGATCAAATTAAAACGGCTTACCGTGAGCTTGCGAAAAAATACCATCCTGATAATTATGCCAACAATCCTTTAGCAGATCTGGCTCAGGAAAAAATGCAGGAGATCAATGAGGCTTATGATGCAGTCATGGCCCAGCGGAAAGCAGGCCACAGCGGTGGAGGTGCCTATGGAAATAGCGCCGGACAAACACCGCCTTCTCAATTTGCTGATATCCGTGTTCTTATTAACAGCAGGCGATGGGCTGAAGCCCAGGAATTATTAGATGGCGTTGCAAATTCTGCCCGTGACGCGGAATGGTATTTCCTGCGGGGCACGATTTATTATAATTACGGGTGGCTGGATGATGCCCTTAAATTTTTCGGGCAGGCCCATTCTATGAATCCCCAGAATCCTGAATATACCGCTGCTTATAACCAAATGCTGTGGCAGCGGCAGACAGGCCGTTCCTATCCTTCTGGTTCCTACCGCCGTTCCCCATCCATGGTCAGTTCTGATTGTTCCTGCTGTGATATTTGTGCTGCTATGTATTGTGCAAATTGCTGTCTGGGCTGCTGTGACGGCGGCTGTTTCTAAAATATTGGGGGCTGTATTTTGAAACAAAGTACCCGCGTTGCTGTTGGAGGATTATCGGCTGCGATTTCTCTGCTTTTTATGTTTATGACGGGGATGATCCCCTTTTCTACTTATATTTTGCCTGCTGCTTCCGGAGTCGTCCTGATTGGCATTGCCCAGGAATCCGGTACAAAAACAGCTTTACTGGTTTATGCAGCTGTTTCATTGCTGGGGCTGATTATTGTACCAGACCGGCAGGCTATTTTATTGTTTATTCTTTTATTAGGATATTATCCGATTTTGCAGCCTTATTTTCAACGGTTTCCCCGTATGATTGCTTTGTTTTTGAAGCTTATGCTTTTTAATCTGGTTATTCTGTTATGCTATCTGTTGATGAAATATGTTTTTTTGATTCCAGATGCCGGGGACGTTGTAAAAATAGCAATGATCACCTTTTTAGCAATGGCAAATTTCTCTTTCTTGCTCCATGACCGTTTTATTTCCATGGCAATTACCATTTATCTGAAATGGTTCCGCCCTAAAATTTTACGTACCCTGCTCTAAATATAATTCCCCCTTTCCTGTTTTATCTGCCAGGAAAGAGGGTTTTTATGGCTTTGATTAAAAGGACAGTTCTTCTTCTGATTTTCTCAACAGGCAGACCGCATGGGCACAAATGCCCTCCTCCGATCCGGTAAAGCCCATCCGTTCTTCTGTTGTAGCTTTGATACTGATACGGCTGGTATTTGCGCCGCAAATGCCAGCTAAAACCTCCCGCATTCCTGGCAAATGAGGGCTTAACTTTGGCGCCTGGGCAATAATCGTAGCATCTAAATTTTCCAAGTGCCACCCTGCGGCTGTAACCCGTTCCCAAACCCGTTCCAAAAGCTGGGTCGAATCTGCATCCCGGTAAGCTTCTTCGTGATCCGGAAACATCCCGCCTATGTCCCCCATCGCCAATGCTCCCAAAAAAGCATCCATTACCGCATGAATCAATACATCCGCATCAGAATGGCCATCCAAACCTTTTTCCCAAGGGATTTCAATGCCACCCAATATCAACTTGCGTCCTGTTTTTAACCGGTGTGCATCGTATCCATGTCCAATTCTTAACTCCATACAAGGCCCTCCTGCCCTGCCAGCACCCTGGCAATCACTAAATCTGTTGGCGTAGTAATTTTAATATTTTTATAATCCCCGGCAGACAGATAAACCGGTTTCCCGTAAAATTCCATCAACTGGCAGTCATCTGTAAAATCCCTTCCCGCCTCATTTGCAGCTTGTACGGCTGCCAGATAACTTTCCAGTTCAAATACCTGGGGGGTCTGTACCGCATACAAAGTGCTCCGGTCCAATGTACTTTCAATTTTCCGGTCTTTTGCGATTTTTATGGTATCTGTTACCGGTACTGCGGCTGCGGCTGCACCATAACGGACTGCATCTAAAATGGTATCTGCTATGACCTGGCTGCTAACCAAAGGACGTGCCCCGTCATGGATCGCTACGTACTGGGTTTTAGAGCTGACGGCTTCAATTCCCTTCTGTACAGATTCTTGGCGTGTATCTCCTCCTGCTACCACAGAACGGACTTTTTTTACTGCAAATCCACGGGTCATTTCCAATACAAGGGGAATATCTTTTCCTCTTGTCACCACTACTAATTCATCAATCCAGTCACTATAAGAAAATGCTAACATTGTCATTGCCAAAACAGGAATATTTCCAAGACTTTCAAATTGCTTGTCTATTCCTCCCATACGGGATGCACTCCCAGCAGCAGGAATAATTGCGGCTACATAAGGTTTTTCCAGCTTTTCTTTCTTTTTCACATGGGGGTTCCCCTTTCCTCTCATTTGGCCCATTATACCACAAACAGTATGAAAAAGATCGCGAAGAACAAGAGACGTTTCTCCTTTCCGGAAAAACGCCTCTTGTTTAAAACAACCTTTTTGATCGATCAAATGGAAATCGCGTCTGCAATATCGTATAACCGGCGGTTAAATTCTTTCTTCATATTGAGCGCTTCCAGAATATCAAAATCAACAATTTTATTATCATGACTTACGACTACACGGTTTCCAATTCCTTTTTCCAATAATTCTACGGCATGATATCCCATTTCACTGGAAAGGACACGTTCCCGTGCAGTAGGTGCTCCACCCCGCTGTACATGGCCTAAAACCGTAGCCCGGGATTCTACCCCTGTTTTTTCCTCAATTTCTCTGGCAATATCATGGATAGAGCCCACATCTCCTTTATTGGTTACACCTTCTGCCACAATAATAATAAAATGTTTTTTTCCTGTATTCAATGTCCTCTGCATTTTCTTAATGACTTCATCTACTGTAAAGGGAACTTCTGGCAACAGGATTGCAACTGCACCACAGGCAATACCGGAATGAAGCGCAATATCTCCACAACGTCGCCCCATCACTTCTACTAAGGTGCAGCGGTCGTGAGATTGGGAAGTATCCCGAAGCTTATCTACCATATCCATAACTGTATTAACAGCCGTGTCAAAGCCAATGGTATAATCACTGCTGGCAATATCATTGTCAATGGTTCCCGGCAGGCCAATACAAGGAATCCCTTTCAGGGATAAATCCCTGGCTCCACGGAAAGAACCGTCACCGCCAATGACTACTAAGCCATCAATGCCAATTTCTTTACAAATTTCTTTGGCTTTTTCTACGCCTTCTTCGCTTTGAAATTCCGGACAGCGGGCAGAATAAAGAACGGTACCGCCTCGATGGAGGCAATCGCTGACACTACGCAGATTCAGCTTTACAACGTCTTTTGCAAGAAGCCCTGCATAGCCTCTGCGTACCCCTAAAACACACATATTTTTGTACAGAGCGCTACGTACTACTGCACGGATCGCAGTATTCATACCCGGTGCATCACCGCCGCTGGTCAGTACTGCGATGGTTTTTTGCTTATCAATAAGATCCATCTGTTCCTCTATCATTTTTTGTTACCTCCCAGTTAGAACTGCCGGGTATCCTTATATTCTTTCAGGAAACCCTTTTTTCATTAGCGTCTCATTTTTTTATAAACCCGATTCATATGCAGGAAATAAAATCCTTAAGAATTATTATATCGGATGCTCTGATTTGATTCAATATGTCAAATGAATTTTTGTGAAAGAAAGACGAAAGGAAACTCTTTCTGAAAAAAGATTTGTAGATAAATTCACAAGCAAAATTCCTATTTCAGGCACTTATTTCCGATATACTACATTTGCTTCCCCTAAAAGCTTTTTTAATTCCCTCTCTAAAACTTTATCATATTGTATCCACAGGGTTTGATCGGCCTGCTTATATTGTTTCGTATCCTCATAATAAAAATAAACTGATTCCCTCCCTTCAAAAACAGACAACAAATTTTCGACTTTTTTGAGTATGGCATTGGATTCCCCTGGGACACGCAGGAAAAAACCTTTCCGGGAAGAACCTGCTGTTTTTCCGCTTTCCGCTTCCTTTGGAAGCAATACCGAATCTGCTATGAGCTTTGGCGTTTCTTCTTCCCGTATGGAAACGCGGCCTTTTACAATAATGACTTTGCGTTCTACCAATTTTTCAGAACAGCCAGTCAAAACTTTTGGAAATACAATCATTTCCATACTTCCAGTTGTATCTTCCAGCCGGATAAAAGCCATCAGCCCCCCGCCTTTGGTGGAACTAAGCCTTTTATGGCTGATAATCGCTGCTACTTCAACGATAGTACCGTCAAAGACATTTCCTGCACTCTCCTGCCCTGTAATATCTGCAATAAAAGTACAGTGCAGCCGTTGAATTAAATCAGAATAGCGGTCCATGGGATGGCCGCTGATATAAAGGCCCGTTGTTTCTTTTTCCATCCGCAAAAGTTCTTCTGCTTCAAATTCCGCTACATCCGGTAGCCGTTCTCCCTGGTAAGCATATACTTCAGGGTTTTCAAATAAATTTAACTGGCCTTCTATATTGTCTTTCCGCTTTGATTCCATTTCATCCAGAATCTTTTCATATCCTGTCAGCATGCTTCTGCGGTTTTTGCATAAACAGTCCAACGCACCGGCTTTGATCAGGCTTTCCAAAGCACGTTTATTCATATCCCTTCCATACATCCGTTCACAGAAATCGGAAAAGGAAAGGAAAGGCCCCTTTTTCCGCCGTTCGACCAGCATAAGTTCTATCATATTCCGCCCGATATTTTTAACTGCCTGAAGCCCGAAAGAGATATTTTCACCTACTACCGTAAAGCCTGTTCCACTGATATTGACGTCTGGCGGAAGGATACGGATTCCCATCCGTGTACATTCTGCGATATATTCAATAATCTTATCGGTATAATCAATAACGCTTGTCAGTAAAGCCGCCATAAATTCCAAAGGATAATGGCATTTTAAATAAGCGGTACGGTATGCTACAAGAGCATAAGCTGCGGCATGGGATTTATTAAAAGCATAGGACGCAAAAGAGGACATTTCATCAAAAATCCCATTTGCTATCCGTTCCGGAACGCCGTTTTTCTTAGCCCCTTCTACAAAAACGCCCCTTTCCCGCTCCATAACATCCTGTTTCTTTTTTGACATGGCACGTCTTACCATGTCTGCCTGCCCATAAGAATATCCGCCTAATTCCCGGCAGATCTGCATGACTTGTTCCTGATAAACAATACAGCCATAAGTAACTTCCAAAATAGGCTTTAACAAAGGATGTTTATAGGTGACAAGCTGGGGATTATGCCGGTTCCGGATATAAGTAGGGATCGAGTCCATAGGGCCAGGCCGGTATAAAGAAATAACCGCTATTAAATCTTCTATCCCGGTAGGGCGTAACTGTGCAATAACAGAGCGCATCCCTGCCGATTCAAACTGGAACACGCCTACACACTGGCCTTTCTCCAGCATAGCTAAGGTATCCGGATCATCTAAAGGGATATTTTCCACAGAAAAAGACCGTTCTTTTTTTCGCGCTTCCTTTTCCGCATAGTCAATTACAGTCAGCGTCCGTAAACCAAGGAAGTCCATCTTTAACAGGCCCAATTCTTCCAGCGTTGTCATTGTAAACTGCGTGACTGCCATTGTATCCTCATTCTTGTAAAGAGGTACATAACTATCCACCGGATCACGGGTAATGACAACCCCTGCCGCATGGGTAGAAGCATGGCGGGGCATCCCTTCAATACGCAGGGCCATGTCTAAAAGGGTCTGGACTTTGGGATCTTTTTCTGACTGCTTCCGAAGCTCTTTTGAAATTGCCAGTGCCCGGTTTAAAGTCATTTTCGGCTCATTAGGGATCATTTTTGCTACAACGTCCGTCTGGCTGTAAGAAAGGTTCATAACCCGTCCTACATCCCGTACCGCGCCACGGGCTGCCATAGTACCAAAGGTAATGATCTGTGCTACATGGTCAGCCCCATATTTATGCACTACATAGTTAATTACTTCCTGTCGGCGCTCGTAACAGAAATCAATATCAAAATCCGGCATACTGATCCGTTCCGGATTGAGAAACCGTTCAAACAAAAGGTTATACCGGATGGGATCGATCCCTGTAATTCCAATGCAATAAGCCGCCAGACTCCCTGCTCCAGAGCCCCGCCCCGGCCCCACAGGAATTCCTTTGCTGCGCGCATAATTGATAAAGTCAAACACAATCAGGAAATAATCCACATAACCCATACGGGTAATAATATCCAGCTCATAATCCAACCGTTTGCATACTTCTTCGGAAGGCGTCTCCCCATAATGCCGGTGAAGCCCCTCCATACACAGGCGGCGGAAATAATCCTGATTTTCCTCCCCTTCCGGCGCAACAAAAAAAGGCAGCTTTGTTTTCCCAAATTCAAAATCCAGATTGCACATATCTGCAATTTTTAATGTGTTGTTTAAGGCTTCCGGCCATGCCCCAAACAGGGACTCCATTTCATCCCTGCTTTTCAGATAAAATTCTTCTGTTTCAAAGACTAGATTGCTGGGCGCATCCAAGGTAGTATTGGTTTGAATACAAATCAATACTTTCTGCATTTTTGCGTCATCTTTGACAATATAATGGACATCATTTGTGGCCACTAATCCGATTCCCGTTTCCTGGGAAAGCCGGATAAAATCCGGTAAAATCTGCCTTTGGATTTCAATTCCATGATCTTGGATTTCAATATAGTAATTCTCTGCCCCAAATAAATCACGATAATATAAGGCAGTTTCTTTTGCCTGTTCATAATCCTGTGCAGCCAAAGCCCTTGGTACTTCTCCAGCCAGACAGGCAGATAAACAAATAAGCCCTTCATGGTATTTTTCCAAAAGGGATCGATCCAGGCGTGGCTTTCCATAAAATCCTTCAATAAATCCGCTAGATACCATTTTAATTAAATTTTTATATCCTTGGTCATTTTTACAAAGCAATACCAGATGGTAAGGCGTACCGTCAAGCTTATGCACCCTGTCAAAACGTGTACGTGGTGCAATATAAACTTCACAGCCAATAATGGGCTTTACCCCATATTTTTTAGCGCATTTATAAAAATCAATGACGCCATACATAGCACCATGATCTGTAATAGCCAGCGCACTTTGTCCCAATTCTTTGGCCTGGGCTGCCAGCTTCTCTATACGGCAGGCACCATCCAGCAGGCTGTATTCTGTGTGTACATGCAGATGGGCGAAATCCTTCATATCCACCTATCCCTTCTCCAACCTTATCCAAAAATTATCTTGAAAACCCTTTCATTTTTTACCGATCTTGTGCTGCCCCTTTTTGATTTGGGATACCGAATTTACAAAATGTCCTGTCCCAAATTCCGGCAGCTTTTGCGTTCTACAATATGATGGGGTACGATAATTTTTGTAGCCAGCAAATTGGGATTTTCTACATGGTTGATAAGCTGGGAAGCGGCCTCAAAGCCAAGCTGAAATGCGTTAATATCTACCGATGTCAACTGAAATGACGTAAACTGCGCAAAAGGCGAATTATTAAACGAAATAATAGAAAGGTCTTCTGGAACAGAAAGATTCATTTGGATACATGTCCGTTCCAAAGTAACGGCCAAAATATCATCACTGACAACAACAGCCGTCGGCCGGTCTTTTCCACTCAATAATTGGTGCAAAACAGGAGAATCAGTGGAATATTTTCCTTCTATTTCCACACAATATTCTGGTATGACTGGCAATTCATGCTGCAATAGGGCTAACTGATATCCTGATTTCCGGTCAGCGGAAAAAAGGAACATATCATCACAGCCCAAATATGCAATTTTACGGTGCCCCAGCCGATAGAGGTAATCGGTGGCTTCCCGTCCGGCTAACAAGTTGTCATTATCTATGCAGATTGTCTGGCCGGGAAGCTGGTTTGCTTTGCCAATCAGCACATAAAGCAGCCCTGTTTCACACAAATAATCTACAATATGATCTTCTGTCTTGGAGTATAATAAAATAATACCTTCTAATTGGCCGCCCTGGTTCAGCATCTGGACTGCCCGCAAAATTTCTTCTTCATCCTGCCCTGTAAGAACAGCCGCAGCATATTGCCGCTGGTTACAAAACTGACTGATTCCCCGGATTGTTTCTAAATAAAAAGGATTTTCATAAGTCAGCCAGGGGGAAGGCGGCAAAATAATCCCGATTAAACGGGTTTTTTGATTTGCAGAGCCATTGGACAATACTGGAGGCTCATAATTAAGCTGCGCCATAATCCGCCGTACTTTTTCTTTGGTTTCCTTACTGATGGAAGGGTTGTCATTGCATACCCGTGATACAGTGGAAGGGGATACCCCTGCCAGGGCAGCAATATCTTTTATTGTAACCGCCATATTTGCACTCCTTCTCAGAAAAGCAAAGAAATATTATATGCAATATTTCTTTTTATTATAAAAGGCTTCCCTATTCTTGTCAATAAAAATATCATACTTTGACTTTTTGCAAAAAAATCACATTGGAACATGGTTATAATGCCTAACAATTCCTGCTTTATGTTATGCAAAAAATAGAATTTCATTTTTTATTTGTGAATTGCTATTGCAATTTTTGTGCAACAGAATTATTATAATTGCATAATATTTCCGCAATTAAACGCAAATATTTACCGCAAACTTTTGCACTAAATGCGGAAAATCAGAAAGGAGAACCATCTGCTATGGATGCTGCAACTTCAAAAAATGTCAAACTTTCTGTTTTAGCTCCTATGAACGGACAAGCTGTCCCATTGGATCAGGTGCCTGATGAAGTATTTTCTCAAAAAGTATTGGGAGATGGTCTTGCTGTTATCCCATCTGAAGGGAAAATTTTCAGCCCTGTAAATGGAGAAATCTCCTCTATTGCAGAAACAAAACATGCCTATGGATTTACTGCTGACAACGGATTGGAAGTTTTAGTTCATTTTGGCTTGGAAACCGTAGCTTTACAGGGCCAGGGGTTTACCCCTCATGTACAGGTAGGGGATCGGGTGAAAGCCGGAGATCTTGTAGCTGAAGTGGATATGGAATTCCTGAAAAGCAAACAAATTAACACCATTACTCCTGTACTCATTTGCGACGGCATGGATGACATGCAGATAGAAACGGCTGCTGGAATGGTAAAAACAGGTGATACTGTTATTACACTGACTCCTGAACACCAGCCTGCGGCAGCTCCGGAACCTGCTCCGGCTCCGGCCTCTGTCCCGGCAGATTCCGGCCGGAAATTAGGGATTAACTTTGATTTTCTTCAAAAGCTTGGCAAGGTGCTTATGACAGTTATTGCTGTTATGCCTGCTGCCGGTTTAATGCTGAGTATTGGAAAGCTGTTCCAAATGGCAGGAGCAGATATTTCCATTCTCATGACCATCGGCAGCACTATGGAAAATATTGGGTGGGCTATTATCAATAACCTGCATATCCTCTTTGCCGCTGCAATTGGCGGTTCCTGGGCAAAAGAAAGAGCTGGCGGCGCATTTGCCGCTATCATTGCTTTTATTCTAATTAACTGTATTACTGGCGCAGTTTTTGGGGTTACCAGTACCACATTAACAGAACCGGGAGCTGTTGTTTACTCCCTGTTTGGAAATGAAATGCTGGTAGAAAATTACTTTACTTCTGTATTAGGTGCCCCTGCCCTGAATATGGGTGTATTTGTAGGCATTATTTCCGGCTTTGTAGGCGGTGTGGTTTATAATAAATTTTATAATTTCCGCAAGCTGCCAGATGCTTTAGCTTTCTTCAACGGCAAACGTTTTGTTCCTTTGGCTGTTATTGCATACTCTGTTGTTATTTCCTTGATTATGGCTGTAATCTGGCCCGTAGTCCAATCCGGTATCAATGCTTTTGGTATTTGGATCGCAAATTCTTCCTCTACTTCCCCTATACTGGCTCCTTTTATCTACGGCACTTTGGAACGTTTACTGCTTCCCTTTGGCTTACACCATATGCTTACTATCCCTATGAACTATACTTCCTTTGGCGGCACTTATACCATTCAGACAGGCATCAATATGGGCTCTCAAGTATTTGGACAAGATCCTTTGTGGTTAGCCTGGGTTACTGATTTAATCAATTTCCAGGATGCCGGAAATATAGAAGCTTATCAAAATCTGCTGGCTACTGTTATTCCTGCCCGCTTCAAGGTTGGCCAAATGATCGGTGCTACTGGTCTTTTGATGGGGATTACTTTCGCTATGTACCGCCGTGTAGAACCGGATAAACGGAAAAATTACCGTTCTATGTTTGTTTCTACTGCCCTTGCTGTATTCCTGACTGGCGTTACAGAACCGTTGGAATTTATGTTTATGTTCTGTGCATTGCCTTTATATATTGTTTATGCTGTTCTCCAAGGCTGTGCCTTTGCAATGGCTGGTATTCTTCACCTGCGGCTCCATTCCTTTGGCAATCTGGAATTTTTAACCCGTGTTCCTATGTCCTTAAAAGCAGGATTAAGCGGCGATATTCTGAACTTCGTTCTTTGCTGTATCGCATTCCTGGCGATTGGTTATGGGATTGCTTATTTCATGATTGGAAAATTAAAATTTGCTACCCCTGGCCGGTTGGGGAATTATACGGAGGAAGGCGGAGAAGACGCAAATACAGAAACTGTTGCAGCTACTTCTTCCGGCGGTTCCTCTGGAAACAGCCAGGCGGAACGGATTATCGCCTTGCTGGGCGGCCGCGAAAATATCACTTTAGTAGATGCCTGTATGACCCGTTTGCGTGTTACTGTAAAAGATCCCGCTAAAGTAGCTGATATATCCGCTTGGAAAGCAGAAGGTGCTTTGGGACTGGTGAAAAAAGATAATGGTATTCAGGCTGTTTATGGCCCGAAAGCAGATGTATTAAAATCAGATATCAATGATATTCTTTAGAATATTGTTTCAAAAGGGAGGCGCCCATCTTGAAAATCCTGACCATCAATACCCATAGCCTGCAAGAAGAAAATTATCCGCAAAAATTCAAATGGTTTATAGAAGCAATCCTGCGGGAACGGCCTGACATAATCGCTATGCAGGAAGTCAATCAAACCATGTCTGCCCCTTCCATTGATACTTCGCTTTTAGATGGTTACTTCCCTGCCCCTTATTTTCCTTCCCCTTCGCATCCCTATATTCCAATCCGTCAGGATAACCATGCTGCGCAGACAGCCCGCTATTTTTGGGAGTCCGGTATTCCATGCAGTTGGACTTGGCTCCCGATCAAGCGGGGCTATGATAAATATGATGAAGGATTAGCTCTGTTCAGCCTAAACGACTCTATCATTCATGCAGATGCTTTCCGTATCAGCAACTGTTCTGATTATGGAAACTGGCGCACCAGGAAAATTTTAGGCATCCAGCTTGAAAATAACCCCAGTTGGTTTTATACTGTTCATATGGGATGGTGGGCTGATAAAGAAGAACCATTTCAGCATCAATGGAATGTTTTAAATACAGAACTTTCTCAAAAGCGGAAAGCAGCGCCTGTGTGGTTATTGGGAGATTTTAACGCCCCAGCCGGAGTACAAGGTGAAAGCTATGATTGTATCCGATATTCCGGCTGGCAGGATACTTATCTGTTAGCGGCTCAAAAAGATGACGGTCTTACAGTGGAAGGGGTTATTGACGGCTGGCGTGACCAGTTAGCTCCTTCTGTAAAAGGGATGCGTATTGATTATATCTGGTGCAGCCGTTCCCCTAAAATTTCTTACTCTTATATCCTGTTTAATGGAAAAAGGGAACCTGTTGTATCAGATCATTTTGGAATCCTGATTGAAACGGAGTAAAATGGAAAAGGAGACATCGCAATGAATCGATCTGCTGGAATTTTATTATCTATTACCAGTCTTCCTTCAAAATATGGCATAGGGTGTTTCTCTCAAAGTGCTTATGATTTTGTAGACTGGCTGAGGGATGCAGGCCAAACATACTGGCAGATCCTGCCTTTATGCCCTACAAGCTATGGGGATTCCCCCTACCAGTCTTTTTCTACTTTTGCCGGCAACCCCTATTTTATCAGTTTGGAAGCCTTGATCGAAGAAGGCACCCTTTCCCCTGAAGAATGTGACTGTGTGGATTTTGGCCTGCAAGATGATAAAGTAGATTATAAGAAATTATATCTCCAGCGGTATCCTCTTTTACGGAAAGCTTATGAACGCAGCAATATTTCCTTAAATCCAGAGTTTCAAAAGTTTGTATCAGAAAATAAGTGGTGGCTTTTTGAATATGCTTTGTTTATGGCACTAAAAGATCACTTTGATGGTAAGCCATGGACGGAATGGCCTGAGGATATTCGTTTGCGTGATAAATCTGCCATGGACTATTACTGGAGAGAGTTGTACCCTGACATTGAATTTCAGCAATATTTGCAGTTTAAATTTTTCCAGCAATGGTATGCTTTAAAAAATTATGCCAACCAGCAAGGAATCTGGATGATTGGTGATATCCCTATTTATGTCGCTATGGACAGTGCTGATACCTGGGCCAATCCGGAACTATTCCAACTGGACGAGAAAAATGTTCCCCTTGCTGTGGCCGGCTGCCCGCCAGATGGTTTTTCTGCTGACGGACAGTTATGGGGGAATCCTTTATATCGTTGGGAATATCATAAAATGACAGGTTATAACTGGTGGATGACCCGGTTGCGCCATTGCTTCAAAATGTATGACGTAACCCGTATTGACCATTTCCGTGGATTTGATGAATATTATGCAATTCCTTATGGGGAAACTACGGCTATAAACGGCCACTGGGAAAAAGGCGCCGGAATTGATTTGTTCCGCCACATAGAAAAATATTTAGGCTGGCACGAAGTCATTGCAGAAGATCTGGGCTATGTTACCGATTCTGTCCGGAAGCTGGTACAGGAAAGCGGGTTTCCTGGTATGAAGGTATTGGAATTTGCTTTTGATTCCCGGGACACAGGCTCCGCTAACGATTATTTGCCCCACAATTATATCGAAAATTGTGTAGCCTATACTGGTACGCATGACAATGAAACCCTTGCAGGCTGGTTTGACAGTATTTCCCCGGAAGAACAGCAAAATGCCCGGGACTATTTATGCGATTACTATACTCCTAAAGAAGAACTCTATCTGTCATTTATCGCCTTGATTATGCGCAGCAATGCAAAAACCTGTATTGTCCCCATGCAGGATTATTTGGGACTGGATAACCGGTACCGTATGAATAAGCCTTCCACAGTCGGTACAAATTGGCTTTGGCGGCTGCAAAAAGATGACTTAACACCAGAGCTGCAACAAAAGATCAAACAATTTGCTGTCCGTTATGGACGTATGAACCATCACCAAGCATAAAGATATAAAAAAGACAGAAACGGTTGCTTCGGTTTTGCTGGCCGTTTCTGTCTTTTATTATACGGAAATATCTAAAACATATTTTTCATAAGCGTTAATGATTGTCGTTTCACCACGCTGGATAATCCTGGGCCTGTTCACGTCATAATCCTTATGGATGTGCCCATGAATAAAATAACGGGGTTTATACCGATCCAGCAAAGGCAGAAAACATGAAAAACCCCGGTGGGCATAATCTTTTCCATCTCCATAGCCTTTTGCCGGAGAATGTGTTACTACAATATCTACTCCGCCTGCCCGATGAAGCCGGAACCATAGTTTCCGGATACGCCATGTCATCTGCTGTTCTGTATATTGATAAGGCCCATGACTATAAAGGGGGCTGCCCCCCAATCCTAAAATACGCAGTCCTTTGACTACTACTAGCTGGTCTTCAATACAGTCACAGCCTTCCGGCGGAAACTGTCCATAAGTACTGTCATGATTGCCATGTACATATAATAGGGGCGGCTTTCCCATTGTAACTAAAAATGAAAGATAACTGGCACTCAAATCACCACAAGAGATCATCAAGTCAAAGCCGTCCAGCCGTCCCGGTTGATAATAATCCCAAAGATAAGGGCTTTCCTTATCGGAAATCAACAGGAGCTTCACAAGAGATTATTTCCTCCTTTTTATGCTGCTATCTATTTTTCATTTGTGTCCCTGTCAGCATA
Source organism: bacterium 1XD42-1 (assembly GCA_003612625.1). Classification (GTDB taxonomy): domain Bacteria; phylum Bacillota; class Clostridia; order Oscillospirales; family Ruminococcaceae; genus Anaerotruncus. The sequence continues at coordinate 51,844 of RAZJ01000010.1, read as the reverse complement.
GCATATACCGCAAAACTTTTCAAGTAATGGTTTAGCTTATTTTTTAAGTTGTTTTATATTTCCTTTAAACCATTGACGAAATTATGGAAAAGTCCTATAATGAACCAAAATAGTTTTTCTGCGGGGCTGGTTCATTTGTGGAAACGGAGGAATCTCAAATGGGGAAAACAATACGGATGTCAGATATTGCAAAAAAATTAAATATTAGTGTTGTATCTGTTTCCAAAGCACTGGCCGGTAAATCCGGTGTCAGTGATGAAATGCGTACTAAAATTATTACCTTAGCCCGGCAAATGGGATATGAAGGTTCACGTACTCATAATGAATCAGGCAATACAGGAAATATTGGCGTATTGGTATCCGATCATTTTTTTGCTGACAATACTTTTTATACCAGCCTTTACCGTTCTCTTGTATTATCCAGCACAAATAAAAATTTAACCTGTATGGTTGAGATTATCTCCCAGGAAGCAGAACAGATGAAAAACCTTCCGGCCTTAGTAACCGGACAAAAAATAGATGGGATTGCCTTTATAGGAAATCTGAAATGGGATTACCTTCAAGCAGTAATTGCCTGTGGACTTCCTTATGTTTTGCTGGATTTTTATATTCCCGGCAGCGATTTGGATTGTGTCCTGAGTGATAATTTAGAAGGCGGCTTTCTTCTTACAAAGCATCTGCTTACACAAGGATGGCATAATATTGGGTTTGTTGGAAGCATTTTATCTTCTGCCAACATTATGGAACGTTATTTAGGCTACCAGCGGGCGTTACGGCTGGCTGGAATCATCCCTCGGGAAGACTGGATTTTGGAAGATCGGGACAAAAATGGGGCATTGATGCCTTTAAAGCTGCCGGAAGAACTGCCTCACGCTTTTGTATGCAGCTGCGATGAAACAGCTTATCATTTAATAGAAATGTTAGAACGCAGAGGCTTCCACGTGCCGGAAGATATTGCTGTATGCGGCTATAATGATTCCCGTTTTGCACTCCTTTGCCAGCCGCGGCTGACAACGTATCAAATCAATACAGAAAAAATAGCAGAAACTGCCATCTGCCGGCTGGCTCAGAAAATCCGCCAGGAAGAAGTGGAAACAATGGCCTGTACTATATCTGGAAAACTTATCATACGGGAAAGCAGCATTGGAAAAATATTAGGTTAAAAAATTTATTTGTAAAGTAATAAGAGGATAAAAAATGATAAAAATATTATTTATCTGTTATGGAAATATTTGCAGAAGCCCAATGGCTGAATTTATCATGAAAGATTTTGTAAAGAAAGCTGGAATGGAAGTACAGTTTCATATTGAATCTGCGGCTACCAGTACCGAGGAAATTGGCAATCCGGTTTATCCCCTGGCCCGCCGGAAATTAGCCGAACATCATATTGACTGTGCAGGTAAAACCGCCCGCCAGCTCCGGAAAGATGATTATGAGCGTTTTGATTTTTTAATTGGAATGGATCATGGAAATTTCCGGGATATGCAGCGGATTTGTGGCGGTGATCCTATGGGTAAAATACACCTGTTAATGGATTTCACAGACCATCCTGGTGATGTAGCTGATCCCTGGTATACACGGGATTTTGAAACAACCTGGAATGATATTGTTGCCGGCTGCAAGGGTTTTCTCCAGCAGTTGGAACAAAAAAATCATTAAAAAATTTACATATTCAAAAGGCCGTTGGATTTTTTCCAGCGGCCTTTCTATAATTCTTGTAGCACTTACTCCAAACCAATTGGTTACATCCTGTACCTGCCGGTTCAAAATTTGAATGGCAGGCTCTGCTTTTACTAAGTAATATCCAATTAACATCCCGATGGGAACCAGCAGCCATTTTAATCTGGAGCTTGCTAATTCCTGGCCTAAAAAAGCTCCTACTGGTGAAAATCCGATATTAACTCCGCAAAGAAATAGCACTAAACCTAAATATGTATAAAGAAATCCCACCAGCATTTGTTTAACTTGCTTTTTGTAAATGTGGCGGCTTGTACATTGCACAACAATAAATACCAGCAATAAGGGAAAAATAGAAAGTAAAACTTCCCCCATATATTTCGGCAGTTCCATCAACAAGGTATATACAACATCCCTTGTTGTAATCACATTTGCAATATCAGAAGCAATATAATTTGCCTGCTGCGGCTTAAAAAACAAGCCTAACAACATTACTGCTAATACAGGGCCTACACTGGATAAGACAACCAGTCCGAAACTGTCACTTCCTGCATCTGAATCACTTCTGACACAAGTAAGCCCTACCCCCATTGCCATAATAAAAGGTACTGTTACAGGCCCCGTTGTTACACCACCAGAATCAAATGCTACTGCTAAAAATTCGCTTGGAATAAAAAAAGTTAAAAAAACAACGGGATTAGGCAGCCTTTTTCAATGCCTAATCCCGTTGGTCTTACAACTTTTGACTTTTTTATTATTTTACGACTAAATTAACCAGTTTTCCTTTTACTGCAATTTCTTTTATAATTGTTTTGCCTGCTAAATAGGGCTGTATCTCTGGGATTCCTTTTGCCGCTGCCAGCAATGCCTGTTCATCACTGTCTGCCGCTATTGTCATTCGTCCCCGAACTTTTCCGCAGATTTGTACTACAATTTCAACTTGTTCTTCTTTGCATTTTTCTTCATCATAAGCTGGCCAGGACTGTTCAAAGAGCATTCCGCCAAAATTACACTGCTCCCATAATTCTTCTGTAATATGGGGGGCAAATGGATTAAGCAATACCAATAAAGTACGTAATTCTCCCTGGGTAATTTTACCGATTGCAATAATATCATTTAATAATGCCATCATTGCTGCAATGGCTGTATTAAATTTGAGAGATTCAATATCTTCTGATACTTTTTTAATGGTACGGTGAAAAGGTCCTTCTAATTCTTTTGAATATCCATTGCCAGGAGTTAAAATCTCTGTTAATCCATAGATCCGTTCTAAGAAACGTTTGCAGCCCCGGACTGAATTTTGATTCCATGGAGCAGCTTTTTCAAAGTCCCCAATGAACATTTCATAAAGCCGTAAGGTATCTGCACCATAATCCCGTACAATTTCATCCGGATTTACAACATTTCCACGGCTCTTGCTCATTTTCTCGCCATTTTCCCCCAGGATCATTCCATGGCTTGTCCGTTTGGCATAAGGTTCCGGCGTAGGTACGACGCCAATATCATATAAAAACTTATGCCAGAAACGGGAATAAAGCAAATGGAGGGTTGTATGTTCCATTCCGCCATTATACCAGTCTACCGGAGTCCAATATTCCAAAGCTTCTTTAGAAGCAATTTCTTTATCATTATGGGGATCGCAATAACGCAGGAAATACCAGGAAGATCCTGCCCATTGAGGCATGGTATCGGTTTCCCGACGGGCCGGGCCTCCGCAATGAGGGCATTTTACATTAACCCAGCTTTCCATAGCAGCCAATGGAGATTCCCCATCCCCGGTAGGCTCATAATTTTCCACTTCCGGCAGACGCAAAGGCAATTCGCTTTCATCTAAGGGAACCCATCCGCATTTTTCACAATAAATCAAGGGGATTGGCTCGCCCCAATACCGCTGGCGGGAAAAGACCCAATCCCGCAGCTTATAATTGACTTTAGGAGTCCCAAGGCCCTTTTCTTCCAGCCAAGTGATAATTTTCTTTTTTGCTTCTTCTACGGAAAGGCCGTCTAAAAATCCGGAATTGACTAAAATCCCGGTTTCACAATCGGTAAAAGCTTCCTGTTCTACATCGCCGCCTTTTACGACTTCAATAATCGGCAGATGGAATTTCTTTGCAAATTCCCAGTCACGGGTATCATGGCCTGGTACTGCCATAATAGCACCTGTACCATAGCTCATCAATACATAATCTGAAATAAAAATCGGAATTTCTTTTCCGTTGACAGGATTGACTGCCTGGACGCCTTCTAAGACAACACCTGTTTTGTCTTTGGCTAATTCCGTCCGTTCAAAATCAGATTTTTTTGCAGAAGCTTCCTGATAAGCCCGGACTTCTTCCAAATTGGTGATTTTGTCAGCCCATTTTTCAATATAAGGATGTTCCGGAGATACTACCATATAGGTGGCGCCAAACAAAGTATCGGGACGTGTGGTAAAAATAGTAAGCTTATCCCCTGCCGTAGTAGAAAAATCAACCTGGGCACCGGTAGAGCGGCCAATCCAGTTCCTTTGGGAAACTTTTACCCGGTCGATATAATCAACCGTATCCAGATCATCCAGCAAGCGCTGTGCGTATTCTGTAATTTTCAGCATCCATTGGCTTTTGACCTTCCGTATGACTTCACTGCCGCAGCGTTCACAAACGCCGCCTACTACTTCTTCATTGGCCAAAACAACTTTGCAGCCGGTGCACCAGTTGACTGCCATTTCCTTTTTATAGGCAAGGCCCTTTTTAAAAAGCTGAAGGAAGATCCACTGTGTCCATTTATAATAATTGGGATCAGTTGTATTGATTTCACGGTTCCAGTCAAACGATAACCCTAAGCTTTGGATTTGCTTTTTAAAACGTTCTACATTATTTTTTGTAACAATTTCCGGATGGATATGATTTTTTATGGCATAATTTTCAGTAGGCAAACCAAAAGCATCCCAGCCCATAGGAAATAATACATTATAACCTTGAAAACGCCGTTTACGGGCTACAATATCCAAGGCTGTATAAGGACGGGGATGCCCTACATGAAGCCCTTGCCCAGAAGGATAAGGAAATTCAACTAAAGCATAATATTTTGGTTTTGTATAATCGTCAGATGCGGCAAAAGCATTTTTTTTCGCCCATATTTTCTGCCATTTTTTTTCAATGGCCGTATAATCATATTTCAATTTCAAACACCCTCTCTGCTGCGGCTATAAAATGATATTATTCATCCAAAGGAATTTTAGGCGCATCAGACCAAAGCCTTTCCAAGCCATAAAATTCCCGGGCCGGTTCATGGAAAATGTGCACAATAACCTCGCTGTAATCCAATACGATCCAGGCCGCAGTCTGATACCCTTCAATACGGCGGGGTTCAATGCCTTCTTTTGAAAGGCCCTCTTCCACTGCATCGGACAGTGCCCGAACCTGGGTATTGGAACTGCCTGAAGCAATTACAAAATAATCCCCTAACGTGGTTAAATCCCGGATTTCAAAAGCCGTAATTTCCTGGGCTTTTTTGCTGTCTAAAAGTCCTGCTATCTTCTTTACAAGTTCCAAAGAAGTCATCTGTCCGCCTCCTAATCATTTTATTCTTTTAAAAATTATGAATCTTCCCCAACGGTTGTAACATAATGGTTATATGCATCAAAAGAATTCTGGCTAATCCCCAGGCCCCGGGTTACTAAATCTTCCAAAGCAAAAATCATTGCTTCCCGCATTGCCACACCTAAACCGGCTTCTTCAGCCAGCTTCCGCATCCGGCCCACATCTGCATAGTCCCGTTCTTCACTGGTTAAATCAGCTAAGTAAATCACTTCATCCAGTGGGTGCATGTCACCGCATGCTGTTGTATGGTAACGGACTGCCCGCAGAATTTCTTCATCCGAAATTCCCATTTCAAATTTCATAAAACCACAAGCTGCCATACCATGCCAGGTTTTTGGTTGTGACCGCTGTATGCTGTCAAGCATTATACCAAACTTTGTGAGCCATTGCAACTGCTCCGCCTGCTTCATCTCTTTGCAAATATCATGCATCCATGCTGCAACCATTGCTTTTTCTGTATTATATCCATAAATACGCGCTAATTTTTCAGCTTGTTTTACAACACATTCCGTATGATGGAACCGTTTCGAGGAAAGCATTTTTTTGGCTGTTTTCTCTAATTTTTTCATATCATAACGCATATGTCTTTCACCTGCTTCCTTTCGCTGTAAGATCTGAACTTTTCTTTTGATATAATCCGTATTTTAAGATATATGCTTCTACTTTTTCCGGAACGAAGCCAGAAACAGACTGTCCAGCCTCAATACGCCTGCGTATTTCTGTGGAAGAAAGCGCCATGGGTTCCAATGGAATAACTTCGCAGGATGCGCCTAATTGCTCCAGCCGGATTTTTTCAGCTTCCAGCCGCCCATCCAAATCAGTTTCCCGCGCTCCTACGCAAAGGGACGCCAACTGGAAAATTCTTTGCCAGTCTTTCCAATGGGTCATAGTCAGGAACATATCACTTCCCATTAAAAGACACAAAGAATCTTCCGGATATTGCATATGAAGGGCTTCTAAAGTGTCTACTGTATAACTTTTTTCCGGACGTTCCATTTCCAGCCCGCTAACCTGACAACCCGGTAACTGCTCAAATGCCAAACGGCACATTTCCATACGCTGGGCGCCGCTCACAAGATCAACTGCTTTTTTATGTGGAGGAGTCCGGGTAGGGATTACCAGAAGCCGATCCAGCCTAGCGCCTTCCATATAATGGCGTGCCAGCCTTACATGGCCGCAATGGACCGGATTAAACGTCCCGCCAAAAATGCCTGTTTTCATTCTGAAAGTTCAATGATTGGCTTATCAGGATTTCTCCGGTAAAGGATAAATTTCATCCCGATGACTTGGACAACCTGACTATTGGTTTCCTGGGCTAAAGCGTTGGCAGCTTCTTTCGCAGAAAGGGGGGAAGTTTCCAGCACACCGCCTTTTATGAGTTCCCTGGCAGTTAAGGCATCATCCGCCTGTTTCACCAAATGTGGAGAAATTCCGCCTTTTCCTACCTGCAAAATCATCTCCGCACTGTTTGCCAGTGCCCGCAATTTTGCTCTTTGCTTGCTTGTCAGCATAGATTCACTCCTTTTTTTCTAAATAAAATTCTTCCAGATAGGCAGCTAATTTTTGCAATGCTTTGCCCCGGTGGGAAAGGGCATCCTTTTCCTGATCCGGAAGTTCTGCAAAACTTCTATCTCCTACATAAAAAATAGGGTCAAAGCCAAATCCATGGTTTCCTTTTGGGACAGTTCCAATTTTCCCCTCGCAGGTTTCCTCAAAATCTGTCTGGGTTCCATCCTCAGAAATATAACAAATATGTGCTACAAAACGGGCTGTACGCTGATCCGCAGGTACTCCTTCCAATGCCTGTACCAGCTTTGCAATTTTTTCCGGATAACTACATTCTCCGCCATACCGGGCAGAATAAACCCCCGGTTCACCATGGAGGGCATCTACACACAGGCCGGAATCATCTGCAACGACTGCCTGTCCTGTTAAGTTATGAACTGCCTGCGCTTTTAAATAGGAATTTTCTGCAAAAGTAGTCCCTGTTTCTTCTACTTTGCAGTCTGGCAATACTTCTTTTTGCGGGATGGCCTGAATCCCAAAAGGTGCAAAAATCCGGGAAAATTCCCGTACTTTTCCTTCGTTATTGGTAGCCACAATGACCTGCATCATTCTTTTTCCTCCTGGAACAAAGCCGCTGCAAAAGCTGCCGGTTCAAAGGGCCGCAAGTCATCAATCTGCTCTCCTACACCAATATATTTTACTGGCAGGTTCAATTCCGATTTTATCCCTATTACAACGCCGCCCCGAGCTGTCCCGTCTAATTTTGTTAAAATAATCCCTGTAACTCCTGCGGCTTCCTGGAACTGCCGCGCCTGATTCAAAGCATTTTGACCTGTGGTTGCATCCAGCACCAATAGTACCTCCACATCACAGTCGGGAGCTTCCCGGCTGATGACCCTGGAAATTTTAGCAAGTTCATCCATGAGATTTTTCTTATTGTGGAGCCGCCCGGCTGTGTCACAAATAATTACATCTGCATTGCGGGCTTTCCCGGCTGCAATGGCATCAAATACAACTGCGGCCGGATCTGCCCCTTCCCCATGCTTAATCAGATCGACACCGGCCCGGTCTGCCCAGACCTGGAGCTGTTCAATAGCGGCGGCCCGGAAGGTATCTGCTGCCCCTAAAATGACCCGTTTTCCTTCCCCTTTTAAATTGGCAGCCAGTTTGCCAATGGTGGTTGTTTTTCCCACACCATTGACACCGATTACCAAAATAACAGAAGGCTTTGTAGAAATATGAAGGGCTTCTTCCCCTTCCAGCATATTTGCTATAACATCCCGCAGCAATCCCCGTACCTGGACGGGATCGGTTACACCATCTTCTTTTACCCTGCTGCGCAGGCGGCTGCAGATTTCACTGGAAGTGACCGCGCCTACATCTGATAAAATCAAAGCCTCCTCTAATTCTTCAAAAAGGGATTCATCTATTTTGGTAAAGGCTCCAAAAAGAGCGTCTATTTTTTGCCCCATGGATTCCCTAGTTTTCCGCAGTCCTTCGGCTATTTTTTGAAAAAATCCCATATCCGAACCCTCCATCTATCTTTGTTTCATGCCCAGTTTACTTTCCAATTCATTGACATCCAACGCAAGCAGTTTTGAAATACCTTCTTCCTGCATGGTGACGCCATATAACATATCTGCTTCTTCCATTGTACCACGGCGGTGCGTAATTGCAATAAATTGTGTCCTGTCACAAATTTTCCGCAAATATTGTGCATATTTTACTACATTCACATCATCTAAAGCTGCTTCGATTTCGTCCAGCAGGACAAAAGGCGAAGGCCGGACTTTTAAAATAGCAAAATAGATTGCAATCGCTACCAGAGCCTGTTCCCCACCGGAAAGGGCTGCTAAGCTGCCAATCAGTTTTCCCGGAGGCTGCACATGAATTTCCACACCGGATTCCAATACATCTTCTGAATTTGTTAAAGTAAGGTTCCCTTTGCCGCCTCCAAACAGTTCTTTAAAAATAGCAGAAAAATTTTTTGAAATCTGCTCGAAGCTGCCTAGAAAAATGGTCCGCATTTCATCTGTAAGCTGGGTGATCAGCCGGAGCAATTCGGTACGGGCATGTTCCACATCATCTGTTTGTTCTTTTAATGCCAGATAGCGGGCAGAAACCTGCTGGTATTCTTCTACTGCATCTGTATTAACGCTTCCTAAGCTCCGGATTTTCGTTTTCAATTCAGCTAATTTGCGGTGGGCTAAAGCATCATCTTCAATCGGCTGTGCAATTTCTGCTGCCTTGGAAGGCGTGATCTCATATTCTTCCCATAACCGTGCAATGATTTGATCGTATTCTGTGCTCATTGCAGCTTTTTTTTCTTCCAGACGGGCCAGTTCACGGCCCATACCTTCCCGCTTGGCAATGACTTCCCTCTGTCCAGCCCGCAGTGCCGCTGCTTCTGCTTCATGCTGATCCCGCTGGGCACGTTTTTTTGTCATGCCTTCTTCCAAAACCTTTATTTCTGCTGTACCAGTTTCCTTTGCTTGGGCAGCTTCCGCAATATGGGCTGTTGATTCTTTGTTTTTTTCTTCGCAGTCCCGGATTTGATTTTCTAAATCCTGCCGGTGCTGTGTCTGATCTGCCTGCTGGCCTTTTAGCTGTTCCAGCATCCGGCGCATTCCGTCAACATCACGGCCTAAAGCCATAGAAGCCATATTGTATTCCGCCATTTGATCCGAAAATGCCTGGCTTTTTTCTGTTAATTCCTGGCGGGTTTCATTTTCTGTCAATAAGGAATTGGCGACCTCTGCCAGTTCTTTTTCCATTCCGGCAATCAAACTGTCACTGGAAATATTTTGTGCCTTTAGCTCCTCTAACCGATCCGATAAACGGGTATATTCCCCGGCAGACTGATCCTTTAAACGGACTGCCTCTGCATGGGTGGTTTTTAACTGCCGGAGTTCCGCTTCATAACGGATGCGGTCTTCCTGTGCCGAAGCCAGTTCCCCGTCCACTCCGGATAATACTGCCTGGGCTTCTGAAACATCGCTTTGGGCCATGCTGATTTTTTTATCTAGGCCTGCCATCTGTTTCTCTAAGTCAGAAGCTTCTTTTTGCAGACGTTCAATTTCTCCCGCACGGCTTAAAATTCCTGCGCTACGGGCCGCATAGCCCCCTGTCATAGAGCCGCCTGTATTGACAACCTGTCCATCTAAAGTCACCACACGGAAGCGGTAATTGCCTTGCTTTGCTATCATGGTGGCACAATCCAGATCCTGTACAATGACAATTCTTCCCAAAAGCTGATCGATAATTCCGGAAAACTTTGGATCGAACTGGACAAGCTTTGCCGCTATCCCGATAAAGCCTTCCGCTTCTGAAAGCCAAGGCTCCATAAGCTGTTTTCCTTTTACTGTGGTCAGGGGGAGAAAAGTACAGCGTCCGCTGCGGGCTTCTTTCAACATGCCAATAGCCCGTTTTGCTACGGTTTCATTTTCCACAACGATATTTTGCATAGCTGCCCCTAATGCAATTTCAATGGCTAAAGCATATTGATCCTCAGCGCTGACCAGCCGGGAAACCGGGCCAAATATGCCGGAAATTGCACCAGAAGAAGCTTTGTTCATGACAAATTTGACACTGTTTTGGAAGCCTTCCATGCTGTTTTCCATATCAGACAATAGCTTTGCCCGTTGGCGGCGCTGGCGGGCTTCATCTTCCAAATCCTTATGCTGTCCCTGCAAAGAAGTTAATTTTTCCTGACGTCCCTGTAATTTTAATGTATGGCCTGCTTTCGTATTCTGCAAAGAATCCAGTTTTTCCCTTATGGTTTCCAATAGTTCTGTACAGTCCCGGACTTCCTGATCCAGCCGGTGCAAATTCTCATCTTTAATGATGGATTCTTCCCGCAAAGCCTCCAGCCGCTGAATGGTTTCATCAATTAAGGATGTACTGGAAGCATTGGACAATTTTGCCCCGTTGATACTTTGGGTCAATCCATAACGGCGTTCTTTTAACCCGTCAATCCGGCTGGTACAGGCATTTTTTTCTGCTGTTAAACTGGCTATCTGTTCTTGGATTTCCTTCTTTTTCCCCTCAAGATCCTGTATTTCTTGTTTTTTAGAATCAATATCTGTCTGCTGGCTATGTATTTTAGCCTCTAATTCTTCACCGGAAATACCAGACTGGGCCAATTCTGCCTGTAACCGTTCAATCGTGGAATTGTTATGGGCCATATCATTTTCCATAACTGCAATCTGACGGGCATATTCTGCGGATTGTTCTTCTAAAGAACGTATTTTTGCACTGTCCCCATCCATTTCTACTGCTAAACGGCGGATTTCTTCCCCTTTTACCCCAATTTCTTTTTCTGTTGCATCTAACTGGGCTTCAATTTCTTCATATTGGGTCCGGCATAATAAAATTTTATCTGACTGTGCGCGGATCAGGGCCTTGGAACGTTCCAGCGTTTCCATCCACAAAGAAACTTCCAAAATTTTCTTTTCACCTGAATATTCTAAAAACTGTTTGGCTTTTTCGGCCTGAACACGCAACGGCCCTACCCGTTCTTCTAGTTCCTGTAAAATATCCTTTAAACGCAAAAGATTTTCCTGGGCATCTGCTAAACGCCGTTCTGCTTCTGCTTTCCGGTAGCGGTATTTTGAAATTCCGGCAGCTTCTTCAAAAATTTCCCTGCGCTGGGTACTCTTTGCGCTGACAATTTCAGAAATACGCCCCTGACCAATAATGGAATACCCGTCCCGGCCTAATCCTGTATCCATCAGCAGCTCATAAATATCCCGCAAACGTACAGAAGCCCCATTGAGCCGGTATTCACTTTCTCCGGAACGGTAAAGCTTCCGTAAAAGGGATACTTCATCACTGTCACAGGCCAAAGCACGATCCCGATTGTCAATGGTAAGCTGGACCTGAGCAAATCCCTGGGCTTTCCGCAGTTGTGTCCCGCCAAAAATGACATCTTCCATTTTGCCGCCCCTTAAGGTTTTGCTGGACTGCTCTCCCAATACCCAGCGCATTGCATCTGCAATATTGCTTTTGCCGCTGCCATTAGGCCCTACAACAGCGGTGATCCCATCATTGAAATCAAGCCGTGTCTTATCCGGGAATGACTTAAAGCCCTGTATTTCCAAGCTGCGCAGACGCATTTTCCACATCCTTTATCCAAAAATCAAGCCCGGAAAGGGCAGCATCCTTTTTAATTTCTATATTATACCCCAAACTTTGTAAATACTCAACGGGAAAAGCGCCATGGCCTAACATTTTTGAAACGCCACCTAAAGAAATCCCCATTTGATAATGGCCTGTCCCCTGTTTTTTTAAAATTTTTTCTGCCCGCAATGCCATAAGCCAGCCTTCACAAAGCTCCCGAAATGCAGGATGATAAGGCCCTGCTATTCGGGAACGGCTTAAAGAAGGCTCATCATGGAGGCCCATCCGGATCACACGGATGGATCTTTCCTCAAAAAAGCCTAACAATTCAGCTCCAAGGGTTACAGCTTCCGATAAAGTCTGGGGATAGTAAATCCCTTTTTCGTACCACTGGGCTAACTGGGTCCCTTCCAGAACAATGGTTGGATAAATCCGCATGGTTTCAGGCTGGAGCTTTGCCAATTCTTCCGCTGTTTTCCAGTCTTTTTCCGGGTCTGATCCAAACAGCCCTGTCATCATTTGCAGCCCCAAAGAAAAACCCCATTCCCGAATCAAGCGGGAGGCATTTTTTACGTCTTCTGCTGTATGGCCCCTTTTATTTTGCTCCAGCACAGAATCATCCATACTTTGGGCGCCTAATTCGATAGCCTGTACCCGATAGCGGGCCAAAAGGGCGAGGATTTCCGGATGGATACAATCCGGCCGTGTGGAAATCCGGATTCCGGTAAAAGGCCCTTTTTCTACAAAAGGAAAAGCTGCTTCTAAAAGGGCTGTCATTGTCTGCCGGCTTAACGCGGTAAAGCTGCCGCCAAAAAATGCGATTTCCGCTTCCCTGCCCGGCGGCAATTTTGCAACGCTGTTTTTACATAAGGCTGTTACCTGTTCCGGTGTGACAGGGGTTTCTACCCCTGAAATAACCTGCTGCCTGCAAAAGCTGCACTGGTGGGGACAGCCTGCATGGGGGACAAATATGGAAAGGTTGGCATGTTTCACAGGCCCATCAGCTTCAATGCCTCTTTTGCCGCCGCTTGTTCCGCACCTTTTTTGCTTCCGCCTATGCCCTTGCCGATTACATTGCTGTTTAAATGGACTTCCACTACAAAGGATTTTTCATGATCCGGGCCGCTTTCATCTACTAAAACATAGGTCAGCCGTTCTTCCGGATTTTTTTGTGTAATCTCTTGCAGCATGGTTTTATAATCGGTAAAAGAAGCCTGACGGCTGTTTAAAGCTTCCGTTACAAAATGCAGGACAAACTGCTGTGCCGGATCTGTACCGCCATCCAAATAAATCGCTGCTAGCAATGCTTCAAAGGCGTCTGCCAGAATAGAAGGCCGTTCCCGGCCGCCCATCATTTCTTCCCCGCGGCCTAATTTCAGGAACTTCCCAAGCTCCAGTTTTTGCGCAAACCCGCATAAGGATTTTTCACATACCATGGAAGCTCTTAATTTTGTTAATTCCCCTTCGGCTAAATGGCAGGTATGGAACAAATAATCCGATACAATAATGGATAAAACTGCATCCCCTAAAAATTCCTGGCGTTCATTGCTTGTCTGGCCTTTTTTGACCTCATTCGCGTAAGAAGAATGGGTCAAAGCAATATCCAAATATTTTTTATTTTTAAAGGTATACCCAATCGATTTCTCCAACAGTGAGGCCTCTGCACAATGGGTTTGGTACATCACTTAGCCTCCTTTTTCAATTTCTCCAGCGCACTTTCAATTTGCCCGATTACATGGCGTCCGGCATAATCTTTTGCCTGGCGGATGGCATTTTTAAAAGCTTTGGCATCTGAACTGCCATGGGCTTTTATAACAGGCTTGACTGTCCCCATCAATGGCGCCCCGCCATATTCCTTATAATCCATGCTCCGCCGGAACCGTTCTACTCCCTGGCGCACACAAAGATAACCTACTTTAGAAGCTGTATTTTCCATAAAAATACCTTTTAATTCCCCGGCAAACCATTTTCCCAAACCTTCTGTCAGCTTTAATACCACATTTCCGGTGAAGCCGTCACAAATTGCCACATCACAGCAGCCAAACGGCAAATCCCTTGCTTCTATATTGCCGATAAAATTGACCGGGGCTTCCCGTAATAAAGCATTAGCTGCGATCTGTAATTCTAAACCTTTATTTTCTTCTGTGCCAATGTTCACCATTGCTACACGGGGAGATGGGACACCCAATACATTTTCCATAAAAATACTGCCCATAACGCCAAATTGCATTAGCATTTCCGGCCTGCATTCCGTATTGGCCCCCATATCCAGCAGCATATAACAGCCGTTTTTGCATGGGATTGCCGAAGCCAGTGCCGCCCTTTTAATGCCTTTAATCCGTTTTACAAAAAGGGAAGCTCCTACTACGATTGCCCCAGTGGAACCGGCACTGACAAAAGCATCTCCTTCTCCGCTGGCCAGCATTTTCAAGCCGACTGCCATGGTGCAGTCATCATAGCTTTTGACCACTTCTGTGGGTTCCATTTCCACCAGGATTACTTTTTCCGCATGGGTAATGGAAATATGATCCAGAGAAATATGGTTTTTTTCACAAACCTCCCGGAGAACTGGTTCATTCCCACAAGCAATAATATCTACTTGGTAATCCTGGACTGCCATTGCACAGCCCTTCATAATTTCTACCGGCGCATGATCCCCTCCAAAGGCATCTACAATAATCCTCAACTGGTTCATCATCCTTCCTGTATATCCAACTGATTCCAAGCTGCTGCTGTTTCCCGCAAATGGGACAGCCCCCGTTCTGCCAGCAGTTCATATCTTTGTTGTTTTTCTTTAACTTGCTTGTCCAGCATGGGAAGTATTCCCATATTTGCCCCCATAGGCTGGAATTCTGCTGTACCTCCTGTACTGATATACGTACTCAATGCACCGCACATGGTATCCTCCGGCAGATCCGGCAGCGTTATTCCGCGGATCTGCGCCGCTAAATATTTCCCTGCCAGAAGGCCCGACATGGCAGATTCCATATAACCTTCCACACCGGTAATCTGCCCGGCAAAATAAAGGCTGGTATTCTGCCGGAAACAGAAATCCCGGTTTAACAATCGGGGAGAATCAATAAAAAAGTTCCGGTGCATCACGCCATAGCGCATAAATTCTGCATTTTCCAGGCCCGGTATCATGGAAAAAACCCGTTTTTGCTCCCCAAATTTTAAATTGGTTTGGAAGCCTACAATATTATAAAGCGTTCCCTCCCGATTTTCCCGGCGGAGCTGCACATTGGCCCAGGGCCTGTGGCCGGTTTTGGGATCTTTTAATCCAACCGGGCGCATCGGGCCATACCGGATGGTATCTGTCCCCCGTTTTGCCATGACTTCAATGGGCATACAGCCCTCATAGATCTGGCGTTTATCAAATTCCGCTAAATTTGCCACTTCTGCATGGATCAGGGCTTCATAAAAAGCTTCATATTCCTCTTTCGTGAAAGGGCAGTTGATATAATCATCTTCCCCGCGCTGGTATCTGGCGCCAAAAAAGACTTTTTTCGGATCGATAGAATCATAGGTAATAATCGGGGCGGCAGCATCATAAAAGCTTAAATTCCCGCCGCAAAGCTTTTCAATTTCCTGACTAAGGGATTCCGAGGTTAGCGGGCCAGTGGCAATAATAGCAGGATGGGAAAATTGAAGATCCTTTATTTCTGTATGGACAATTTGAATGCGGGAATGGCTTTTTATTTTTTCTGTCACCAACGCGGAAAAAGCATCCCGGTCTACTGCCAAAGCCCCACCTGCCGGCACGCTGGTTTCTTCCCCGCAGGGCACCAGCAGGGAACCTAAAAGACGCATTTCTTCTTTTAACATTCCCGCAGCCGAACCGATCCGCTTTGCTTTTAAAGAATTGGAACAAACCAGCTCCGCTAAACCGGGGCTATGATGAGCAGGCGAAAATTTAAGGGGTTTCATTTCAAACAAATCAACCTCTATTCCCGCTTTTGCCAAAGCCCAAGCCGCTTCACAGCCAGCTAATCCTCCGCCAATTACTTGGGCTTTCATTTTCCTTCTCCTTTTTTCTCGACTGCCCGGGCATAGTCACAGCCTTCTTTTAAACAATGGATCAACGCTTCCCGACCGCCTTTATAATATAAAGTACTGGAACATTTCGGACATTTTTCTTCCAACGGCTTATCCCATGTCATAAAGCTGCACTGGGGGTTGTGCTCACATCCAAAATACGGCTTCCCGTTTTTGGTACGTTTTGCTATCACCTTCCCGCCGCAGACCGGACAAAGTCCTCCTGTTTCCTGCACAATCCGTTTCGTATTGCGGCATTCCGGAAAGCCCGGGCAGGCTAAAAATTTCCCATACCGGCCTATTTTAATAACCATTTTCCGTCCGCATTGTTCACATACAATATCCGTTTCTTCATCCGGTACTTTGATCCGGGTACCATCCATATTTTTTTCTGCCTGTTCCAGCATTTTTTCAAAGCCTGCGTAGAAGTCCTCCAGCATTTTATTATATTCGGCTTTTCCTTCTTCTACCTGGTCCAGGCTTTTCTCCATATTCGCCGTAAAAGTAACATTCACAATATCAGAAAACTGTTCTTCCATCAATTTTGTTGTCACTTCCCCTAAGGCTGTTGGTTTCAAAGATTTATTTTCCCGTTCCACATAACCCCGCTTCAAAATGGTAGCTATCGTTGGTGCATAAGTGGACGGACGGCCAATCCCGTTTTCCTCCAGGGTTTTAATCAAAGAAGCTTCTGTAAAACGGGGCGGAGGCTGGGTAAAATGCTGGTTGGCTGACAGCTCCTTCAGTGTCATCACATCCCCTTCCTCCATGGGAGGCAATGCCGGAGATTTCTCGTCATCCTCATCTTTGGTTTCCTCATACAAAATGGTGAAACCATCAAATTTTACGGTAAACCCGGAGGAACGGAACAGGCAATTTCCTGCTGTAATATCCACAGAAACGGTATTTAGTATGGCATTTGCCATTTGGCTGGCAATAAAACGTTCCCAAATTAACTTATACAGTTTAAATTGTTCCGGAGTAAGGCTGGATTTTACCCGATCCGGCGTTAAGCTGGGATCAGAAGGCCGGATAGCTTCATGGGCGTCCTGGGCATTTTTTTTGCTTTTGAATACCCGGCGGCTGGGAGGCAGATATTCTTTTCCATAGGTTTGGAGGATATACTGTTCCGCCGCGCCTGCCGCTTCATCTGAAATCCGCAGGGAATCGGTACGCATATAAGTGATTAAGCCTGTTGCACCAATTCCTTCAATTTCTACCCCTTCATAAAGCTCCTGGGCAATTTTCATTGTCCTCTGGGACTGGTATCCCAAGCGGCGGGAAGCTTCCTGCTGCAACGTGGATGTAATAAAAGGGGCGGAAGGGGATTTACGCCGTATCCCTTTTTTAATTCCCGTTACAACATATTGAGCGCCTTCTAAAGAGGCTTTGATTTCCTGGGCTTTGGCTTCATCCGGAATACTGGTTAAGTCCAGCTTTTCCCCGTTGATTGCTGTTAATTTTGCCGGAAAAGGCTTTTTGGCATGGCCTTTAGCCGCCAGCTTCGCGTCTATGCTCCAATATTCCTGCTGCTGAAACGCACGGATTTCCGCTTCCCGATCCATAATGATCCGGACTGCCACAGACTGTACCCGGCCTGCGGAAAGATTTTTCCGGATCTTCCTCCATAAAAACGGGCTGATTTTATATCCGACAATCCGATCCAATACACGGCGGGCCTGCTGTGCATCCACTAATTTCAAATCAATAGTCCGGGGATTTGCCATACCATTTTTCACGCCTGTTTTTGTAATTTCATTAAAAGTTACCCGGTTCTGCTGGTTCATATTCATCCCCAGCATTTGTGCCAAATGCCAGGAAATAGCTTCCCCTTCCCGATCCGGGTCTGTTGCAAGATAAATGGTACTGCTTTTTTTGGCTTTCTTTTTCAGTTCTTTTATCAGATCTTCTTTTCCTTTAATATCCACATACTGCGGAGCAAAGTCATGTTCTACATCTACGCCTAATTTGCTTTTTGGCAAATCACGTACATGACCCATAGATGCAACTACATCAAAGTCTTTTCCTAAATATTTCTTTATGGTTTTTGCTTTTGCCGGTGATTCGACAATAACCAAATTTGACAATCCGCTGTCATCCCTTTCCTTGGAAAGCTGTTTTTCGTCACGCTGCACAAAAAATTCAGATAATCTTTTTTATGCCGCGTGGCGGAAAAAAACTATATTGTTCTCTTATTTTTTCCGCCGGTAACGCCTGCCCGGTTCAGCGGCAATCCGGCTATTTAACTCCAATTCTGTCAAGGCTGCTACTACTGCTGCAATCCCCAGACCGGAGTGATCCATAATTGCGTCGCAATCCAATGGTTTCTCCCCTAATACTGCATATACCTTTTGGGCAGATTCTGAAATCGTTTGTAATTCTTCTTCTTTAGGAGGATTGGCTGTTTCCTGGGGTTCGGAATATTTAGGCTGAATATGCGGAACTGCTCTCGGTTCTCCTGGACTTTTTACATTTTCTACCCGTTTTATCATTTCAGCAATCTGATCTTCCGGCAGACGATGAAAATAAGATTCCAAAATGCCGTAGCAGCTAACAGCAACCCCGCATCCCTGATCGATTAGCCAGTTACATCCTGCCATGGTCCAGTCAAAAATTTCTCCAGGAACCGCAAATACATCCCTGCCTTGATCCAAAGCATTTTGTGCTGTTATCAGCGCACCGCTTCGTTTCGGCGCCTGTACTACAACAGTCCCGTCTGAAATGCCGGACATTAAACGGTTGCGCAATGGAAAATGATGGGCTTTTGGCGGGGCGTCAAATGGAAATTCTGTTGCTAAAGCACCGCCCTCATTTAAAATCCGCCGTTTTAAAGGGCCGCTGCCATCTGGATAAGATACATTCATTCCGCAGGCTAAAAAGCCCACTGTGCGCCCGTGAACTGATAAAGCCCCTTCATGGGCCTCCTGGTCAATTCCTCTTGCCAGGCCGCTGACGACTTGGCAGCCAGCGGCGGCTAAACCCTGGGAAAACATCTGTGCTGCTTTCTTTCCATATTGTGTACACCGGCGGGTGCCGACAACTGTAATAGACAGAGGACAGGAAACAGAAAGTTCACCTAGCACATATAATACACAAGGTTTGCAATGGATATGCAGAAAATAATCAGGATAATCGGAATGATCTGGTGTAACAACACAGCAGCCAAGCTTTTTTGCCCGTTCTAAAAGCCGTTTTGCCGGATCTAAAGAAGTCGTTTTCAACTTCCGAATATCCTCTGACGTCAAAAAGCCTGTTTGCTTCAGTTGTTCTTTTTCCATTTCATAAAGGGCTTTTGCCTGCCCTTCCATTTCAATCACCCGGTCAATTTTCTGGCTCCCGATTCCCAAAGCCTGCTGGAGCCAAATCCAATAAACAGCTTCTGTCATATGGAGTCCTCCGTTTCCCGGGCCATTTCCCATAGTAAAATTCCTGCTGCCATGGCTGCGTTTAAAGACTCATTGCCTGGAGCCATTGGGATCTGTATTATGCCTTTGCACAAAGCTGCGATTTCTGGAGCCAATCCCCTGCCTTCATTTCCAATTACAACAGCACTGCCAGCCTTTAAGCCTGCTTTCTGAGGCGGAACAGCCTTTGGGCTGAGAGCCGCAGCCCAGACCCGTACTCTTGCCTGATCCAAAGCGGTGATTGTTTCTGCTGTTTCCCTTGTTTCCAATGCCAGCCGGAATACTCCACCCATAGAGGCCCGCAATACCTTCGGGCTGTAAGGATCTGGACAGTCCGGAGATAAAAATACATTGCCAATTCCCAAGGCTGCGGCAGTCCGCAGAATGGTCCCCACATTGCCCGGATCTTGAAGCCCTGATAACACCAGATAGCATTGAGAAACAGACAGAGGGATCTCGTATGGCTGGGGCTGGTGAAAAACACCAAAAATCCCTTGGGGCGCTGGTGTCAGCGACATTTTTTGAGCTACCCCGTCTGAAATCAGGACAGGTTCTTCCAAAGAATCCAGATCATATTTTTGGATGGCTGTTTCCGTAACATAAAGCTCCTTTAAAGAGCAAGTCTGGACAGCTTCCTTTGTAAGCTTCGCTCCTTCTGTCACAAACAACTGTTCTTCCATCCGTGCTTTGCGGGAAGCTGCTAAAAGGGTATACTGCCGGACAGCAGGATTTTCCCGTGATGTAATCTGTTTCATAATGCCCCCTTAAAAAAAGGGCCGCCCAGGAAAGCAATACGCCCGCGGCCGAAGACGCGAGCGTATTATTTAAGGGATCTCCTCATAAACCGCAGCTTGGTTACCAGGAAATCCCTTCCCTGCTTACAGGGCGGCTTTCGCCTTTTCTACCAATGCGGTAAAGCCTGCTGCATCATTGATGGCCAATTCAGACAGCATTTTACGGTTCAACTCAATACCAGCTTTTTTCAGGCCATTCATAAAGGAACTGTAATTGACGCCATTCATCCGGCAGGCAGCAGAAATCCGGGTAATCCACAGACGGCGGAAATCACGTTTTTTCATTTTTCTTCCAGCAAAAGCATAATTGCCGGATTTCATGACCTGCTCTTTGGCCATTTTAAAATGTTTACTTTTTGCTCCAAAATAGCCTTTCGCCAGTTTTAAGACTTTTTTTCTTCTTTTGCGCGTCATCATCGCGCCTTTCACACGTGCCATATTGATTTACCTCCGTTATAATCTACTATTTGTAAGGAATCAGTAATTTCACGACTGCCGCGTTTGTTTTATCGGCATAGGTATTTTTACGCAAACGGCGGGTACGTTTTGTATCCTTTTTCGTCAGGATATGAGATTTAAATGCACGGGCACGTTTGACCTTTCCATTTTTGGTCAGGTTAAAGCGCTTTTTTGCGCCGGAATGTGTTTTCAGCTTAGGCATTTTTATTTCCTCCCTTGGTATTATTGGCAGCTTTTGCAGCCGGTTTTGGTGAAATGAACATTACCATACTCCGGCCCTCCAGCTTTGGCATCTTCTCAACCGAGCCATGTTCCGCTACTGCCTCGGTGAATCGCTGCATGATCTGGGTTCCCAGTTCAGGATGTGCCATTTCACGCCCCCGGAAACGCAAAGCGGCTTTTACCTTGTCGCCGCCCTCAAGGAATTTGATAGCACGGTTGACCTTTGTATTGAAATCGTTTGTATCAATGTTTAAGGAAAGGCGGACTTCCTTAATATCGATCACCCGCTGATTTTTCTTTGCCTCTTTTTCGCGCTTCGCCTGTTCAAATTTATATTTTCCATAATCCATAATTTTACAGACAGGCGGGGTTGCCTGAGGAGCGATTTTTACTAGATCGAGGTTTTTCTCGGCCGCCAGATTTTGCGCTTGGGCCAACGCTACAATTCCAAGCTGCTCGCCATCCGGGCCAATCAAACGTATTTCTTTATCCCGTACCTCCTCATTGATAAGCAAATCCTTCATGCTAATGCAAAACACCTCCAAAGCCTTTTAAATAAAATGAAAATGAGTGCAGACCAAAATGACCCACACTCATTGCAATACAACCAAGCTTCCGGTTTCCACATACCGGACATGTATTGACCAACCACTATAAAACGCGGCGAGGTGAGAACATTTCCTGTTCTGCTTTGTTTTCTGAAAGATTATAGCATGGAATGCCTGATCTGTCAACTGTTTTTTATTTCCCCTTTTATGCGGAAAATATTTCCTTGTTTTTCCTAAGAAAATCCTGTATAATAATAATCAATAGAAAATATAGGAAGCCCTAACCAAAAAAACCAGGAACCTGTCCTTTCAAAGGAAGGCCAGATAAGAATGGATAGAAAGGGGAATTCACTATGAGCCGTAAAAACCGGGAAGCTTACCCGCTGACCGCCGCACAGCGGCTGCTGGTTTACGCTTGGGAGCGCTGTCCCAAGCCTCAACTGCTTAATATTGGGACAAGTATTGCTGTCGGAGGCGATGTTATTGCTTTTGATGCTTTAAAACATGCCCTCCATACCGCTTATGGGCGGTGTGAATGCCTCCGGCTGCGGTTCCGGAAAAACGAAGATGGAACAATTACACAATATTTGGACCCCGATGATATTGGTGAAATTGAATTTTGTGAATTGTCCCACTGGCGTCCGGAACATGCCAAACGGGAATTGGAAATGCGGACAGAAAAGCCGTTTGATTTATATGATTCCCGTCAAAACCAAATTGTTATGATTTCCATGCCCGATGGATTTAAGGGCTTTTATTTCAAAGTCAACCATCTGGTTATGGATTCCAGCTCCATTATTGCGTTTATCATTGATGTAGTCCAAATTTATTGCAGTATGAGATATGATTACCAGTTTCCAAAGCCTACTGCTTCCTATTTGGAAACTTTGCGGGAAGATTTAGCTTATGAAGCCAATTCCCTTCAATTCCAAAAAGATCAGGCATTTTGGAAAGATTTCATCTGCCGTTCCGAACCAATTTTCACAGGTATTACCGGGCCGGATCGCCTTTTGCAGGCCCGTGAAGAAACCGGAAATCCCAATTACCGGGCAGGGCATATTGTGGGAAAAAGCCTGGAAGCCTGCCATGATGAGCTTCATCTGGAAAAAGCCCCTACTGCCCGGCTTTTAAATTTCTGTTTATCTGCCCGTATCCCTATGGTTTGCCTTTTATTACTGGGCATCCGCACATTCCTTTCTAAAATGAATGGCAATCAGGAAGATATTTCCATAAAATCCGCCATTTCCCGCCGGGGCAGCGTTCAAAAGAAAAAAAGCGGCGGTACACGGATTCATTCTTTCCCTTGCCGGACCATTATCCCCCCAGAAACCACTTTTATGGAAGCCCTTCACATTATCCAGCGGAGCCAGTTTGAAATTTTCCGTCACGCTGATTATGATCCGGTTACCGTTATGCGGATGGCTTCTGAACAATACCACCTGCGTCCTGGCGACAGCTACGAAAGCCTGACTTTAACCTACCAGCCTATGACCATGCGGGGAGCAAAAAACGCTTCTGCTTTAGACGGCATCCCTTATAAAACAGACTGGTATTCCAATGGTGTGGCTGCTCAGGCATTGTATTTAACAGTTATGCATAATTCGATCGATGAAGGCATGGACTTTTATTATGAATACCAGCCGGATTATGTAACATTTAAAGATTTAGAGTATATGTATTATTATCTCTGTAAAATCATGTTTATGGGGATTGAAAATCCGGAAATTACAATCGGGGAAATTTTGCGTACTGTATAAATTTTTTTAGGGGGAAGCAGGTATGGAACTTATGTTAGAAGATTTCAGAAAAATATTTTGTAAACATGTGGATGTCGAACCGGAAGAAGTTACACCGGAAGCCCGTCTGGTTGAAGATTTAGACGTAAATTCCTACGATTTAGTCTGCATGGTTGAGGAATTAAACCGTACTTTCGGAATTACAGTAGACGCCCATCGTGCCTGCGGCTTAATTACCGTAAAAGACGCTTTGGAGTATTTTTCATCTTTAAAAGATTCCAATTAAAACCGGCTGCTGAAAAAGCTTTGTCCAGATATATCTGGACAAAGCTTTTTCTTTTTATGCCAATGCCGCTTCACAAGCTTCCAGCAGAGCTTCCAAATAGCTTTCCCTGGCTGTAAAGCGGGCTGTCCCATTGAACTCCAGATATAAGCTTCCTGTTCCGGTAGGGATTAACCGTAAAATGTCCTTTTCATTTTCCCTATATCCTGCCTCTATTGTCAGTGCCGGTTCTAAAGCAGGCTGTGCTGTTTCCCCTAAAAATTCCGGCGGTATCTCCGTTGCACTTTCAAGGACTTTTTCAAAAGCTTCTGTTGGGACTGGCTTTCCATTACATGTGATCTGATCTCCGTCCCGAAGAAAAGAATAGCTTTTGCCTTGCCCTTCTACGGCTAACGAAACGATATTTTCTTTTTTTCCCGGAAGGAAAACACTCCCTGTTACCGTTTCTATGGTGGCTGTCCGCCACCCTGCATCCGCTTGAGAAACGCGGTAAACCAATGGGATTCCCGCCCGCATTAAATAGCATTTTCCATCCCTTGGGGCAGAAGCGAATAACTGAATGGTTTCCCCTGATGAACTGGTCAGCTTAACCGATGTTTCAGGCTGTGCCAGTCCATACTTTTCCAATATTTCCTCACTTGGATCAATTTCTTCTACTGCCTGGGCACTCAATCCAAAGGCTCCATTTGCCCATATAGATACTTCATATTGATCGATATCCGCTTCTATGGGGGAAGTTAAATGGTAATGGGCAGGAATCACTTCTTCATTTTCCCCGCTGCCTTGAAAGGTTTCTGGTACAAAACGGAACTGTATCGTTTCATTGTCCCGTTTTAACTCGATCCATTCTACATTGTCTTCACTACCCAGAGGCTCCGAAACCAGTGTGGAAACAAAATGGTTTAAATCATAAAGAAATGAAGTAACTTTTGCACTGTCAACCAAATAAATATGCCCATCCAACTGGATATATCTTTGGCCTGCTGCCGGGGACTGCCCTCCGATTTCCAAATGACGGGAACCCTGGCTGGTTTCTATTTTTACATCTGCTTCCGGCTCTGTAAGACCATATTGTTTCAAATCCTCTGAAGGGGGAATTTCCCGAACGGCTTCCAAAGAAGTCGCTTGTTCGGCTAAAGTAAAGGCATTTTCAGAAAGAGAAAATTTTTCTAATCCCTTTATAACCCATTTCTCGTCCTTCTTTGTCAATTCGATTGTTCCATATTTGTTGACAACTGTAACTGCCATGACTTCCCCGTCATTTAGCGGTATCGTTTCTTCTATGGATTCCGTTTTTTTAGGGAGCATAAAAACAGCGATCAATAGACCTGCTAAAACCAATAAAGCTGCCCCGCAGCCAGCTAAAATTTTAATCTGCTGGTTCATATGGTTCCAAGCCTCCTTACCGTTTCCTGCGGCGCATCCAGAAATATAAGCCTGTAAAAAGGACTGACAAAGGCAATAATAGAGCCAAAAAGACGCCCCATAACAAAATCTGGATGGGATTGATGGCCAGGAATCCACCGCCTAATGTTTTCGGTGCAACCGAAAAGGCATTTTCCCGTTCCGCTAAAATATTAAAAGAAGACAGAAAATAATCTGCGTTGGATAAGGAACCGCTACTAAACAGCCCGCTATCTGCCATCATACTGCTTCCAAAAAGAAGGACTCCTGATGTCATGCCATCTTTCTGTAATGTAGACATTCCCGCAACAGGAATTGGGCCTTGCTGGACCATATCCCCTAATCCCTGGGTCTGTTCATCAATAATTCCTGCATCTTCGGAATAGCTTAACAAGGTTTTTGTTGTATAGCCCAGATTGTCAGTAAAGAGAAATTGAATGGGCCGTGAATAAGGTACGGTAATGGGAATTTCCTCTGAAGCCATTTTCCCGGTTAATACAGTGTCATCAAAAGAGGCTGTCCCAAAAAATATATTGTCTGTTATTGTATTCCGGCGGTTCGTTTCTGCTACTGCACCTTCTCCAAAAGCCAGACCCCATTTCGCCAGCCATTTTTCTAAATGAGGCAGTTCCCCTTGTTCCAATGAGCCAAAACAATATACATATTTTCCATATGCACCGCCATTTTCTAAGAAATGATCTAAGGCTGCTGCTTCTTCCTCTGTAATATCCCTGCGGGGAGCCGATAAAACAGCTATGGCCGCATCTTCCGGGATGCCTTCTGTCAGCAAAGAAGCTTTTACGGTTTCAAACCCGTTCTTTTGCAGCAAGGCTTCTAAGCCTTCTTGTCCGGATTCTCCATGGCCTTCTAAAAACGCAATTTTTATTTTGCTTTCTTCTGTCACATTCATAATCGCTACTGTCATTGCCTGTTCTGCTTTCGAAGAAGTAATTCTTCCCCCATAATAAGAAGCTTCTACATTAAAAATATCATAAGCTGTTAATTTTTCTGTTTTCTCCCCGGATTGAATTAAAATATCATCTATGGAAAGCTCTAATTCAGAATTATTCTGCAAATAAGCCGGATTTGCCATTAAATCCTCATATTCCAACGTAATATTGGGATTATATTTTGTATATTGTTCGATTACAGAAACAGCTTGTGCAAAATAATCCCCTCCCCTTAAAAAAGATTCCCTTGTATTCATAATGGTAATGTGTACTGGTTTTTCTAATCCTGCTAAATAATCAATGGAATCCTGGGAAAGCTGAAACACTTTATTGGAGGTTAAATCAAGCTTCAAAGGATATTTTTCTGTAAGCACTGCCATAATCACATTTAAAAGAATCAGACAGACTACAATTACCATTGTAATAGAAACAGAAAGAATCCCTGCCTTTTTTTGAATTGATAAAGGTTTTTTCTTCATATTTCTGCCTCCTTTAACCCCAACGGCGTTTTTCCAATGTCCGAGCCGTTAAAAATAAAAACAAAGCTGTTACTGACAAATAAAAAATAACACTGGCAATATTTAAAATTCCCATTGTAAAATCCTGATAATGCTGTACAAAGGATATTGCATTACAAATGCGGTTTAAAACCGGTTCCTGGGAAAGCTGCCCAACAGAATCAATTAAAATAAAAACCAGTCCCAAGCCCATACCGCCTACGGCAGCTATTACCTGGCTTTCGGTCACGGAAGAAACAAACATCCCTAAAGCGCATAATGCTGCGCCAAGCAGAAACATCCCTATAAAATGGCCAAAGAAAACCCCATACTCCACAGGGCCTTTTGTCCCGATTACCAACAGGTAAATCAATGTTACTGCCTGTGCCGTTTCAAATATCGTCAGGGCTGCAAAGAATTTTCCAAACACAATGGAAGCCAGGCTGACTGGAGCTGTCAGCAATGCCTGATCTGTTTTATAACGTCTTTCTTCACTAAATAATTTCATCGTTAACAGAGGTGTTAAAAATACGGCAAAGGAAAATAAAGAGGAAAATAAATAACTGAAATCCGTAGTAGCCCCCATTAAATTATAACCATAAAAATAATAACCTGCCATCATATAAAAAATCGCTAAGAATACATAACCGGAAGGGGTTACCAAATAGGAACGCAATTCCCTTTTATAAATTGCTGCCATCCAAATCGCCTCCTTCTATCCCAGTTTCACGGGTCACAGTTAGAAATACATCTTCTAATGTGGCGCGCAGATCCTGTAATTCTAAAATAGGCAGTTTATGATCGCTTAATACAAAAAATAAAGCTTCCCGTATGTCTTCCCCGCCAGTATTTAACCGGTAACGCCACACATTTTCCCCGCAATTTTTTTCCGCTTCAGCGTTCTGAACACCTGGAATCCCTTTCAATAAAGGACAGACTATATCTGGCTTTCCCTTCACCTGCAATGCCAAATGACTCCCGCCCATTTGCCGGGCTGCCAGGGCTTCCGGTGTGTCGTCTGCTACAATATGGCCGTTATGAATAATTACAACACGTCCACATACGGCTTCAATTTCCTGAAGAATATGGGAAGATAAAATAACAGTCCGTGTTTTTGCCAGCTCTTTGATTAACGTACGGATTTCAATAATCTGTTTCGGGTCTAATCCCACTGTGGGTTCATCTAAAATTAAAATCGGCGGTTCCCCTACCAATGCACAGGCAATCCCTACCCGCTGCCTGTAACCTTTTGACAGGTTCCGGATCAAACGGTCCTTTACCCCGTCAATACATACCATTTCACAAAGGTTTTCTAAATATTTTTTCCGGTCCTGTTTTGCTTTTTTTAAATCATAAGTAAAACATAAACTCTCCCATACACTTAAATCCTGATACAGCGGCGGTATTTCCGGAAGATACCCCATCCGTGCTTTTGCCTTGGCCGGCTCAAAAAGAATGTCAAATCCATCTACTTTTACAGTGCCTTTTGTAGCGGAAAGATAACCTGTAATAATATTCATTGTTGTAGATTTCCCAGCACCATTGGCTCCTAAAAATCCTACCACTTCTCCCTGGTTTACTTGAAAACAAATGTCCTCAATGGCTGCTTTATCGCCATAATATTTTGTGAGTCCGGAAATTTCAAGCATCCTGTTTCTCCCTTCCATTTCATTACCCAATCCCCTTATTTTTAGTGGGCTTGGCACTTATTATCATAAGTATATTCTACCATACCGCAAAAATCCCTCCGGTTTGTTTCAGATTTATGAAAATTTTTTTATATTTCATTCTATTTTAAAAAAATCCGATATTTTTTTGATTCTTATTTGACAACAGGTAGGATCTTCATATATACTAACATTATCCACTCCGCATCACTTGCGAAGTAAATTTAAGGGAGGCCAATTTTATGGCGGAAAGAAATGAAATTAAAACGATCCCCTACTACATGATTATTTCAAAATGCAGCGGTATGTCTCTGGACATAATGGAAGGATCAGCAAGGATGTTTTATCCCTTGAACACTCCTTTACAACATTGGAGTTTTGAAGACAGGGGGAATGGATGTGTGACAATTATTAACCGGGGTACCCATCAAGTATTAGATGTGGATATGGCCGGAGTAGACAACGGAACCCCTGTCCATATGTGGCAGGATATCAATGCTTCTAATCAGCTTTGGATGCTTGAACCGGTGGGAGAAAACACTTACCGTATTCGTGCAAAACATTCCCGCCGTTATCTTGATATTACAGAACAATCTTTAAATGCAGGAGCTCATCTTAATATTTGGGATGCTACTTCCAGCGATACGCAGCTATGGATCATCCGGGAAGTGATTGAAGAATCAAAACCTGATTCCGCAGCAGAAGCAGCCACCGCCCAGCCACCGGCAAAACGGAAATATACCAGAAGGAAAACAACAGAAACTGCCCCTGCAAAAAACCGCAAAACCCGTGCTCCCAGAGGATCCCGTACAAAAAAAGCTGTTGAACCAGCAGCACCTTCTGTTGAAGCACCAGCAGAACCGATTTCTGAAGTTTCCACCGAAATGCCAGCGGAAACAAAAGAATAAAATCTCCACAGGATAGGGAGGTACTGTATCCAATCAGTGCCTCCTTATTGCTGTCATTTTTTCCGTTATAATGTAGGAACCCCTTGACCTGTTAAACAGATCAAGGGGTTCATTATGGAAGAAAAAATGAAATAAACAAAGGAATTTTATGCTATATGCAGTTTAATAAACGTCTTTCCAATCGTTGATATTGGCTGGATCAAATTTGAAAGGTGCCCCGAGGATAATTTCTGTACCACCATCATCAGCAGCAACTACTTCATAATCACCCATATCGCCAGCAGAGAATTTATCACCAGTTGCGCCTGTAATTGTTCCGTCTACCAAAGCAACAGAAGTATATGCACCTAAACGGCCTAAATCAACTGGATTCCACAGATACATATATGGGCAGGAATGTGCATCATCATCTCCAATATATTCTGCCATTTCGGAAGGCAGGCCCAAGCCAGTTAATTTAACAGGAGATTGGTTGTCCTGTAAAACCTTTGCTGCGGCATTGATGCCTACTGTGGTGGGTGCGCAGATTACTTTCAAATCTGGATATTTGGATAAAAGAGCTTGTGTCTGGTCTGTGGATTTTTGTGGTTCGTCATCACCATAAGCTACTTCTACCAGGTTCAGTTTGGAATATTTTTCGTCCTGCATAGCTGTTTTCATGGCTTCAATCCAGGCATTCTGGTTTGTAGCCTGGGAAGTTGCAGACAAAATAGCCCAATCGCCTTCCCCGCCGGAAATGTCATAAACTGCTTCCATCAGGCACTGGCCGATTTCATTTACACCAGCCTGGTTGACAAAGGTTTGGCGGCTGTCTTTATTGACTTTGGAGTCTACACAGCAAATGTTGATCCCTTCGTCACGAGCTTCTTCTAAGGCAGCCTGTAAAGCATTTTCATCATTGGCAGCAATACAAATGGAATTAACCCCTTGGGAAATCAAAGACTGAATAACAGAAACCTGGGCATCTGCTGTTGCAGCTTCCGGATGTCTTACGATACAAGTTCCGCCTTGTTCTTCAATCACTTTTTGGAAGCCTTCTGCAACCTTTTCATTGAAGGGGTTGCCGGCAGCCTTTGTCACAATGGCATATGTTTTCCCGCCGGAGCCGCCATCAGTTGCTGGTGCTGCTGATCCGCCATCTCCAGATGCGGAGCTTGCCGGTGTTGCCGGTGCTGCACTGCTGGAACCGCCGCCACCGCCGCAGCCAGCTAACAGGCTTGAAACCATGGCTGCGCACAGCAATACGCAGAACAGTTTTCTTTTCATGATAATTTCCTCCTTTTAATGGTTAAAACTTTCCTTTTTTATACAAAGCGCCTTTTTACGCTTAGTACCCTTCATTTTTATGCGGCTTTTGCCATAATCCCCATAGAACGGGCTTTCTTAGCCAGATTCGGCAGCAATACTGCCAGTACCAGCAATGCGCCCAGGATAACCAGGATAACCTGTGGATTCATGTTGATTTGGCCCAAGCCAATCCGCAGGCAAATAATGGTGAACGCAGAGATAATCGCCCCTAACAGCTTTCCTTTGCCGCCTGCGGTTGAAATACCGCCAAATACCGCCATTGCAATGGCGTCCATTTCAAAACCATTGCCTGTTGTGGTATTGGCGCCATACAGGACAGAAGTTAAGAAAATTGCGCTGACACCTGCCATAAAGCCTGCCAGGGTAAAGACAAAGAAACGGATTTTTTGAACATGGATGCCTGCATAATAGGAAGCCAAACTATTGCTCCCAATGGCATAAACCCTCCGTCCAAAAGTGGTTTTCCCTAAAACCACCATATAAATCGCTGCCGCCAGGATAACTACAAAAAACATATATGGGACAGGCCCGATTTTGCCAGCCATTGCATGGAATTGCTTTGTGTTGGTCAAAGAAATGGAACCACCGCTGCCTAATGTAATTTCTGCAATCCCACGGAATACAATCTGTGTCCCCAATGTAACAATCATGGGAGGCAGTTCTGTAAACCTGGTTAAGATAAACCCATTCACTGCCCCGCAAAGGGTTCCTACTGCCAAGCCTACCAGCAGCACCAATGGGAAAGGCAATCCTGCGTTGCAAGCCATACATGCCATTGTTGCAGACAAGCAGACAGATGCTCCAACAGAAATATCAATTTCCCCAAGGAGCAGCAGGTATGCCATTGGTAAAAGCAAAAAGACTTCTGTTAAATATTTCGGCATTTCCCGAAGGACATTTTTTAAATTATAATTGGGGGAAATACATATACATAAAATATTGACTGCGATAAATAACAGGATCAATATGCCTTCCCAACTAAAAACTGCTTTTTTCCAGGAGCTTTCCTGTGTAATGGATAAAGTTCTTCCTGATTTCCCAGCCATAATTACATTTCCCTCCCTTTCAAGTTGTTCCGGTCCATCATCCGCTGTGTTACCACATTCAAAATGATAACTGCTAAAATAATCACGCCTTTTACTGTATTCTGCGCCAAGGCGTCAATGCCTACCAAAGGCAGGGCTTTTGCAATAACTGCCAAAATCAAAGAGCCTAACAAAGTACCAACTACTGTCCCGCGGCCCCCTGTTGTGCTGACGCCGCCGATAACGCAGGATGCGATAACATCCATTTCCCGTCCATAAAGCATATTGGGCTGGGCTGAAGAATATACAGCTACGGCTAAAGCGCCGCCTAATCCTGCCAGCATCCCCATAATGGTATATACAATCAATTTAATATTGGCTGTGTGAATACCGGAAACGGCTGCTGCTTCCGGGTTGCTGCCTACTGCATATACCTTGCGTCCCAAACGGGTCCATTTCATTACAATGAAGAAAATCACATAGCAGATTAAAACAATAACGATAACATTATTTAACAAGCCTAATCCTAAAGTCTTATTTAAGGCAAAATTTTTGAAATCCCCTAAATTTTCTGCACTGGCCCACTGGCTGTTACCGATTAAATAAGCAAACCCACGGTAAATATACATAAAGCCCATTGTCGCAATAATCGGCAGCACACCGCCCCGGGAAATAACTAAGCCTATCAAGCATCCGCAGGCCGCCCCAATGGCCATGGCAATCAAAAACAACAGAAAAGCATTGTGTATAATGTCATACTTCAGCAGCATCCCTACGGTCATACCGGAAAAAGCCAAGGTTGACGCAATGGAAATGTCAATGCCTCCTAACAATAGAACCCCCAGCATCCCTGTGGACATGATCATAATAACGGAATTGTTTTTCAGCATATCCATAATGGATTTGATTGTCAAAAAGGAAGGGCTTAAAATTTGGACAATCGCACACAATACAATGAGTACCAATAATAAACTGACTTCCCGGGAACCGGTAATGATTTTCCAAAGTGACTTTTTCTCAGACATTGTTTGCCACTCCTTCCTGTACGGGCGCCGATTTTTCCATTGCCAGTTCCAAAATTGCTTCCTGTGTGGCTTCGCCCCGTTTTAATTCCCCGGAAACTTTTCCGTTGCACATGACCACAATCCGGTCACTCATCCCTAAAATTTCCGGCATTTCTGAAGAAATCAAAATAATTGCATAGCCTTTCAGGGCTAAATCTCCCATGATTTGGTAAATTTCCGCTTTTGCACCAACATCTACGCCTTTGGTGGGTTCATCCATAATGACAACTTTCATTTCCTGGGCCAGCGCTTTTGCAACTACTACCTTTTGCTGGTTGCCGCCGGAAAGGGAACTTGCTAAATCAAAAACAGAAATTGCTTTTGTATCCACTTCTTCCAAAAGCTGTTTGGAAACTTCCCTTTCCTTCTTTTCGTCTGTAAAGCTGTTTTTTGCGTATTTACTGATAACCGGCAGGGTAACATTCCGCCCCAGGCCCCAGCTTAAAATTAAACCTTCTTTTTGCCGGTCCTCCGGTAAAAGGATTAAACCTTCTTTCATGGCGTCTGCTGGATGGTGGACCTGTACTTGGCGCCCTTCTAAAAATACCCGTCCGCTGTCCGGCTGAGTGACGCCGCAGATGCTTTCCACAACTTCTGTACGTCCTGCGCCTACCAGGCCCGTCAAGCCTAATATTTCCCCCTGATGGACGGTAAATGAAACATCTTTAAAATATCCCATCCGGGATAAGCCTTCTACTTTTAAGACTTCCGATCCGATTTTTACTTCCGGTTTCGGGAACATGTCTTTAATTTCACGGCCTACCATCGCTTTGATTAAATCCGCGTTGGTGATTTTATCCACATCATATGTACCGATATACTGAGAATCCCGGAATACCGTTACCCGGGTAGCCAGCCGGTACATATCTTCAAAACGGTGGGAAATGAAAATAATAGAAACCCCGCTGTCCCGTAATTTTTCTACAATCCGGTATAATTCTTCCGACTCGTTTTTCGTCAAAGCTGCTGTCGGTTCGTCTAAAATAACGATTTTTGCATTGGTTGACAAAGCTTTCGCAATTTCTACCATCTGCTGCTGCGCAACGCTTAACGCGCCCATTTCCGCCGTAGGCTTAAAATCTGCATTCAGCTCTTTTAATAAGGCTGCCGCTTTTTCATTCATCTGCTTCCATTGGATAAAACCTGCTTTTACTTCCTCATGGCCCATAAAAATATTTTCCGCAACTGTTAAATGAGGATATGATGTAGGATGCTGGTATACTGCGGCAATTCCGGCATTTTGGGCATCCCTTGGGCCTCTGAAATCAACTTTCTGCCCGTCCAGAAACATTTCGCCTTCTTCGGCTTTATGTACGCCTGTAATTACTTTAATAAATGTGGATTTGCCTGCACCATTTTCCCCCATCAGGGCATGGATTTCACCCTTTCTCAACTGGAAACGAACTTTGTTTAAAGCCTTAACACCAGGGAAAATTTTTGTAATCCCCTGCAGCTCCAAAACATATTCGGACACAGCCTTTCCTCCCTTCACGTTTCCCCCTGCGGGAAAACCTGCTGTCAAACGCTGCCCTCAAATTTTACAAAAGAGATATCGCTGCCGCAGAATTTTACCCAAAACCGGAAGATTTTTATACAATAAAATTGTACTTGAAAATAAAGGATTTTCCTACGGTAAAATTTTTTGATTCCGGGTAAAATTGTTTCGATTCTGTGTACAAATCCCCCTTTTCTAATGAATGGCTTGCATTCTAAGCAAAATTTGCTAAAATAGAGAAAGACAGATGTTACCATTAAACACTTTCAGGATAGGGGCCATTTATGAAACTGCTGATTGTAGATGACGAAAAATTAACACGGGAAGGCTTAGTTGCTTCTATCAATTGGAAAAGTCTGGGGATTTCCCAGGTATTCCAAGCGGATGATGGTTTAAACGGCTTTGCGTTAGCAAAAAAAGAACAGCCCGAAATTATTCTTTGCGATGTCCGGATGCCCCGTATGGATGGCATCCAAATGGCAGAACGGATTGAAGCCTTTGCCCCTGATACCGTTATTATTTTTATGAGCGGCTATTCTGATAAGGAATATTTAAAAGCCGCTATTAAATTAAAAGCGGTCAACTATGTAGAAAAGCCTTTGAATCCCCATGAAATCGGGGATTCAATCTTGGAAGCGAAAAGGCGCTTCCAACAGCAAATGCGTTTCCGTAAAAATGAAGCTTTCCTTTCCAGCAATACGGCATCTGCCATGGCATTGGCTTTGACGCGGCCTTACCGGGAGCAAAAAGAGCATATCCTTGCTCTGGCTCAGGATCTGTCCCTCCGCTTTGCATCCGGAGATAGCTTTACCGCTTATATGGTCTGCTTAAAAGAACCAGAACCGGAGTCTGGCCGGATAGAAACCATCCGCCTTTTATTAGAGGAATTCCTTTCCCGTTACCATTTACAGGCTTTTTATACCTTTAAACATGATAAATACCATGTATTCCAAATCTGGGGCCGGAATGAGCCTTCCCAAACTGCCCTTTCTGATGTAGATCATTTTCTGGCAGAGCAGTTTATGCCTTCTGGAAAGTTTCTGGCTGCCCGTGGGGAAACGGTATATGGCATTTCCCATGCTTACCAGTCCTTTGCTTCTGCCGCCGCTGTCATGCAAAGCGCTTTCTTTTTTGACTGCGGCCAGGTCATCCTCCCGGAAAAAACCCATACGGAAATCAGCCATGCCGATCCTTCTGTTTTTGGAAAAGCTCTGGCAGATAAAGATAAAAATGCCTGTGTGGATATTTTGGAACAAATTTTTTCCTGCTTCTATCAAAAACAAGATATTTTTTCCCACCAGGCCAAAGATCTGTATTATAAACTGTTTATGCTCCTCCAGGAAAATGGCGCAAAAATGATAGCTTCTTCTGCACAATCCCCTTTGGAGGCCCCGCAAAGTATTATGGCTTTTTTAGAAGGATGCTTCACTTTACAAGAGCTTCATCAGGCTGTTGTTTCCAGTACAGAAACCCTTTTTGAAAAGCTGGAAAACCAGAATGTGGAAAATCCTACGATTGCTTTTATTAAAGATTATATCAGCCGCAATTATTCCAATGAGGAGCTTTCTGTTCGGGAAATCGGGGAACATGCTTTTCTGTCTGCCAGCTATGTCTGTACCTATTTTAAAAATGAAACCGGACAAACCTTAAACCAGTATTTAACTGCATACCGCATTGAAAAAGCTAAACAGCTTTTACAAGATCCCCGCTATCAGATTTCTGATATTTCTGCCCGGGTGGGGTACAGCAACGGAAATTATTTCAGCAAAAGCTTTAAAAAATTAGTGGGACTGTCCCCTTCTGAATACCGTGAGAAGATGCTGCAATGAAACATGGATTTGTTACCAGAAAATACCACAATCTCCGCTTGCAAACAAAATTTACCATCACTCATCTGGTGATTACCACGCTGCCTATCCTGCTTCTGTTCCTTTTCTTTTATGGAAAGTTATATGATATGGTGCTGGCAGATACCATCCGTACCGAACAGACTTCTTCTGCCCGTACTACGCCTATGATTGAAGGCATTGTGGACCAAGTCCTCCAAACCCACCAGCAATTACAGAATTTTTCTTTTTATAACCAGTTCCACCGGCAAGGATTTTCTTCTGAAGCTTTTCCAGGAAAAGACGATATTTCCCTTTTCCACCGGCAAGTTTCCAGCCTGATCGATACCGAGCTGATTACAGATATCCGGATTTATATTGATTTACCGAAGGATGACCCTTTTTTTGATATTCCCGGCCTTTCCAGTGTTTTCCTGCCTATGCAAAGCGCTTTGGGTACCTATTGGAATGGTATTTTTAAAGGCCGTACCAATCTCCGGACCTTATATTGCCCCTCTTTCTATCTCAGCCCGGAAGAAATCCAAAAATATGGCGATTTAGCCTATATTTCCCGGGATACCATGCGGTATAACGGTTCTTCTCTCCCCTGCTATTCTGCCGTTTATTATTCAAAAAAACCTTTTGCAAAGCTTTTAGCAGATAATCTAACCGCAGAAGAAAGCGTAGCTTATTTAATCAATGACCGGGACAGTATTGTAGCTACTTCTAATGAAGCTTTAGCAGGTATTTACCATTTTGATTATGATATTGTCCGTAACTTTTTTATGTCCTCTAATAATTTCGTTCTGAAAAATGTTTTAGGCAATGATGTTTATGCCGGATTTTATAACATTGCACAAGCCGATTGGTTTATGGTTGTTGTAATGCCTTCCGGCCCTATCATTTCTAAAAGTATTTTTATGATGCTGGAATTTCTTTTTATTTATATTGGATGTATCCTCACCGCTTTTTTAATTGCTACCGGATTATCCCATTCCATTACACGCAGAATTTCTACTGTTATCGAACAAATGACGAAAGTCCGGACAGGTCCTCCTACTGCTTTGCCTGCCTCCGACAGTCAGGATGAAATTGGTCATTTGATTGATACTTATAATTATATGACCCGTGTTATGAATCAGCTTATGGAAGATCAGGCCAAAGCTGCCGAAGATTTACGGGTTGCTGAATTTCATTCCCTGCAAGCCCAAATCAATCCTCATTTCCTTTATAATACAATGGATATGATCAACTGGCTTGCCCAGCAGGGCCGTTCTCAGGAAGTTTCAGAAGCTGTCCATGCCCTTTCCCGGTTTTATAAGCTTACCCTGAGCCGCAAAGAAACCATTGCTTCTATTGCGGATGAAACAGAACATGTTTCGATTTATGTCCGGCTCCAAAATATGCGCTTTAACGGCGGGATTGATTTTGTTATGGATATTCCAGATTATTTAATGGATTACCCCATTCCAAAATTAACTTTTCAGCCCGTAGTAGAAAACAGCATCCTTCATGGAATATTAGAAAAGTCTGAAAAATGCGGAACCATTGTTTTGACAGGATGGCTGGAAGGAAATACAGTCGTAATTTTAGTTTCTGATGATGGCGTTGGTATCCCGCCGGAAAAATTATCCCGGATTTTAATGGGAAACAGCGGCGGAAAAGGAAATAATATTGCTGTCTATAATACCCATCGGCGCATCCAGCTTCTTTATGGGCCAGATTACGGGTTACAGTACCACAGCGAACTGGGCAAAGGCACAGAAGTAGAGATACGCCTGCCGGCTGAGTCTTCAAAAGCTCTTTAATCAAGTTATTTTTTGAATGGAGGAATTTCATCATGATAAAAAATATCAGCAAATCAGAAGTATTGGTCTTAAAAGATCAGGTGTCTTATCAACAGGGCCAGGTTGTCAGCAAAACTTTGGCACAAAATAATTCCCTTAGTATTACCTTATTTGCTTTTGACAAAGACGAGGAAATCAGCACCCATGAATCCGGCGGGGATGCTTTTGTCACATGTCTGGACGGCGTAGGAAAAATTACCATTGACGGTATTCCTTATGAACTCCATGAAGGCGAATCAATTGTAATGCCGAAAAACCATCCTCATGCTGTATATGGCAAAGAACAATTTAAAATGCTGCTGGTTGTTGTCTTTTAAGGTGGTACAAATGAAAAAAGGCGTCATATTGACGCCTTTTTTCATTTTACTTTATGCTGGCAATGACAGCCATTTTTACAGCCGGAACAACCAATACATTCACCATTTTTCGCTTTCCGGAAGGAATAACGGGCCGCAAAAAAAGCTGCAATTAAAATAATGCCTAAAACAATCCATGTAACCATCTAAAAATCAGCATCCTTTTCTAAATTTAAGCGCTTACACTGGCTGCCATATTATGACGCAGTTTTTGCTCTGATTTACCGCTGCGGAACAGGAACCAGAGAAGGACTGCAACACAGAGGAAAGCAAGAATCTGACCAATCCCAAAGGGAACGCCATAAAGCAGGCCGCCTAATTGATTGATAATAAATGCCATAATATAAGCCATGCCTGTCATATAGCCAATAGCAAACCAAGTCCATTTTGCACTCATCATTTCCCGGCGGATAGCGCCAATTGCCGCAAAACAAGGAGCACAGGTTAAATTAAAGACCATAAATGCTAATGCGCTGGCGCTGGTAGTAAACAGGGCTGGAACGGCTGCCAATAAAGCAGGATCATCTTCTGCCACCTCGCCCAAGCCAAACAAGATACCAAATGTTGTAATAACATTTTCTTTTGCCACCAATCCGGAAACACTGGCAACAGCCGCCTGCCAATTTCCAAAGCCTAACGGTGCAAATAAAGGAGCCAGCAGATTTCCCATAGCGGCTAACAGGCTGGCATTTTGATCTTCCAGCATCCCAAATCCGTCAGGGCCAAATCCAAAATTCTGCAAGAACCAAATGATGCCGCAGGCTAAGAAAATGACCGTACCAGCTTTAATCATAAAGGCTTTTCCACGTTCCCACATGTGCAGTAAAACACCTTTTGCCGCAGGAAAATGATATTGCGGGAGCTCCATTACAAAAGGTGCCGGATCGCCTGCAAAAAGCTTTGTTTTCTTCAGGATAATTCCGGAAATAATCACCATAAAAATGCCAAAGAAATAAGTAGCAGGCGCCATCCAAGTGATTTCCGGGAAAACTGCCCCGGCAATGAGAGCAATGATCGGCAGCTTTGCACCGCAGGGAATAAAAGTTGTGGTCATAATGGTCATACGCCGATCTTTTTCATTTTCAATAGTACGGGTTGCCATAATGCCAGGAACGCCGCAGCCGGAAGCAATCAGCATCGGAATGAAGCTTTTCCCAGACAGGCCAAACTTGCGGAATATCCGGTCCATAATAAAAGCAACCCTGGCCATGTAACCGCAGTCTTCTAAAATAGAAAGAAAGAAGAATAAAATCATCATTTGGGGAACAAAACCTAATATTGCACCAATGCCGCCAATAATACCGTCTACTACCAATCCTGTGAGCCAATCGGCTGCACCAATATTTTCTAAAAGACCGCTGACAGCAGGCTGTATGGTTTCAGCAAATAAAGTATCATTTGTCCAGTCTGTCACAATGGTACCCAGCCAGGAAACCGATACATAATAGACAAGGAACATAATTGCCGCAAAAATAGGGAGTGCTAACCAGCGGTTAGTCACAATCCGGTCAATTTTATCTGAAACTGTCATACCGCTGGATTTTTTATGTACGCAGTTTTTCATGAGTTTGGCAATATACTGATACCGTTCATTGGTAATTATGCTTTCACTGTCATCATCAAAAGCTGTTTCACATTCCGCAATCATATTTTCCAAACGTTCTTTTACAGTATCGGCAAATTGGAACTGTTCCATCACTTTACTGTCACGCTCAAATAATTTCACAGCATACCAGCGGGCACTTTCAGCAGGGACAATATCTGCAATCAATTTGTGGATCTGTTCCAGTTTATCTTCTATTTGCGGTGAAAATGTATGCTGCGGCATGGTTTTAGAACTGCTTTTTGCCATTTGTATTGCCTGCTCCGCCAATTTATCCAAGCCTTCGCCTTTGATTGCAGAAGTTTCAATGATCTGGCACCCAAGGGCCGCAGAAAGTTTCTCTATATCAATTTTA
The DNA here is from genome assembly GCA_003612625.1 of bacterium 1XD42-1. Lineage (GTDB taxonomy): Bacteria > Bacillota > Clostridia > Oscillospirales > Ruminococcaceae > Anaerotruncus. The sequence continues at coordinate 12,176 of RAZJ01000010.1, read as the reverse complement.
TCCCCATTCTTTTTGACAATATCCATCATATTTAAAGCAATAATAACCGGATATCCCATTTCTGTAATTTGAGTGGTAAGATAAAGATTCCGTTCAATATTAGAGCCATCCACCAAATCAATTATGACATCAGGATGCTCCTTCATGATATAATCCCGTGTGACAACTTCTTCCAATGTATAAGGGGAAAGAGAATAAATCCCTGGTAAATCTGTTACAATAACCTCTTTATGGCCCCGCAGCTTTCCTTCCTTTTTTTCTACTGTAACTCCGGGCCAGTTGCCTACATATTGGCTGGAGCCTGTTAAATGATTAAACATGGTTGTTTTTCCACAGTTGGGATTGCCTGCCAGCGCTAACTTAATCGCCATTTTATTGTAAGCCTCCTCAATCATAATATTTTATTCTCTGTTTTGCAAGAATTTTATCCAACTAAGATGTTTTCTGCATCACCTTTGCGGATGGAAAGTTCGTATCCGCGGACTGTAATTTCTACCGGATCTCCCAAAGGTGCTACTTTACGGATATAAACCGATGTCCCTTTTGTAATCCCCATATCCATAATCCGCCGTTTCAATGCACCTTCCCCCAGAAGCTTCTGAACGGTAACAGTTTCCCCGCATTTCGACTCTTTTAATGATTTCATGGCCTGCTTTCCCCCTTAAACCATAATTTTATTTGCCATTGCTTTACTTAAAGCAATCCGGGTTTCTTTTATATTCACAATTAAGTTGCCGCCCATTTCAGAAATAATGGTAACTTTCCCTCCTTCCACAAACCCTAAACTTGCTAAAAAGCGTTTTGCTTCATCTTTTCCATGGATCTGTTTCACAGTAGCAGTTTCCCCGCAACGTGCCATTGTCAACGGCATAATGAAAATCAGCCCCTTTCTTATATTAGTTATAGCTAACTACATCCTCAAAAATAAAGGTTAGATTCAGCTAACCTTTATTGCGCTTTTTAGTTTACCATTGCTAACTCGTTTTGTCAATGGTTTTTCCACTAATTTTCTTTATTTTTTAAAAAATAAACGGGATAAGGTTTATCCCTATGATAGCCCAGTTTTTCTGCCAGCATGACAGAACGCAGATCGTGGGCATCCCAGCTCGGATATAACCCCCGCGCAAGACATTCTAAAATCAGCCTTGCACCACAGGCCGTAGCAAGCCCTTTCCGCCGGAATTCAGGTTTTGTATCAATTTCAATTTCAATCCCGCCGTGATATGCAGAATAAGAAGAAGCGCCTGCAACAAGCTGCCCTTGAAAAAGGACTGCTGCACCCATACCGCGGCTTTTAAAATCTTCATAATTTGGGAACAACGAACAGAGATCCTTAGACCAGCTTTCTGCTAAAGCGGCTTCATAAATCCCCCGATCAAACAACTGAACGGAATAAGCTCTATCCAGGGAATGAGCATATTGGGACAGCTTCTCCAAATTAAAAATATCCGGTTCCTTTTGAATTGCATACCGGACACCTTTTGTTACTCCATCCTGCCATACCGATTCAATCGCTTGCGCCCAATCCTGGTTTTGGGGGACAAGAATAAAAACCGCAGCTTGTTTGACCAGGGTTTCCGAGGGTTCCCCGCCAAAAAAACAAAAATCTCCCAATGTAAGCATAGCTGCTTTTGGATTTTCTAAATCATCTGGTGATATTTCTCCCATACATCCTTGTAAACAGGACCAAATCATGGTTTCTTCCCAGCCTTCAAAAAAAGATGCTATTTTTTCTAAATTCATCCCTATCCTCCTACAAATAACCCCTGAAAAATCCTGCGGAATTTCCACAGAGTTTTTCAGGGGTAAAACCATTATTTCCGTTTCTTTCCCAAGTAAGCAGCCCTTACTTCTTCATTCGATAGCAACGCTGCTCCTGTATTGTCCATTGTAATGACGCCTGTTTCCAAAACATAGCCGTAATCCGCAATCCGCAAGGCCATATTTGCATTTTGTTCAATCAACAGAATGGTTACACCCTGTTTGTGAACTTCTTTGATAATGTCAAAAATCCCCTGCACTACCAATGGCGCCAGACCCAAAGATGGTTCATCCATCATCATCAATTTCGGATGGCCCATAAGGGCACGGCCTACGGCAAGCATTTGCTGCTCCCCACCGGAAAGGGTTCCCGCAGGCTGCCAGGAGCGTTCTTTTAAACGGGGGAATAAATCATAAATCCATTTAAAATCTTCTGTTAAATCTTCTCCACTCCGCAAATAAGCGCCTATTTTTAAATTTTCCTCTACGGTTAAATCGGGAAATACCCGGCGGCCTTCCGGAACCAAAGTAATTCCTTTTTTAACCAGTTGTTCGGTTGGAACATTGGTAATTTCTTCTCCCAGATAGGAGATACTTCCGGATTTTGGCTTGACCAAGCCGCAAATCGTCCGCAACGTTGTACTTTTTCCCGCACCATTTGCGCCAATTAACGTTACAATAGCGCCGTCAGGGACTTCCAAGCTAATGCCTTTTACAGCTTCAATCCCGCCATAGGCCACATAAAGATCGCTGATTTTAAGCATCTTCCTGCACCCCCAAATAAGCCTCTATAACACGCGGGTTATTTTGGATTTCTTCCGGGTCCCCTTCGGCAATGGTCTGCCCAAAATCAAGGACATAAATACGGTCAGAAATTTCCATAACCAAATCCATATGATGTTCTATCATGAATACTGTTAAATGATAATCGTCTTTAATCTGCCGGATAAAAGCAGTCAATTCATCCGTTTCCTGAGGATTCATACCTGCTGCCGGTTCATCCAGCAAAAGCAAAGAAGGATTGGTTGCCAAAGCACGGGCAATTTCCAACCGCCGCTGCTGTCCATAAGGCAGGCTCCCGGAAATCTCCTGGCTTAAATCCTGAAGCCCTAAAATTTCTAACAAATTCTGGGTTTCTTTCCGCATAGCCTGTTCTTCCTTAGCATTCAAACGCAAGGTTGCTGAAAATATGCCTGCTTTTGCCCGCATATGTTTTGCAATCAAAACATTTTCAAAAACGGTTAAATCTTTAAACAAACGGATATTTTGAAAAGTACGGGCTACCCCTAACCGTGTAATAGCATCAGGAGTCTGTACCTTTACTGTTGGAAACTTATCCCGGTTTTCCCCTTGGTAAAGCTTCTTCATATTGCCCTGGGGATGGTTGGAAACGATCAAATCCCCATTAAAATAGATGGCTCCGTTTGTCGGAGTATAAACCCCTGTAATCACATTAAAAGCAGTTGTTTTCCCTGCTCCATTGGGGCCAATCAATGCGACAATTTCCCCTTGGTTCACATGGAGGGACAAGTCATTTACAGCAACAACACCGCCAAACTGCATGGTGACGTTTTCCAGGCGAAGCACTTCGCTCATCCTTCCGCACCACCTTTCGCCTGTGCAGGCTTCTTGCCAAGCTTCCGGAAGAACCGTGCCAAACCATCCCAGGTAAATTCTTTATTACCCATAAGTCCCTGACGGTAAAATAATACCACAATCATCAGCAGCAAAGAGAAAATAACCATCCGGAAACCGGTACGGAATAAAGGCACCTGCCAGCCGCCGATTATCAAAGGCTGGTCGAAAAAGCGCAGCCACCATTCTTTGCTGGCAGTAACGATAAAAGCACTTAACACACTGCCGGTTACACTGCCAAGGCCCCCGATTACAACGATTAACAGAATATCATACGTTAAAGTAATGCTGAATGTTTTTGCTTCAATGGAACGCATAAACATTGCCAGCAGGCCCCCTGCAATGGCAGTAAAAAAGGAGCTGATAACAAAGGACCATTCCTTATGGCGGAACAAATTGATCCCCATGGCTTCGGCTGCAATTTCATCTTCCCGGATTGCTTTAAAGGCCCGGCCATAAGTAGAATTGATCAGCAATACCAATAAAGCAATGCTAACGGCAGCAACAATAAAGGGAGTAAAAAGCGAAGGCAGACCAAATACGGATGGAAATGTAGGGACTTTATTTAACCCATAAGAACCATTTGTAATCTGATCCATCTGAGGGCTGGAAAAAATCGCCCGGATAATTTCAGAAAACCCTAACGTGGCAATCGCCAGATAATCACTTTTTAAGCGGAGAACGGGGATTCCGATTAAAGCGGCAAAGCCTGCCGCAACTAAGGCTCCCACGATCATAGCTAAAAACGGATAAATGGCCTGGAGCCAGGAAGGAGAAGCTTCCATCCCTTCTTTCAACGCCCGCAGCCAAGGGGCTATCCCACTCATATAATAAACGCCATCCAGGTTTTTTACCGGAATTGTCAGGATTGCTGTAATATAGGCGCCAATGGACATGAATCCAGCCTGCCCTAAAGAAAACAAACCTGTAAAGCCATTCAGCAAATTCATAGAAACTGCAACGACTGCTAAAATGGCACTTTTTTGCAAAATAGAAATCAGCATCCCTGCCCCTGTTTTATTTGCATCCAATGCAAATAATAACGCAACTGCTATTACGGCGACTGCAAGGGAACAGACATATTTTGTTGATTTTTTCATATGAATCACACCTTATCTGTACTTTTTTCGCCGAACAAGCCAGTGGGTCTGAACAGCAGCATTACAATTAAAAGCAAAAAAGTAAAAGCATCACTAAAAGTAGAATATCCCATAGCAACCAGCAAGGTTTCTACAACGCCAATAACGAAACCGCCTACTACTGCGCCCGGAATACTGCCAATCCCGCCAAATACTGCGGCAACAAAGCATTTTAATCCCGGCAGCGTTCCGGAAAATGGTGTAACAGACATCCGGTCCGTAAAATAAAGAATCGATCCAATGGCTGCCAAAGCGGAACCAATGACAAACGTAATGCTGATAATGGTATCGATTTTAATTCCCATTAAGCGGGATGTTTCAAAATCCTTACTGACTGCACGCATTGCCATACCAACTTTTGTATGGTTAATGAGCTGCATCAATAAAAATACTAAAATAATCGTAAGTACCGGCGTCAGAAACGTTACCAGAGAAGCAGAAAGATCCCCTATCCGGAATATTTTTTTCAGGAAAGGGATTTCTGGATAACCTTTTGGAATTGCTGTAAACAAATAAGTTGCCAGGTTCTGCAGCAAATATGATACACCGATTGCAGAAATCATAATCGACATACGGGGGGCAGTTCGCAGCGGCTTATAGGCGGCACGCTCAATTGCAACTCCCAATATGATAGTGGCGGCAGTCACCAGGGGAACCGAAATAAACCAGGGAATGCTCGCCATAGAAAAAATCATAAAATATCCTGCCATCATAAAAATTTCACCATGGGCAAAATTGATCAAGCGCAGGATACCATATACCATTGTATAGCCAATGGCAATTAAAGCATAAGCGCCGCCTAATGAAATCCCTGTCAGGCAATGCTGTAAAATTGTCGTCAAACTCATTGGGATGTGCCCCCTAAAGAAAATTTCACAAATCCAGCCCTTTTGGGATAGGCTGGTAAGCAAATCAAATAAAAAGATAGGCGGGAAACGGGCTGTTTCCCGCCTTGCCCTTGTTTAATTTATTCTGCCTCAACAGAAACGGTTTTCAGGAACTTAAATTCTCCATTTTCAATTACTTTGATGAAAGCCATATCTTTATTGGCATCGCCTTCCTCATTAAAGGAAATGGCACCTGTGACGCCTTCATAAGAAAGGCCCTGCAAAGCGTCGCGGATTGCGGCAGAATCTACGGAACCGGCAGCTTCGATGGCTTTAATCGCTGCTAAATAAGCATCATAGCCTAATGCGGAAACAGCAGGAATAATTTCATCCTGGTTAATGCTCTTGAGATATTCTTTAAAGCCAGGAATAAATTCCGCGGCGGCCTGATTGGAAGTATCCCCTTCATCAAAGAATGTAGATAATGCTACACCTTCTGCGGAATCTCCGGCATTTTCAATAATAGAGCCGTTTTCCCATGTATCACCAGCCATCAGCTTGGATTCAATGCCCAATTCCCGTGCCTGTTTGATGATCAGCGGTGCTGTTGCAATGGAAGACGGGGCAAAAATAACATCTGGATTTTTAGCTTTGATATTTGTTAAAATTGCTTTAAAATCGGTCTGGTTGGTTTGGAATTGTTCTTCTGCTACAACGGAGCCTTCCCCTGCCAATTTTACAAAGGCATTTTTAAAGAAATTCCCCAAGCCGGAAGAATAATCGTCCCCTAACTGGGTGATAATCGCTGCTGTTTTAGCGCCTTCCTGGGCTGCATAGTTTGCCATAACAGTGCCCTGGAATGGATCTAAGAAGCATACCCGGAAATAATAATCATTGCCCTGTGTAACCTGAGGATTGGTGCAGGAACAGCCAATCGCCGGAACCTGGGCATCCGAGAAGATTTCACCGGCTGCAATGGATACACCGGAACCGTAAGAGCCTAAAATAACTTTACAGCCGCTGCTGATCAAGCTTTGGGCAGCCGTAACAGCTTCTGTTTTATCCGATTTATTATCTGCCTCTACCAGTTCCACTTTATATTCTTTACCGCCTACGGTAACAGTAGGGAACTGCTGGTTGGCATAACGGATTCCATATACTTCCTGTAAACCGCCGCCGCCATTTTCACCGGTCTGGGGTTCAAATACGCCGATTTTGATGACGTCGCCAGCGTCATCTCCGCCATTGGCTGCGGGAGCTGCTGCAGAAGCATTCCCATTATCTCCACCGGAAGCTGCCCCCGGACTGCCGGAACCACTGGAACAACCAACTGCCGCTGTCATGGTCAATGCGGCTGCTAAAAGTGATGCTAGAAATCTTTTCATGTTTTTTCCTCCCTAATGGATGACCAATTTATCGGTATGCGTACAAATGTGCATCTACCGAATACACTTCATTATACCAAAAAATTTGAAAATTGCAAGTGTGAATTCCTAATTCCTGCATTTTTTAGGCATTTCAATAGAATATGGCCTGCCATAAAGCCCATTTTATGGCTTTCCTCCAAGTAAAATTCCCAAGATATGACTTTCTGTCCCGTTGAAAACGCATTTTTTCCATCTGATAAAACAATATAGCAAAAAATACCGGAAAGGTGTTTCCCACCTTTCCGGTATTTTTTCTTCTCAGTTTAAGCTATCTGGTATCCGTCCGGAAGCTTCCGGTTAGTCACAAAAAAGTTATCCAGACGGTTTGTATGAAATTCCATCATTTTGGTTTCTTCATTCAGTACCCCTTTAATAGTATACAGCCGCCCGTTTGCGTACCGGTAAACATATAAATCCTGGTAATCTTCTAATAAGGTTTCTACATTCAGTCCTACCTTGCCTGCGGAAGCAAAAGAAGGTTTTCCCGGGAAATTAAAAAACTTAAACTCCTGGTTGGGAAACCGGATTAAGATTTCCCGTATGCCTGTATGATTGCTCAAAAAATTCTTTGTGTTTTCTGCGGTTACGCTGACTTCCACTTTCCAGGATGGCCCCGCTAAAACAGCTTTCCGGTATTCATTGATTTCCGCGATCCGTTCAAACTGTACATCTGTAATCACAGGGCTGTTATTTGTGATATATACTTCTTCCCCTTTTTCCAAGTCCGCAATAATATCATTATCATATTCATGATAGCCATATTGAAATCCTACTTCCTGGGAAAACAATGCCAAGCTGCCATCCCGCGGGGTCAATTTAATGGTATAGCGAATTTCTCCCACTTCATTGGGGACAGAATCTTTCATTTCCACAAATAAAAAATATTTTCCTTTGGATTCTTGGATTTTAAATGTCTTTACTGCTGTATTGGTCAATTTGTTATAGGAAAACCGCATGTTTTTTACCATTTTTTCTGTAATCGGATAAGCTTTGCCGTTAAAAATCAGGTTTGCTGGAAACTGGTACTCAACACCCGGCCTTAATACAGTTTGATCTAAAACTGCATTGTCCTGGTTTTTATCCGGATCAAATGTTAAACCTGTCGGCTCGCCTTGCGGAACAGCTTCTTCATTTAAAATGGCTGTTCCCTGGTTCATATTCTGCCCTGTCTGATCCTCCTGTGCAAATGCCCCCCCGCTGATGGAAAATGCTGCAACCGCAGTCAGAAATATAGCTATTATTCTTTTCATTCAGTATGAGCCTCCTATGGAAAAAAGGATTTCTCTTTTTTCTTACGGCAATGAGTATACATTCAGATATACATTTTTTCAACAGGAGGTTGTTGGCATCCAGTGCTTTTTCTTATGAATTTTTTATAAAAAACAATATTCTTTGCTGTATTTTTATTGAAATCTGCCAGTTCCCAGACTTTTATCTGCTGCTATGGAAAAGAGAAGCAATCCCTGCACCAAAAAACGCATTTTTTAATAAGATGAATCAGGCATCCTTTGCACCCGCCAATAAAGATGCCTGATTTTGATCCAAGAGGAGATGTACTTATATGTATACCTTTAACGCTGGCAGCAATGAGGCTGTGCCTCTGTCAAATGTCCCCAGTTCCATGCTGCCGGATCAGGGAAGTAATTTTCCTGCTTATCCCGGCAATTCTTCCTCCGATCCCAGCCAGATCCCAGGCAATATGCTGCCGGAGCCAGACATCAATTTGCCAGCTTATCCCGGCAATTCTTCCTCCGATCCCAGCCAGATCCCAGGCAATATGCTGCCGGAGCCAGACATCAATTTGCCAGCTTATCCCGGCAATTCTTCCTCCGATCCCAGCCAGATCCCAGGCAATATGCTGCCGGAGCCAGACATCAATTTGCCAGCTTATCCCGGCAATACGCAGCCTATTATCCCAAATCCTGACGTCAATCAGGGAGGCTCCACTGGTCCCAACCGGCCCGGCAGCATTATTATTCCTGGCATCCAGGTCAACCCGCCCTGTTTTTACTGCTCCCCCAGCAGGAACGCAAAAGTCCGTTTTTTAAATGCTGCTTATGGATACTCCCCTTTCCGTGTGTACATCAATAACCGCTTTTTAGTCAATGGCCTTGGATATGCTTCTTTAACGCCTTATGGGCGGGTTGCCAGCGGATTCCAAACCATTACAATCCGAGGCATGAACGGTTATCTTTATTTAAGAAAATCCATTCCCATCAGCAATAATGATACTTCTACCATTGCCATTATCAACAAAGCCAATGGAATTGATTTGGTACAAATTTCGGATACAACTTGTTCCCGTCCCCGGGGCATATCCTGTTTGCGTATGGTAAATCTTGCAACCAATACCAATCCATTGGATCTGCTCCTGTCTGACGGGCGGATGGTTTTCAGTGATGTGGAACTGAAAGAAGTTACTTCCTTCCGCCGTGCCCGTCCGGGAGAATATGAATTTTCTTTGGCTGATACCAATATTCCAAGTTCTTCTGAAATTTTTGATATTGATACCATTGATGGGGATTTTGATGATCTGGATCTGCCGAATATCCTGGTCACTTTTTTTGTGGAGATTCAAGCAAATTCTTCCTATACCATCTATGTTTTAAGCCGTACCAAGGAAAAAAACGCAATTCAAGTCCTTACGATTCAAGACCGTTAATATCCGTTTCCTTTCCCAACCAAAGCAGCGGCATTTCCAAACAGGCCGCTGCTTTCTTTTGGGTTTTATTTTTTTATCTCCTGTGCCGTTTTCTGTACTCCCGGGGCGTACAGCCTTTCATTTCCCGAAAAGATTTTGCAAAGTAACTCATTTCCTGAAATCCGCATAAGGCCCCTATATCCGAAACTTTTTCATCGGTAGATTCCAATAATTCTGCCGCTTTTTGAATCCGTAATTGCTTCGTATATTGAATTGGCGTCGTGCCAATCACACAGCGAAAACACCGTAAACATTCGCTTTCACTAACAGCAGCACTTTGCGCAATTTTTGCAGTGGATAATTCTTCCTGGTAATGATCCTGTACATATTGAAGCATCATTTTCATGCGTTCCGTATCCCGCAAGGATTTCGCCGAAGGGCTTTTTTGCGGCGCTGTATAATGTTCAGACAATAAAAAAATCTGCTTTGACAATATGTTCCGCACTTCAAATTCATATCCTGAGGGCTCCGATACACAAACCTGCCATACATCTTTAATGGTCTGTAATACTTCCCGGTCCCAGGGAACCTCATGATCCAGAAAAAGACAGCGGCATCCTGTATTCAATAATAACGGCTGTAAGTATTTTTGCCAGAAAATACTATCCAAGCTTCCTCCTACCAATCTGGAATGATAAACAATAGAATGTAAACGGCAATTACCACTACATGCCGCCCAAACCCCATGCAAAGCTCCTGTATTGATAAAAAAGCCATCCCCTTGCTGTACAGTATAATCATTTCCATCTACCGAAACAATCACGTTCCCTGTTTCTATAATAATGGCCTCCAGCTCATCATGCCAATGCCAAGGTACTGCCATTTCCGCTAAATTATCATCATAACAGGCAATAGGGAATAATGATGTTCCATGTTCCAGCAGTTCCCGGCCTTGCTGATTTATGATTACATCGCATTTACTTAATGCCATAGCATCCTCCATTTTGACGGTTTTGTCATATTTATTTGGTGAATTTGTTCTAACAATTCCGTTTTTTTGCTGGTATAATCATAGCATAAATCAAGGAGGGATTTCAAGATGCTTCACTTGCTTCTGGCTGTAATTTACTTATCTTTTATCAGCCTTGGCTTGCCTGATTCCTTATTAGGCTCCGCATGGCCGTCTATGTATGGTCAATTTCATGTTCCTGTTTCTTATGCTGGTATCATTTCTATGATTATTGCGATAGGCACGATTATCTCCAGTTTGGAAAGCGACCGGCTGACCAGAAAGTTAGGCCCCGGAAAAGTAACTGCTATTAGTGTAGGCATGACAGCTTTCGCCTTATTCGGATTTTCTATCAGCAGTTCCTTTTGGATGCTGTGTTTATGGGCTGTCCCTTACGGCTTGGGGGCAGGCAGCGTGGATGCTGCTCTGAATAATTATGTAGCCCTCCATTTTGCCAGCCGCCATATGAGCTGGCTCCATTGTATGTGGGGTGTCGGTGCATCCCTTGGGCCGTATATTATGGGATATGCCCTTACAGGCGGAAATCATTGGAATATGGGATACCGCTATATTGCCCTGCTGCAAATGATTCTGACTGTTATTTTATTGATAAGCCTGCCCCTTTGGAAAACCAAAAGAATGCAGGGCTCCGGAAATGATAATATGACAGGACCGTTATTAACTTTAAAACAGGTTTTTCAAATTCCTGGAACAAAGTCTATTATGATTACATTCTTTTGCTACTGCGCCCTGGAGCAGACAGCAGGATTATGGGCCAGCAGTTACCTCGTCCTGCAAAAAGGCATTCCTTCAGAAACTGCGGCCAGTTTCGCAAGCTTGTTTTTTATTGGCATTACAGTTGGCCGGGCCTTCAGCGGATTTTTAACAATGAAACTGAATGACCAGCAAATGATACATCTGGGACAGGGAATTGTCTGTATTGGAATTGCCTCATTTTTACTGCCTTTCGGGGAATATGCAGCTTTGACTGGGCTGATTCTAATTGGTTTAGGCTGTGCGCCTATTTATCCTTGTATCATCCATTCCACTCCAGAACTTTTCGGCGCCGATAAATCCCAATCTATTATTGGTGTGCAAATGGCGTTCGCTTATATCGGAACATGTTTTATGCCTCCATTATTTGGATTGCTTGCTGCCCATATTACCATCTCCCTGTTCCCTGTTTATCTGTTTGCAGTTTTATTTTTAATGGTTATTATGTATGAATCGCTGCTCCGCAGCATAAAAAAAGGAGAATAAAAGAATGCTGACTACACTCACTTTTTGTACAATCCCAAATACAGACAAATTTTTGAATATGGTAACCCAAAGCTGTGGAAATGTAATGCTCCATTTGCCGGATGGCAGTATGTGTGATTTGAAACAAAGCAATATTGCCAGACAATTTATCCGCATGATGTCTATTGGAAAAGATGGTTTGCGCATTACGCTTTCAAAAGAAAATGATATATCCAGTTTTATCCGGTATATGCAGGAATCCGCTTTATAAATGCCATTACCAATAGGGAGATCTGTCTGTAATACAGACAGATCTTCTTCCTGTTTTCTGGCAGTAATCTCTCGACAGAAAATAAAAGAGATGTTAAAATAAACTGTCAATGATTGGATCATGCCAGGCTGCTATGTAGATTTCAGCAATACATAACTATAAATGAGCAAATTCAGGAATTGACGAAAGCAGACCGGCAGCGGTGAAGGCCGGTGAGGAAGGGCACA
>RAZJ01000110.1 GCA_003612625.1 bacterium 1XD42-1 | reverse complement strand
GAAAAGAAAATGAATGAATTTATGAAAATATTATTGTCGCTGTCTGTTTCCGGCGCACTGTTACTGCTTCTTATTTTGGGATTGAAGCCGCTGTATAAAAACAGGTTCAGCAAGCGTTGGCAGTATTATATTTGGATAATTGTTGCGCTGCGGTTTCTGCTTCCATTTACTCCCAATACTACGATTGTTGGAAGCCTGTTTGAAAAATTCGACACAGCAGCAATAACAAATGAAATCCCTACAATCCCCAATGTACCCGTTCAGGTAAGTCCGGGTAACAACGAAGCAGAGCCGATACAGACAAACAGGGATATGACCGCCGCTACCACGCTTGAACCATTTAACAAATATGTCTGCCTGTTTTTTATCTGGTCAGCATTGGCACTGGTTCTATTTGTCCGTAGGATAACGGTTTATCAAGGATTTATCCAATACATCAAAGCAGGCAACACAGAGGTATCGGATATAAAGATTTTGAATCTGCTATCTGATTGTGAAGAAAAATTAAATATTAAGACGAGGGTTGAATTATCCTATAATTCGTTGATTGCTTCCCCTATTATGATTGGATTCTTTCGACCAAGAATTGTTTTGCCTGTTCATGAATTGGAAGATAAGGAGCTGTCTTATATCTTTGTGCATGAGCTAACCCACTACAAGCAGAGGGATATGTTTTACAAATGGCTGATACAGATTGTTGTTTGCGCCCATTGGTTCAATCCTTTTGTATATCTGCTGGAAAAGGAAGTGAATAAATCTTGTGAATTGTCATGTGATGAAAAGGTCATAGCGGTACTTGATGATAAAGCAAGGCGTGACTATGGGGACACATTGATTTCATTTTTGAAGTCAAACAATCTCTACAAAAGTTCTTTAGCTTCTGTTACTTTGACAGAAGGAGCAGAACAACTAAAAGAAAGGTTAGGTGCTATTATGAATTTTAAGAAAAAGAATAAACCCGTTGTTATTTTGACAAGCATATTGACACTGTTTCTTGTTATAAGTGCTATTGTTATTGGTGTCTATACAACAGGCTCAGGTGCTGCAAATGCTCATGCAGCTCCTCTCTCAAATCCACAGTTAGACACGGAGGGAAAACCCTCATTGACATTAGATGTGAGCAGTTGTGCAGTAAATGTGCTGCCAGCAACAGATAATAAAATTTCTGCTGAATACAACAGCAATGTTTATGATGTGAAGATTGACGAATCAGATGATAGCCGAAAAGTATCTATTTCCTGCAAAACAAGCACGAATACAAATGATGAAACCATAAAACTTTATATCCCAGATATTGATTATGGGGAAGTGAGTTTAACAGCAGATAGCGCCCATTTAACTTATGATTTTATAAGGTCTGGTAACATTGCGGGCAACTTCAATATGGCGTCTGTCTTTTTGACTTTGCCGGAGGGCTTTAATGGTTCATTAAACGCAGTAGCAAACAGCGGATATTTCCAGTTGATTTCCAAAGATGATTTTAAAAATACCACCACAACCATTACCGATAGCGGAGATTGGGGAGAAATATATACGCCTAAAAATTTCACAGAAAGCAACGGGAACTATACGTTTACGAATGGCACAGGGAACAATGTTATCAATGTGACAAGAAAAGGCTCTGGTGTCATGGGAATATACACTTCGGACGCATTTGATTCCTCAAATTTCCCGGAGGAATGGAAAGATTTATGGTCTGATACATGGCAAGGTACACCGTGGGAAGATGACTGGTGGCAGAACAGTTGGAAAGAGGAAGATTAAAAGTAGGTTATAAAGTATGGGCGACAGTCTAAGTGCTATCGCCCCTTGCTTTATTAGAATGTATTTATAAATCATGCACTTATAGTAGAAAGGGGGAATTTCTATGACTTGCACGGAGGCATACAAGGAGCATATCGAATACACATTTAATGCCTTTTGCAGAGTAGTTATACGCTATGCCGCTATCAACGCATGGCGTGACAGGGATAAGCGGCGGCAAAGGGAAATATCTTTTGAATACCTCACAGAAGAAAAGTTTTATCCATTCTGTACATCAGACACATATTTCATAGACCCCTACAAGCAATACCCGGTTATGGTATGCGGTCAGAGGGTTATCCTCACAAACGGAAATCTTGCCGAAGCCCTGTCCTCTCTGCCAGAGAAAAAGAGGGAAATCATTTCCATAAGGAGAAAATTCATATTCTTCGAAATAGTCTTGTACTACATGATTATCACTGTCCTCTGTTTGACTACACCCGACAGTACACACCAGTAACGATAAGGTTATAAACATACTCATTATTTTTTTCATTTGTCCTTATCTCCTTTCTTTTGGATATATCGTAGCAATAAAATGTCTATTTTCAATCAACTTTCACTACAATTTATTTTTACCGTAACACACGCTCCCCCTGCTTTATTATTAGCAATTTGGATTTTTCCACCATGTCTTTCACATAGAATTTTACAGATATTCAGTCCTAATCCCAAATGTTCAGTAGATATATCTTTTGATAATTTATAAAATGGTAATGTTGCTTTTTCAATATCACTATTTTTAAAACCACAACCATCGTCTGAAACTGATATAACTAAATCATTATTCTTTATTACTACGCTAATAGCAATATCATTTTTTGCATATCTAATACTGTTAGAGAGTAAATTTTCATAAATTTGCATAACTGCATCTAAATTGATAAATATGGCTACATTTTCTCCATTTGTTGTAATCGAAAAATGTTTGTCACAACAAAGTAATTCTGCTGTATCATTCAAACTGTCGATAAGTGAATAAACAGTAATACGCTGTCGTGAAATTTCAATATCTTCTAATCTGTATAAGTTTGTCATAGCATTTACATATTTTTCAAGCCGCGAAACATTTTTTGACATTATTGATATTTCTTCTAATATTTCTTCCTGTGATACCAAGCCTTTTGGAATAAAAGAAAGCAACATAGTAGCATGACCTTTTAATAAGGTCAAGGGAGTTCGTAAATCATGTGAGAAAGCTGCATTTAGGCGGCGCTGTTCAGCAAATTGCCGAAACATAGTTTCATTATTTTTTGCCAAACATTCTTTCATTTTTTCAAAAGCATGGCAGAGTTTCCCCATTTCATCATTTAATGGATATGATAATTCAAAATCTAAATCGTTTGCTTCAATTTTACGATATGCATTAGTCAATAGCTTAATAGGTTTTGATAATTTCTTTTTATAAAAAAATGTCACGCAACATATCATACTAATAGATAGTATGGTAGGAATTATTACAATATTTAGTGAGCTTAAAACACTGTCAATCAGTCTGTCCCGTTTCGTAAAATTAGGTGTAACTTCAATATATGAAACATGGTTCGGATAGACATATTCGTGTACTGGACGTTC
>RAZJ01000109.1 GCA_003612625.1 bacterium 1XD42-1 | reverse complement strand
TCCCCGGCGCATAGGGCCTTGATCTCCGCAAAGGACAGGGCGGTTTCGTCCACATCGTCACAGCTGCGGACAGGGGATTTTGAGGTCATGATCTGGGAGATGAATTTCTGCTTGTTCTCCACCGTCTGCCAGAGGTATGCGTCGAAGGTCCCTTCGGTCACATAACGGTAAACATGGACCAGCGGGTTCTGGTTGCCCTGGCGCTCGATCCGCCCTTTTCGCTGGGCCAGATCTCCCGGCCTCCAGGGGCAGTCCAGATCGTGAAGGGCCACCAGCAAATCCTGCACGTTGGTCCCGGCCCCCATCTTCTGGGTGGAGCCTAACAGGACGCGCACCTGGCCGGAGCGGACTTTGGAGAACAGCTCCTTTTTGCGGACTTCGGTATTGGCTTCATGGATAAAAGCAATCTGGCTGGCGGGCATCCCCTGTGCGATGAGTTTCTGCCGGATGTCCTCATAGACCGTAAAGGCCAGCGGTTTCTCCGGCTCTGGGACTGCCTGTTCCAGAGCGTGAAGTATTGGGTTATCCAGCGTTTTAGCCACCTTTTTGGAGCCAGCCGCCTGGGGCGTGGAAAGTAGCGATAGGTAATGCACTACTTATGTTTAATTATGTAAAAGACAAGGAGTTCCTAAGCCGCATCCGAAATCTGTGCGGTGAGATCATGCAGGATTTTTGCCGTTATCTGAAAGAGGACTATGATATTGGCGCAGTGTTTTACCTTGTAGGGAGCGGTGCCCGAAACCTTATCGTACAGAATGCTTCATTGCCGATAGATTTGGATTATAACCTTGAAATTGTAAGGTGCGATGATTTTGAGGATTGCAAAACTATAAAAGAATTTGCAAGGAAATCCTTTAATAAGGCGTTGCATAAACACGGTTGGGAAGATTGTGAGGATTCAACTTCTTCTCTGACCACGGAGAAAAGGCGCTTTATCGAAGGAAATCCTACCAAATTTTCGATGGATGTCTGCATTGTTTGTAGAGACACAGCAGAACGTTTTTACAGACTGATACACGAAAAGACAGGGTTCACCTATTGGGACAAATACTATTGGAATGAGGCCCCTCATTCTGCGAAAATACGGAAAAAAGCTGAGTATATCAAGAAAAGGGGGAAATGGGAGCTTGTCAGAAAGCAATACTTGAATATCAAAAACAAATACCTGCGGCAAAATGACCACGACCATCCCTCTTTTATATGCTATATCGAAGCGGTAAACAACGTCTATAACACCAGAATGAGTTGGAAGCAAACTGAATAAACTTGAAAATCGCCATTTTTCCAAAGATGGCGATTTTTTGCACCTAAAAGGAGGTCTTATTTTGGAAGTCAAAATCAACCGTGAAATTCGCAATTACACGGAGAGTATGTTTTTCGGGCTGTCCCTGCGGCAGCTCGTTTTTTCTGCCCTGGCGGTGGCCGTGGCCGTGGGGCTGTACTTTCTGCTGAAACCCTACGTCAGCACGGAAACCGTGTCCTGGATGTGCGTCCTGGGCGCGGCCCCCTTTGCCGCCCTGGGCTTCTTCACCTACCACGGCATGACGGCGGAGCAATTCATCTGGGCGTGGCTGCGCTCGGAGGTGCTGGAACCGCGAGAACTCCGCTTTGAATCGTCCACGCTGTACTACGACATTTTGAAGCCCAGCCTGGAAAAGCGGGAAAAGGAGGAATACAAGCGCCATGATTAAGAGTATCAAGACCATCATGCGGCAGGATCGGGAGCCGTACCGCGTCCCCTGCAGGGTGCAGGACGTGATACCCATTCAATGCGTCTGGCCGGACGGCATTTTTAAGGTGGGCATCAAGTTCTCCAAGACCTACCGTTTTACCGACATCAATTACAAGGTAGCCAGCCGGGAGGACAAGGAAACCATGTTTCTGGCCTACTCGGAACTGTTGAACGGCCTGGACAGCGCCGCCACCACCAAGCTGACCATTTGCAACCGCCGCCAAAGCCAGACGGACTTTGAGCAGTCTGTCCTCATGTCCATGCGGGGGGACAGCCTGGACAAGTACCGCCAGGAGTATAACCAAATGCTCATTGACAAGGCGACCGGGGCCAATGGCATCATCCAGGAGAAACTTGTCACCGTGACCGTCTACAAGCGGGACATTGAGGACGCCCGCGCCTACTTCACCCGCATCGGGGCCGACCTGACCGCCCGCTTTGCCGCCCTCGGCTCCAAGTGTGTGGAGCTGGACGCCGCTGACCGGCTGCGTATCCTCCATGATTTCTACCGGGCCGGGGACGAGGGCAGTTTTCATTTTGACATGGCGGACATGGCCCGGAAGGGCCACGACTTCAAGGACTATATCTGCCCGGACGGGATCGAGAAGCACAGCGACTACCTGAAGCTGGGCGACCGCTATTGCCGGGTGTTGTTCCTGAAAGACTACGCCAACTATATCCAGGACGAAATCGTGGCCGACTTGACCGACCTGAACCGCAATATGATGTTGTCCATTGACATCCTCTCCGTGCCCACCGACGAGGCCGTGCGGGAGGTGGAGAACCGCCTGTTAGGGGTTGAGACGAACATCACGAACTGGCAGCGCCGCCAGAACCAAAACAACAACTTCTCCGCCATCGTCCCCTACGATATGGAGTTGCAGCGCAAGGAGAGCAAGGAGTTCTTATCCGACCTCACCACCCGCGACCAGCGGATGATGCAGGCCGTCCTCACGCTGGTCATCACCGCCGACAGCAAACAGCAGCTTGACAGCGACACGGAAAAGGTGCGTTCCCTGTCCGGGCGGTGCCAGTTGGCGGTGCTGAAATACCAGCAGATCGACGGCCTGAACACCGTCCTGCCCATCGGAACCCGGAAGATCGACGCCTTCCGCACCCTGACCACGGAATCGCTGGCCGTGTTCATGCCCTTTAAGGTGCAGGAGATCATGGACAGGGGCGGCATCTATTTCGGGGAGAACGCCATTTCCCACAACCTTATCATGTGCAACAAGGCGAACCTGCTCAATCAGTCCTCCTTCCGGCTGGGCGTCCCCGGCTCCGGGAAGTCGTTCAGCGTGAAAGAGGAAATCGTGTTCCTGATTCTTAACACGGACGATGATATTCTCATAGCAGACCCGGAGGGAGAGTATGCCCCCCCTCATTGAAGCGATGGACGGCCTGGGCAGCGTTGTCCGGGTGGCCGCTGGCGGGAAAGACCGCTTGAACGCCATGTATATGGTGGACGGCTACGGCGAGAACAACCCCATTGTGGTGAAATCGCAGTTTATCATGTCCCTGGTGGAGCGCATCGACCCCAAGGGCGTAGGCCCCCAGCAAAATTCCATCATCGACCGCTGTACGGGGGACTATACCATTAAGAAAGCAGAACCCCGGTTTGTTTTTGTTAATGGTCTTTTTGGCTGCATCTTTATCAGGGA
>RAZJ01000108.1 GCA_003612625.1 bacterium 1XD42-1 | reverse complement strand
CGAAAAATTCTTCCTTATGAGCCATCTTTTGACGATGCGCTTTCTACTGCTTTTCAACTGTGGTGACTATATTATTTAACCGCCGCCACCCTTCATGTGGAGGGACAGGTGGTGGAATTTAGCCAGATTGACGAAAAAGACATTATCCGGGGATTAGGGGTAATTGATGAATGTATGACGGTAGTCGGGAAAATTCCCGATCTCATTTGCGCTCCGGGATATTCCCACATTACCACTGTAGCGGCAGTTATGGCCACAAAGGCTGCCGGCATCAACGGACTGTTTCATGGGAAAGCCGTTATTGATATTGATTCCGGCCCGGAAGGATGCACGGAGTATTCCCATCTAACCTACCATAAAAACAAAAACAACTTTATAGACGAAAACCAGATTGTATGCTGGCCCATGGTCAAATTAGGGGATTACAAGTTCCATTTATCCACACAGCTGGCCGGACTCATGGCCAAAGTGGATACTGATAATGCCGGATGCCCTTATGAATCCCCGTCCAATAAGGCGCTGAAAATTGACGGCTGCTGCCTGGCAGACGGGACAGAAATCAATTTAACATTTGAACAGGTAAATATAATCGCTAGCGATTACGGGATTGTAACCGCCTTAAACTTTATGTCCATGGGCTGGACGGCCAAAGGCAACTATGTGGGCTGTTATCCGGCTAAGACGTAAAGGATTATTTTATTCCCATTTCCCGGATGTTTGACTGGATAGGCAATACTTTAATCCGTACATTCTGGTCCAAGCTGGATCTACCTATGACAAGGCGTCTATTGGATACCATCCAAGACACCTGCAGCATCTGGCTCAATGGCCTGGTTGGATCGGAAATCCTTCTGGGGGCGCGGGTAGAGATACTTGAGGAAGAAAACCCTGTAACCAGCTTAATGGCAGGCATTATAAAAATCCATATCTATATTATGCCGCCCAGCCCGGCCCAGGAGATTGATTTCGTTTTGGAATATGATCCGGATTATGTAACATCCGCACTGCTGGCCGAATAAAGGAGGGGTTAAATGGGCTTTGCAAATGAACAAGCTGCCGGATATTCTATACTTTACGACAGGGATTGAAGGAGCCAGCATAATGGGAAAATTAAACGTGCCTTTATTAGGTATGATAGACAGCATGTCAACTACTATAAATTTTCTCACGGTAACGCAGGCCGCCGCAAATCTGGGATCTCCCGGAAAACATCTGCTGGATTTGCGGGTGGCGGAGGAATTTTGGGAAGTTCAGCAGGAGGATGTAGGCTTATGGGCTGAAAAATACGTTATGCTGGTACATACAAAAAGCTTATCCCCGGGTACCGTCGCGCCTATGTCGGCAGCAGACGTTTCCGGGGAATTCGAAGTGTATTATTACGCCGCCTACAAAAAGGGAAAACGGCTGTGGGAAATTGACAAGCGGAACATGCGGTGCTTCTTTGGCGATAAGGACTATACGGTAGATGTGCGCCAGGCGTTAGGCAAGATTTAAAGAAAAAAGCCGTCTCATATGAGGCGGCTTTTACGCAGATTATTGGACGCCCAAACGTTCCTTTAAAGCGTCCTGCAAAACACGAGATAAACTGATACCAGCATCCGCCACCTGATCGTCCATCCATTTGGGAATGCTGACAGTACGCCGGACTGCGCGGTTATCTTTTACGCTGGCTCGAACAAGATTAACGAATTCATTTTGCTCTGGTTTAATGTCTTGTAAAGAGCTGGCCTTTGGAGGGACTTCCTTTTCTTCAAAGAGATACTCTATCCGCTGGATGAGTACAGACTGAGCCATATATAAGGCATTTTCCAGAGACTTTCCTTCACTGATGCAGCCAGGAATATCCGGATAAGTGATCGTGTAGGAACCGTCCTCATTTGCATGAAAAATGGCAGGATAAACATAATCGGCCATGCGGCCCACTCCTTTCAATGGGGGGCTTATTTAAGCCCCGCATCCTTTAAAATCGCCTTTGCCGTGTTTTCATTTACTTCGCGGTGCCTTGGGACTTGCAGGATTACACAGCCGGCCTTTTTATATATCGTGTGATCCCCAGTATCACGAATCTTGTTGTATCCTGCGGTTTCCAACATCCTGATCAAGTCCCTTCGTTTCATTTTTCGATACCTCCTTTATGTTTATATTGTATTACTTAATTTACGTAATGTCAAGGAAAAATTAAATAAATTACGTATTTTTTTAGAAAGGAAGCCATTTATGGATAACGAGAAAAACACAAACACGCAGGATACCGATAAAAACATTGAGAAATCAGCCAAAGAAGCCTCAAAACTTTTAGAGCTGATAAGGGAACTGAAAAAGGCAGGAGAGAATTTTAATACTTATACCCATCTTTTTGCGGAGCCTTTTACCTATGAAGGGAAAACCCATGAAAAGCTCACCTTTGACTGGACAGTCCTGACGGGCAAAGATAGCCTGTCGATTGAGGTTGAAATGGCGAAAGAGGGAAGAATACCGATAAATGCCGCCCATTCCGGGGCGTATTTGGCGGGAATGGCTGTCAGCGCTGGCAGCGTCAATACGTCCATGGAAAGCCAGATTTCCTATTGGGAAGCCATATAATCAGAACTTAGAATCCCTGCGGGACAGGGCTGCTGATATTGAAGGTTTAGGCAGTGTCATTGCCAGCTTTGCGGATGGAAGCGCCAACAGCGTCAATATGATTGCCGGCATGGTCAGCGCCAATGACGCGGATTTAAAGGCCATGGTGCAAAACTGGGAGGAGCTGCAGAAGGCCCAGGATGACGCGGCCCAGAGCGTAGCGGATTTAAAGACCGATTTCAGCAGCCAGATGGACGAATTGCAGGAAGCGCTGGCGGAAGATATTGCCGCTATGGATCTAAGCAGTGAAGCCCTGGAAAGCGGACAAGCGACCATTCAGGGCTTTATTAACGCGGCGGAGGATATGCTCCCGGATGTCCAGAGGGCATATAACCGGCTGGGCGTAGCTGCCGCAAGCGCCCTATCTTCTGTCGGCGGCGGAAGCGTTTCCCTGGACCTTTTAGGAAGCCCCACGCCCCATTATGCATCCGGTACCGAAAGCGCAGAATCGGGTTTTGCCCTGGTAGGCGAAGAAGGGCCGGAGCTGGTCTATTTTAACGGCGGGGAGAAAGTTCTCAACGCTTCCGAAACCGCCTCTATGAAAACTTCCCCAGGGATTTCCGCTATGGTAACCCCTTATAGCGGCGGCTCTTCCCCTGTTACCATCCAGCTCACCATTAACATCCAGGGGAACGCCACACCGGAAACCGTAGAAGCTTTACAGGCTCAGGGGGAAGATATTGCCCAACTGGTGCAGGAAGCCCTGTTGAATATAATAGACGATCAGAAAAGGAGAGCTATGGCTTGAAAACCTACATAACGGTACAAGGGGATATGTGGGACAGCATTGCCCACCGTCAGATGGGCAGTACAGATTATACAGATATTCTCATGAACGCCAATCCCACGCAAAGCAAGCTGGAAACCTATCTTTTTTCAGCAGGGGTTATGCTGACTATTCCGGATGTCCCGCAGAAAATCAG
>RAZJ01000107.1 GCA_003612625.1 bacterium 1XD42-1 | reverse complement strand
CGTACCCCAAAGGAGCTTTTTGACCTTCTGCTTTCCGATTATGAAAGCTATCTGGAAATCCAGCGGACAAAGGGACGCAGGAATGTGACGGAGGAAGATAAAAACGAAATTGCCGCACTGTGCCAATCCCGTTTGGAGAGGTGGGAAAAAGGAAACGCCAGATAGCTTTGGCGATTTACTTTCGGCATAAAATAGGATATACTGATAAAGGCCAAAGCGCAGACAGTCCCCGCAAACGGGCGGGTCTTTTCATAGAGGAGTGGATGTATGGAAAATGCCAGACACCGTCTGTTAAATTGGCGTGGTCACATTATTTCAAGTTTTTTACAATCTCTGATGAGAGAAAGCGCAGCTTTTATGAAAAAGACAGCAAGATTTTTGGGGCATTTGTTTTTTTGTGATTGCGTGGTATAATGTCCATAGGCAAGGAGGGAGCAAAATTGAATCACGATTTGCAAATCAATCAAAATGCGGAACAGACCTATCATTCTATCCGCAATTCGATTGTTTCCGCGCAACACCGTTTAAGCGCGGCGGTAAATTCCACAATGGTAATCACCTACTGGGAAATAGGAGAACAAATCTATAAAGCGTGTGGAGAAAATGACCGGGCCGAGTATGGAAAAAAACTTCTGGATTATTTATCTGAACAGCTGACTGTTGAGTTTGGAAAGGGTTTTACCGTCCGTAATCTTCGGGCAATGCGCCAGTTTTATTGCTTGTTTCCGATTCGGCACACACTGTGTGCCGAATTGAGCTGGTCCCATTATCGGCTTTTAATGCGTGTCCAGGATGAACAGGCAAGGACTTTTTATGCAGAAGAATGTGCAAAATCTGCGTGGAGTGTCCGGCAGCTGGAACGGCAGATTAACACCATGTACTACCAGCGCATTTTAGCAAGTCAGGATAAATCGCTTGTGGCAAAAGAAATCCAGACTACCGAGCCAAAACCGGAATATGAAAAAATAATCAAGGACCCTTATGTAATGGAATTTTTGCAGATCCAGCCGGACACTCATGTGTATGAGGGCGAACTGGAGCAAGCCCTGATCGACCATCTTCAGCACTTCCTTTTAGAGCTTGGACGCGGCTTTTCATTTGTGGCGCGCCAAAAACGGTTTACACTGGATGGGCAGGACTTTTTCATCGACCTGGTTTTTTATAATTATATTCTGAAATGCTTTGTCCTCATAGATTTGAAAATGGGCAAGCTGACCCATCAGGATTTGGGCCAGATGCAGATGTATGTGAATTATTACACTCGTGAGATGATGAATGACGGTGATACGCCGCCGATTGGCATTGTCCTTTGCGCGGACAAAGGAGATTCCATTGTAAAATACACGCTGCCGGAAGATAACCGCCAGATATTCGCGTCGAAGTATTTTACTTATCTGCCATCCGAAGAAGAACTGAAACGGGAGCTGAACTTGGACAGCTTTTATAAGATGGAAGAATAAATATGGGAACCAGTAATAAAGTCTGCCCCGTCTGCGGCAGAAAAATGAAACAGCAGTTTATCGGCTTACAGCATTGTAAATGCGGGATGAGCTGGAAAAAGGACATCGGATTTTTTGAGCGCACCAGCGATATGATTTTTGCGTTAGAACGCCGGACCATTGGAAAAAAGGTCAGACAGATTCCGGTCATCCGATATAAAAATGGTGAATAAAAAGAAACAGGCGGTCTGCATATGCAGGCCGTTTTGTTATGAAGGGAGGATTCCATCATGGCAACCACACGCATCATGCCGCTGCACATTGGCAAAGGCCGCACCGAAAGTCAGGCGGTCAGTGACATTATCGACTATGTATCCAACCCGCAAAAGACAGATAACGGCAGGCTCGTCACCGGCTTTGCGTGTGACAGCCGGGTAGCCGACGCCGAGTTTCTGCTGGCAAAACGGGAGTACATTTCCACCACCGGGCGGGTACGGGGCGCGGACGATGTGCTGGCCTACCATGTCCGGCAGTCCTTTGTCCCCGGCGAGATTACCCCGGAAGAAGCTAACCGGCTGGGCGTGGAGTTTGCAAAGCGGTTCACCAAGGGCAGTCACGCCTTTGTGGTCTGTACCCATATCGACAAGTCCCATAGGTGCATGGTGTTCCCGGCGTACTTTCGGTGTAGCCGCACTCGCTGTCATGCTCATGCCGGCAGTCTAATTTTTCCGTAATACAGCCGCTTTCCCCATCGCAGATATGGGGGCAGTTTTCCGGCTCCCGTTCCTCTGCATTTGCCGGGGTAGCCTCGTTGTCCGATACGCTGTCCTCTGTTTCCTCTGGGTAACATTCCGGCGTATGCTCGTGGACGCACTCGGTCACTTCAATATAGCAATCTTCTGTGTGTTCGTGGCCGCATGGCGTTCCCGGCGTTTCTTCCGTGTAGCCGCAATCGTCCGTATGCGCGGTGTGGTGTTCGCACAGCCCGGTTTCCGGCTGTCCTCTGTCTGCCACCGCATGAACCGGAGTTCCTGACATGGTGACGATCATCACCGCAGACAGCAGGAACGCCAGCGGCCTCCTTAACTTGTTTCTCATAAAATGCCCTCCTGATATTTTGAAAAATGTATGGTTCCCAATTCCCTGTGTTTGGATGAATCCCGCGCCCTGGGCAGGCGCTTTTTGGTTTTGGGACGGGCGGCTCACAAAGCATTTGTGTTTTGCGTCATAAGCTGCCCTCTGCGGCGTAGAAGCTGCCCAAAGGCTTTCTGCATGGCGGGCAGGGCAACCGGCTTTCGCCCAAACCAGTCCGCGTTGTAGCGGTAGGCGCGCAGGGCGAAGTCCAGGTCAGAAAACCAGAAAATCCGCGCCTTTGGCCGTTCCTCCCGCAGCAGTTCCACCACCTCCAGGCTGAACGTGCCGTCCTGCGCCACCACAAACAGGTCAAAATCTGGCCCGTCCCGCACCATGCTGCAAAAATCCTCCTGTCTGGCATAGGGGACGATTTCCGCAAAACGCAGGTATTCCCTGGCGCACCGGTCAAGCTGCCCTGCCAGCGCTTTCAGCTCTCCGGGGTTTTCATTATAAAGTGCAATCCTCAATCCGGCTCCTCCTTTCCGCAGTATATAAAAATGAAAAAATGGCATCAAAAAAAACGACCCTTTTAAGGAATCGGTTATATATTTAGCATAGCGTTTTTCCCGTTCTTGTCAATAGGCTCTGCATGAGATGTCAAAAATCTGCATGAGATGTAGGTCAGGACGCTGAAAATATGGTATAATGGGTCTTGACAAACGAAGTCTTTTGTGTTAGGAGGCGAAAATGATGCGAATTGCCATTGCAGACGACCTTTCCGCAGACGCTGGGAAACTGCGGGAATTTATCTGCCGCTGGGCGCGGGAGCAGGGGATTGTCCTGGTTCCGGCCCCGGCAGTTTTTGAAAGCGGCGAAGCCCTGCTTGCAGGCTTTGCCCCGGATACCTTTGATGTGATTTTTCTGGATATTTATATGTCCGGCATGACCGGCATGGAAGCGGCGAAAAAAATCCGGGAGCAGGACGATGCCTGCCAGCTAATCTTTACGACAACCACCAAGGAATTTGCTGTGGACAGCTATGATGTGGCGGCGGCATTTTACCTGGTC
>RAZJ01000106.1 GCA_003612625.1 bacterium 1XD42-1 | reverse complement strand
GCGCCCTTTTGGGGAACCTGCTGGAAAACGCCATTGATGCCTGCGCCGGTTCCAAAGCGCCCCGCATCATTCGCCTGCATATCCGCCAGCAGGGAAAGCAGGCCCTTTATCTGACGCTGGACAATACCAGCGACCAGCCGCCAAAGTCCGATGACGGGCGGTTCCTTTCCTCCAGTCACGATGGCTTTGGCGTTGGGACGGAATCGGTACGGGTGACTGTGGAGCGTTACAGCGGCGATACCCGCTTTGAATGGAAAGACGGGATGTTTTATGTTTCGGTCATGTTATCTGCTCAAAACAAGCCTTGACAGATACCCCAAGCCTCCGAAGTGCGTGGGTTGTCCCAGAGTGCGGGACAACGTGGTTATAGGAAATTTCCGATAACGTAGGCAAGCAATGAGCCGGAATATCCTTTTGGGATATTCCGGCTCGCTTGTTGGGGTTCCCCCAAGCCCCAGGCGTCCGCCTGCGCGTCCGACCGAACACGCCTATCGGCGTGGCTTTGCGCTCCCTGCGGTCGCTTCCTCCTGCACATCCGCGCAGGAGAGGGGCGGCGCAATCTTAGGGTGAGTGTGACCAGGGAAAGATTAAATTTTGTCCGGCTCCTCAATGTGGCCATTGTTTTCCTGATAGACTTTCAAGTATCTGCCCATGAATTGCAGGTAGTGGTTTTTATCCTCAGTAAGCGGCTTCAGCAGTGTGGCGATCTGGCAGCGGACTTCGCTTTCCTCCCATTTGGATAAGGTGAGCACGTTAAGGATATGCGTCTTATTTTCGTCCATATTGACTACATCATTGATAACCTCGCTAAACAGCCGGTCAAGCATTTTCGCTGGCGTATCCAGATCCACCGCGCCAGCATCACCTGGGTAATTAGCCAAAACCCAAACGTAGCCGATATTCATTGAGTATTATAGATATTTGTTGTTGAATGTGGTATAATGTGTAAAAAGGAAAACCTAGGGGCAGGAACATATATGTGGAGTGGAAAATCAGATAAGAATTTCAAATATTAAAGGTTATTTGCAAGGAATCCCAATAAGGTTTGTTCGGAAAATAAAAATGGTACAAAAGGAGAGAAAAATGGCAATTACAAAATACGAATCTTATTATTTAAAAATACTTGAAAAGTTGAAATTAATAAAAGCAGACAATGAATATAAAACAGATTCTATCGCATTTGCTCATTGGTATTTGGAGAATTATTATAAGTTGAATACCCAAGATATTGCCGAGGCCATTATTGATGGAGATGGAGATCTGGGAATTGATTCTATATTAATAGATGAAAGCAACAGTGCTTTGACAATTATGCAATATAAGCTTCCGTCCAAAAAAGAAAATATTAATTGTGAGATTGATCAAGGCGATATACTAAAAACATGGAATGGTTTCTTAACTTTAATATCAAATGACAAGCAGTATACTGGAAAAAACCAAAAGTTTGAAGAATTTAAAAGGCAACTCGAAAACACGGTAATAACGAATTTTAGAATATGTTTTGTGAGCTATAACAAAGGGGTCGTTGCCAATAGGTCTATTGTAGAAAGTAATGCTGAAGTTTTTAAGCGGGATACCGGCAGCAATTTGGAGATTATTTATCATGACAGAGATGCTATTTCTAACATTTATGAAAAGCTAAATCGTAAAAACAATATTTCAATCACCCTAAAATATAAACAAATGCAGTCTGCTTATAATGTACAGGGGAGAAAAATCGACTCATTAGTTGGCTTTGTCAATGGAAGGGAACTTGTGGAATCAATTGCCAGTAATATAGCAACGATTTTTGATGAAAATATTCGTCTTTATGAATATGGTTCAAATGTTAATATAGGCATTAATAGAACGGCTACGTCAACTGATCAAGCAGATATGTTCTATTTTTACAATAATGGAGTAGTCTTTATTTGTGACAAAGCAAAAAACAGTCCTGCTTCAAGCGAGATCATTTTGGATGGAGCTTCTATTGTCAATGGATGTCAGTCAGTAAATGTTCTTTATAATGCAATGCAAAAAGGGAAACTGAATGAATCGGTGTATGTGCTTGTTAGAATCATATCCATTGCGGATTATAGCGAAAGAATGAGAATAACGGAATATTTAAATTCTCAAACCCCTATTCGTGACAGCTATTTTATTGCCAATCATCCAATAGTTCGAGACTTACAACAGCAATTGTTAAAATGTGGGTATTTTCTTGAGAGGCAGAGTAATGAGGCTAATTATATGGCGGAGCGTGGGATTGAAATCAAGGATAAAGTAACAATACAGTTGGAAAAAGCTATCCAATATTATGTCGGATATTGGATAAATAAAAATGCAAGTCTTGCTAAACGTGGTAAAAATGCATTGTTTGATAAAAAGATGATTGAAGAATTGTTGTCCGGGATTACGGCAGAAAAGGTTATTGAAGCTTATGCTACATACCAATCGATTTCTCAGGTATTAACGCTATACAGGAAAACAAGACGAAACAATCAGAAAGATGATTTTTCCAAGTATATTGGTATCCCTCAATCCTGGGTACTTGAACATATTGAAGATTTTCGCTTTATGAACACTGGGGATATTATCTTACTGAATGCATATGCAAACTTAAAAAAGCAGTATAAAGAGCTTGGTATACCTGATGTAGGCGAAAAAGAAATGATCAAGGACGCAATTTTTGCTGTTAGCAAAGTTATTTTGTCAGAATCCGAAAATAATACTTCGTTGCTTACTAAAAACAGCAATGTTTTTAGTAAGGTTCAAATAGAAATCGGTAATTTGACAAAGAAATATGATTCTTCAATTTGTTGAAATGTCTTGTATCTTCCTGCTCGGCAGGAGAAAGGAACCAGAAGCCTTTCCCGTCTGAAAGCCCGCACAGCAGGAATGTACCGCTGATGCACTCGATTACAAAGGGATTGCAGCGGTTGGGCGGCAGTCCCTGACGGTTACCGTCCTCGTTGTAGAGCAGCATGACCCGCTGGGGCAGGAAACAGCCCATTGCCAACTCGCCACCGACAAGCTGTGAAAAAGTTTCCAGCGAGTAGTCCACCCGCGCCGGCCTGGGCGGTCTGCCCGGTTCCACCACCAGAATGTTGATTTCATGTTCCATGCAAAAGTCCTCCTTTGGTTTGATTGATGTATTGCAAAGCGCCGGGCGGCTTAACCGTCCAGCAGCCCGTGCGCCATATCGTGGCTGACAAGGGATGTGTAATACTGCCCCATCGTGACGGGGGCGTTGTAGAGTGCTGCCAGCGTGTATGCCTTGATATTGCCAATTTTGGCAGTATTGCTTTTCAGGCTGTCCATGACGTAGCCAATATGTTCGCTGTTCAGCTTCAGGAACCGGCTTTTGACAACCTCGGTGGGTACTTCCTGCCCGCAGATACGGACAGATTCCCGTGTGGAGCAGCAGATTTCCAGCATTAACTCCACATAGCCGTCCAGCAAGTCCTTGTCCCAGGGGTTCCGTTCCAGAAGAATGTCATAGTCAATATTTTCTAAAATCAGTTCGCGGTAGCTTTCCATCTCATCCAATCCCATCCTGCGCGGAGCGCGTTTACCAGCAGGGGAAGAAACCGCTGAGGGGGCAGGGGGTGTGATGGATAGATCAGTATCGCTTTTTTCAGTTTTATTTATATCAGTATTATTAGGGGCGGAAA
>RAZJ01000105.1 GCA_003612625.1 bacterium 1XD42-1 | reverse complement strand
CCCACTCTATTTGTCCCGGTATTTTCCCATTCCAGCGTAAAGCCTTCCAAATGGGACCGCAGGTTTTTGTAGTACCAGATACGGCTGAGGACGCTCCTTTGCTTTTCTTGGGAAACGCCACCAGCCCCAACGGTAAGAAAAAGCCGGAAGCAGTAAGGGGTGCCACCGTATTGGAACCATTCTTCTGTATAGGCTCCGGGAAAAATATCTTTTAAGACGGTTTCTACGGCGTACTTTGTCCCCAGGGTCCTGTGTACGTTCCAGTTATCCCTTAATATCCGGCGCTTTTCTTCCAGGCTGTATTCCCCGTCCCACCAGTCAACCTTAAAATCGTAAGCTAAAATATCCAGCAGCTTTTCATCCAGCCGGAAAATATCGGGATAAATCCTGAGACGGTCGATTTCTTCCGGGCGCTGGGCCAATACCTGAGCCATAGCATCCGCCAGCTTTAAAACGGATTCATCTGTCCGCAGAAAAAGCGGAATGGTTTCCAGCAGGTTTTCCTGGGTAGGTTTTCGGCTACTCATCCTCATAGCCTCCGTTTAAAACGGTGACTTTACCAATTTGGGCAACCTGGGGAATGGCCATCGTAACCTCATAATCTATTGTCCCTAGGGCAAGCTTCCCATCCCGTAAAGACCTAAAGGAAGGGGACCGCAGATCTACCCGCTTAATCCCGGCCTGCATAAGCATTTGATAAAGTTTTGAGGGGTTAATGTCCCGGCCCAGTTTTGCACTCTGCCAGTCAATATATTTTTGCACCTGAGCTTCTACCGCTTTTTGGATTTCAGCGGAACCGACAGGGGAATCCGCATTGATGTAATAGGTTAAATCAATGTCATAGGGAACAATTTCCGGATCGCCCATTTGGACATGATCCGTAAATGGCCGCACCTTATCGGCGCTGCATTTTTCGTATACAGCGGCCTTGATTTCTTCCCCGGCAGGCTTCCCGCCTTTCATGAGGACATAGATATAAACTTCCCCCGGTGACGGGGAATTGGGGACAACATCTGCAATTTCCGTGGATACCTGCATTGCGTGGTAGCTGTAGCTTCCCGTGCTTCCTGCCGTGCTCCATCCGTCCTGGCTTAGGCGCAAAAGGTTATAATATTCCTCGTCCGTAGCTTCATCTGTACCGCCTTCTGATTCTGTGACGTTGTGGCATTCGGTGCAGTAGTCATATAGATCAACAATCGTGTCAATCTGTCCGGGAACATAACCGTTTCCAACCTTTCCGGGTGTCTGGCAGACTGCTTCCACATCCGCAAAAGTTTCTCCGATTGGCACATAAGCGTCCGCCTCTGTTTTCCAAATTAAGACACTTCCGGCGTCCGTTGCCCGTGTGCCTGCGGGAATGAGTACGGCAAAAGGCTGGGCTTTGGAAATCTGAAACCGTATGGTACAATGGGCGGATTTCTGACCGGGGCGGGTGTGCTCCAAAAATAGTTCCCCTAAAGCATCTAAGTTTTTTCCTTCAGCCCGGCTGGGGATGTTCTGATTGCCTGTATAATTGTTTAAAACCCGTTCCTGGACAATGATGTTTGTAATCCACTGAATAAAAAGCTTTTCCGGGCTGGCAGGCTGTACTGTAACTCCTGCCAGTTTTTCATAGATTGCTGTCAGTGCTGACTCAATCTCTGTGGGATCGGTCGGTATAAATTGATACTGTGTATTTCTGCTCATGGGTTGATTTCCACCTCCACCATTGGAATAAGCCTGCCGTTTAACTCATCTTCCATAAAATCCACACTGATAAACGATGCCCTTGGTTCCCACCGTTCTATGGCTTCTTTGATATCCGCTGTCATCATGGCTTTGGCAACGGGAATGGGGCGGTCCAAAATATCAACGCTTATCCCAAAATCCCGGTACATGGGAACAGATCCTTTCGGCGTGGATAAAATAACCGCAATATTCTGTAAAACGGATTCTACAGGATCGGTCACATTAAACTTTATTTTCCTCTTATTAGACGGTGAAACAGTATAGCTCATTTTCTCAGGTACTCCTGTAATTTAATGGACAGAGTAGCCATAAACAGATCCCCCCGCCGGTCAAAGTGCTGCGCTTTTGCCGTATGGCCGGTAATGACCCAGCGGTATTTCCCATACACCTTTGTCCCCAAAACGAGGGGAAGCGTTTTTCCTTGTTCCTTGTATTTTTGGATTTTCTCAATTTCTCTGATTGGCTCCACCCCTAATTGGGCCAGAAGCGTTATATCAAAAGAGATTTGGTCTGGGTCCACTCCTGTAAATTCCACCAATCCCCGGCCTAAGTGCCGCTGATGAACGGCATACTTAGCCGTGCCGGACCACTGAAAATTATTAAGCACCCGCATTGTAGATGCGGACACTGTGAAAGCGATGTCACCCAAACATCCGATTATTGCCACGGCTGATACGCCCCCAATACAAACCCGTGGCCATTCCCAACAGGCAGGAATAAAGTGATCACCTTGTCCCCAACGTTTGGAAGCCACGGTTTAACAACCAATGGATGATGATGCTTTTTGAATTTTTCAATTCCTTCCCCATCCGGCCCAGCATCTTCTGTCCGTTGTTCCTTATCGTCATAATCGTGAATGTGGGGATGGCAGTCCAGAACAGCAAGCCAGTCCGAAATAAGGCCGTCTTTATCATCAAACTTTACATGAGCAATCCGCTTATCTTTATTGACTGCCGTAACAGTGCCAATCCGGACAAGATTTTCCAGCGCGTTTGATTCATCCACTAGTATCCCTCCAATACATTCCGTAACTGGATTTGCGTTGTATAACCAGAACTGCCTACTTTATGGACCGCCTGGCTAATGATGTACTTGCCATCCCATCCGCCGAATTTTTGAAGCTTTACCGTTACCCCTGCCACTAAATCAGGATTTCCAATCATAGTAAAACTGGCCGTTTTTTGAAACTTGTTATGGAGGCGCAGCGTTTTTTCCGCCAGGGTTTGTGCTTCCCCAACACTGGCTACACGGGCTTCAATCTCCAACTGCTGCTTGCTTTTAATTTTGCTGTCTGTGGCAATCCCTGTAATACACTGGCCCTTGGCCGGATTGTTGTACCTTACCCGGCAGGAGGAATATTGTGTATCCGCCGTGCTGGTGCCTACGCTATATTTGGTATAAGTGCCGTCCCCCCGCTGAATGAGTAATACTTCATCTTTTGCCTCGTATTGGGCCTGGTCAAAGCAGACAATGATTTTATTTGTGGTTTTTAAGGAAACACCTGCCTCATGGCATAATTTTCTTAGAAAGGCAATGTCGCTGGTTTTTATCTGTTCCACTCGGTCATAGGCGGGGTTATAGGCAGATTCATACATGCAGATCATCCCGTTATTGGATGCTATCTCATTGGCGATACCGGATAATGTATAACCTTCCCAGGCTTTTGTTTTTTTCATTTGGCGGATGGTGGCATTAAAGGGCAGGGCCGTTGCTTTGATGGTAACCACATTGGGCGGGCCGGAGGCGGTAACGGTATCCAGTTCAAAGGTTCCGAAAGGAAAATAGATGTCCTTGCCGTCGCTCCTCTGGTTTTCCTGTAAAAGCACCGCTTCTATCTCCAGCTTTGCGGCGGCTGCAGCTTCTATGGCCTCCATGAGCCACTGCTCCATCCATATCCGGTCCCGGTCCTGCAAGGTTATCTGTAAATCGTCTGCTTCATCTTCTTCATTGTCGGT
>RAZJ01000104.1 GCA_003612625.1 bacterium 1XD42-1 | reverse complement strand
ACTTGATGTCATCTTTTTGACTTTTGTCTATTTTGCTCTTGCTGTGGATGCTCTTATGTGAACACGTCCTAGCAAAAAGCGAAGGTTTATTTCCCTATTTGAGCCAGATTGTAGATGGAAAGATGATGCTGATCGATGAAACCGGTTTATTATTAGCCATGTACAGCTATGGACATCCAATGGATTTAGAAAAAGATGCAGTTGAGAGTCCTGTATGGAAAACAATAAAGAAAAGTGAAGAATATAAACATTTGTTATTGGGGGAACCTTATGAAAAAGTGCTCCGGCAGGATGCCCATGCGCTTGCCTTTGAAATAGGCATTCCGGTCCTTTATAATGGAAAACGGAATTGTATTGTTCTCCATCATTCTTTGGATGAAATACAAACCGTATTGCATATGAACCGCAACCAATTTATTTTGTTAAGCATTTTGCTTACATTAGCTGCTTCTGTATTAGCTGCTGTTTTTTCCCGCCACTTTACAAAGCCTATTTTGATTATTAAAAATTCTGTGGATCGGATGGCCCAAGGGGACTTGACCGCAGCACCCGGAATTCTTTCCAAGGATGAAATAGGCCAGCTTTCAGAATCAGTAGAAAAATTAGGCCAGGCATTGCAGCGCGTTGATGTATTGCGGAAAGAAGTCATTGCCAATGTATCTCATGAATTGCGTTCTCCATTGGCGTTAATTTCGGGTTATGCAGAAATGGTACGGGATATTGACTGGAAAAATGAAAGAAAAAGAGAAGAAGATTTAAGCCTGATTATCCGGGAAGCAAAACGCATGAGTGATATGGTAAATGATATTTTAGATTATTCCCAATTTAAAGCAGGCTATATTCATTTAAAAAAAGACTGGTATAATTTATATGAGATCGTAGAATCAGAAGTAAACCAGTGCCAGCAAAATATGGATGCTTCAGGAATTGATATTTGTTTGGCTGCTGAGGTAAAAGAAATTCCTGTTTATGTGGATGCTTTGAAAATAAGCCAGGTATTGCGCAACATGCTAAACAATGCTGTCAACCATACAGAAAATCATGGGACTGTTCAAGTTTCATTAGAGCCTTTGAAGCAGAATATACGGGTTTCTGTGGCAAATCCTGGCCCGCCGATTCCCCAAGAAGAACGGGAGCTGATTTGGGAACGGTTCCAGCGCAGCCAGCACCAAGGCGGAAGAAGACAAGGAACCGGATTGGGGCTTTCCATTATCAGCACGATTTTGACAACCCATGAAATGCCTTATGGCGTAGAATGTCAGGAAGGATTAAATATTTTTTGGTTTTCCTGTCCGATTCAAAAGCCAAAGGATAGCCAGGAATAAAGGGAAAGCAGCGAGGAAATGCGCTTTCATATAAAAATATAAAATCAGCAAGGGAGGCAAATTTATTTATGGCTTATTTAGGAGAAGACATTAAAAAACTTGGTTTTGGTTTAATGAGACTGCCGCAAAAGGATAATGTGATTGACGTAGAACAAGTCAAAACAATGGTAGACCGTTTTTTAGCGGAAGGATTTACTTATTTTGATACCGCATGGGCTTATGCAGGCAGCGAAGATGCCATCCGGCAGGCTTTGGTCGAACGTTATCCCAGAGAAAAATTTCAACTGGCAACAAAAAATGCAGCCTGGATCGAGTGTAAAACAAGAGAAGATGCTATCAGGCAATTTGAAACTTCTTTAAAACAAACGGGAGCAGGTTATTTTGATTTTTATCTGCTCCACAATTTAGGGGAAGCCCGGACAAAATTTTTTGATGATTTTGATATGTGGAGCTTTGTCCAGGAAAAGAAAAAAGAAGGCCTTATCAAACATGTTGGATTTTCTTTCCACTCTACGCCAGAAGAATTAGAAGAAATTCTAATCAAACATCCTGAAATGGAATTTGTACAGCTTCAAATCAATTATGCAGATTGGGAAAGCCCGTCTATCCAATCCAGGGGCTGCTATGAAATCGCAAGAAAATATAATAAACCGATTGTTATTATGGAACCTGTCAAAGGTGGTATGTTAGCTACACCTCCCGACACAGTAAAAGAAATTTTCCAGAAAGAAGATCCTTCTGCATCATGTGCTTCCTGGGCCATCCGGTTTGCCGCCAGCTTGGATGGGATCATTACTGTATTGTCTGG
Organism: bacterium 1XD42-1; assembly: GCA_003612625.1. Taxonomy (GTDB): domain Bacteria; phylum Bacillota; class Clostridia; order Oscillospirales; family Ruminococcaceae; genus Anaerotruncus. Next base: position 1,617 of record RAZJ01000104.1, on the reverse strand, counting down.
AATGAGTAATTTAGAACAGATGGAAGATAATTTATCCTATATGAAAGATTTTTCTTCTTTATCTGATACAGAAAAACAAGCTCTCCAGAATGCACAAGAGGCTTTAAACAAAATCCCGTTAATTCCATGTACCACTTGTAATTATTGTGCAAAAGTTTGTCCTAATAATATTGGAATTTCCGGCTCCTTTACAGCAATGAATTATTTCACTCTATATGGGAATAAAGAGGCAGCTTTATTTCAAGAAAACTGGCTGGTAGACAGGCATGGTAAAAAGTTCGCTAATGAATGTATTAAGTGTGGCAAATGTGAGCAGGTTTGTCCCCAGCATATTTCCATCCGGGAAGAACTGGCAAAAGAATATGCTGCTTTACATCAATAAGAAATAAAAAAACCGCCCTATGAAAAAGAAAATTTCTTTTTCATAGGGCGGTTTTACTTGCCTTTTTTACCTTGCCAATGTGGTTTGCTGAGAAACATGTACATCTAATTGATTGTAAGGGATTGTAATGCCTTCTTCATCAAATGCTTTTTTTACTTCTTCCAATAAGTCAAAATGTAATGTCCAATAATCCGGAGTCTGAACCCAAACACGGCAGCATAAAACAATAGCTGAAGCACCATGTTCTAAAATACGTACCATTGGCTCCGGATCTTTTAAAGCCAGAGGATGACGATCTAAAATTTTCAGGATAATTGATTCTGCCTGTATAAAATTATCCTCGTAAGCGATTGAAAAGCTTAAATCTAAGCGCCGTTTTTCTACGCCTGTAAAATTTGTAATTTGGGCTTTGGCTACATCGCCATTTGGAATATGGATGATTTTATTGTCTACAGTAGATAATACCGTATAATTTAAACGGATTTCCTGGACATTTCCTTCTGTAGCGCCTATGGATACATAATCCCCCAAAGCAAATGGCCGGGTAAATAAAACAGACAGCCCCCCTGCTAAATTGGATAAAGAATCTTTTACAGCCAGGGAAATCGCCAAACCAAAGATACCCATTGCTGCAATAACACCTGCTGCGGCGGCAGTGGAAATAATGGTCAGCAAGGTGATCCCTAATAAGATATATAATCCTACCCGAAGAATGGATAAACTAAATCCCTGCAATGCAGGGTCCATTTTACTGCGGCTAAGGACTTTTTTTAAAAAAGTCATAATCAGGCGGATTAAAATCATCCCGGCAATCAATACAATGATAAACAGGATACATTTTGGCAGACTTGCTAATAAGTAATCTTTTGTACGATCCCAAAAAGTTGTTGGATTCGTGGTAAGGGTTTGGACAGCCTCATTGATAGCATCAGCCGCCGCACTTGCAGTAGCCTCTACATCCAAAGTTGATGGATCCATTTGCAAATAACCTCCAAAAAATAAAAATAAGAAAAAGATAGCAAAAAATTTTTTGTTCTTTTGACCACCAAATTTTCTCCTTTAAAAGTATAACAAGGGATTGTAAATTATGCAATATAAGGGGCGATGTCTTGGGAATTTCCCCATCTCGCGGAACCGTACTCGATATTCGGGCGGTACTTCTTAGCGTTTTTGCCTTTCAGGTAAACAGCCAGCCGGAGCGCCGCGCCGCAGCACAGCCCGACCAGCAGGTCCAG
>RAZJ01000103.1 GCA_003612625.1 bacterium 1XD42-1 | reverse complement strand
TTATCAGAAGAAGCGTTTCAGTACCTTCAACTCTGACTTAAACCGATTCGCAGATTGGCTCTTAGAACACAGTAGTTTAACAAAATCCGGGTGCGCCGCCAATTCGCACAGCAGAGCATTGTCCACCCGCCCGCTTTTCAACAGGTCAATCATTCCGTCACTCAAATGCAGGTCTACAAGATCGGCGTTTGGGTGACTCTTCATTTCAGACAGTCCCAGCAGATAGTCGGTAGTCACGTCGTAAAACTTCGCCAGCTTGATGAGGGCGTAGTGGCTGATGTCCTTGAAGTCCGCCGCTTCGTAGCTGCCCAGTGCAGATTTGGAGAGGTTCGTCTGCTCTGCAAGCTGTTCCAACGTCAAGCCACGTTCTACACGCAGGTCTTTCAAGCGTTCTTGGATTGTTAAGGCAATGATTACCACCGTTGCCGCCACAAGTGACAGCTTGAACATTACATGGAAAATCTGACGGGCAAATTAGCACCCGCCAGACCGTTACCCTGTGTAGTCCCTTGTAAACTGTACTTTGCTATGTGATAAACTTTTTACGTCATTCATTTGACATGAACCTCCTGTGTTTTGATGGGGCGGTTGCCAGACCTTCCCCATTCTACCACACTGGAGGTTCTTCCTTGTGCTAAAGCCTTTTTTATCCACCCCCGGTATAACCGGGGGTTTTTCTTGCCTACTCGGCGACAAAAAAGCGCCCCGGCGACCATAATAGTCACCGGGGCGCTCATGCTCCTGCCGCTTGTCGGTTTGTTCGTAAACGCAAAAAGCCCGCCCACAGCTGATTGTTAGTCAGTTGCGGGTGGGCTTCTCTGATGGATTATGCTGCCGATCTCACACGGACGCGCAGCCCCTCCATGGGGAGGCCCTTGTAGCCAACGAGGTAGTAGTCCTCTCCGTTGTGTTCCACGGTAGTCCGGGTCCAGTAGGGGACATCGTGGTATTCGTCCGTTACCAGGGCCTCGATGCTGCTGCAACAATCGTAGTAGCGGCCCTTCGCCGTGCGGTACTTCCCAGCGGTCCCTTTCCGCAGACGGCTGACCTCCGTGATGGGCCGGTTAAGGTAGGAAATGTATTCCTCCACGTCCACCAGCTTGTCCGTGATGCGCCGCAGTTCCTCCCAAAGAAGAAGCTGCTCGCCATCGGTAAAATCAATGTCAAGGCCGCTCAGATCGTCATAGTCCGTGTAGGTAGAGAATTTGAGAAACTGCGAAATGCTCCGGTTCAGCTTGACAGCCTCCGAAAGCGCCGCCTGTAAATCTGCCATGCTGGGCCTCCTTCCTATGTGTGTTCTTTTAAGGTCTGCTGGACAGACTGGATATGCGCCAGCCACTGCTGAAGGATTTTCTCGTTCGCCCATCCCTGATATTTCCAATGCTCCGGGTTCTGAACGTTTTCCAGCTCTGTCAAAAGGGACGGCAAATCATTTCCTGTGACAATGAAGTTTTTGATATGGTACTCAACCGGATCGTAGTTCTCACCGATATAATCATAGACGACCAATTCACCGGTCTGATAATAGTCGTAGAGACACTCTGCAACCAGAAGTGCCGCATTGATAAAGTCGTGCATAAGCGTTTCGCTGATATAGAAATCCGTGATCTTCGACGGCGGCTTCTGCTTGTATTGCTCGATTTCCTCTTGAATGGTTTGGTTCAAAAGTGTAATGGCCTCCGACACATTGAAAACAGTAAAATTTACGTTTCTCAATTGTTCTGCCACAATAGTGTCCAGCAGGTCTAGGCCATCGTCACTTTGCCTTACGGTGATGCCCCAGGCTCCCATTTTAACCTCCTTCGTGGTCTGAAAAATTTGTCCTTTAAGTGCAGCCTTGGTTTTTCACCCCCTCCCGCAGGCCCCATTAGAGGGCCGTTTTTAGTGGAAAAAGAATAAGGACAAACCGCCAACCCGTTGCAACGCAAGGGTTTTCCGATTTGTCCTTATTATGCCATAAGGGCATACGGCGGCTACGAATATGCACCAACTGACGGGCGATTTCTACACAGTGGGCGAAGTCCTGGGACATACGCTTGCGGGTATCGGCGTATCGCTTGGGCTGTCTATGAACTTTTAAGCAGTCACAGCGCGTTATGTGGACGTGCGGCTTGAACGGAAAAAAGAAGTCCTTGACGCATACCATGACGCAGTAGGGAAAGCAGAACCACCGAAAGCAAAGGAAGCCGAGCCAAAAAAAGCAAAGGGCAAGGCAAAGAAAAAAGCACTGATTTAGAGCTTTGACGGGCGTATCTCTTTACTGCTTTTTATGGCGGCTTATATCTGCCCGTCGAGTTAGGGCGTCAAATGGGCGGCAAAACAGATTTTTTTACTGCTACCACAGGAACGGGCAAAGCTGCAAAAACATAGTGTTTATGCGGCTTTGCGGCGTTTCTGGTATTCATTTTTTACGGTGTGGTGAGCAGATTATTCTACTATTTTTTATCTATGTTTTTCTTAAATTGGCGACATTGCCAGCACCGAGACAATAGAGGACAAAATCAAACGGTTACTCCGTAAGGAAACCCGTCAGACGATGGAAAACGAGTGATCCAGCCCCTTTCGGATGTTCTTGCAAATTAGAAAGATTTATGATAATATAACTAAGAATGGAAGGTATAGATGGCTTGTTTGAGGAAAGCGGGTGATTTTTTGGCGGTAATTAAGCCAAACGACCAGAAGCACCAAGCGGATTTACAACGACTACTCGGTTTACGTCCAATAGATGATGATTTTATGCGCTGTCTTTTCAAAGATAACATTCTTCTTGCTGAATTGGTGCTTCGTATTATCACAGGCAAGCCTGATCTGGTTATCACCGCTTGTCAGACACAAAAGGATATGAAGCGGCTGGCCGGAGCGCGTTCTATCTGTTTGGACGCATATGGAACAGATTCCAGTGGAAAAAAGTATGATATGGAAGTCCAGCGCTCAGATAAGGGCGCAGAACCGCACAGGGCCAGATACCATTCCAGCGTGATGGATGTGGAAAATTTAGACGCTGGACAGCAGTTCTGTGAGTTACCGGATACCTATACCATTTTCATTATCGAAAAAGATTTTTATGGCATGAATAAACCAGTATATTCAATTGAACGGATGAACCTTGATACGGGTAAACCGTTTGAGGATGGAGAACATATTCTCTATGTGAACGGTGAGTATCGAGATGGTTCTGACATTGGAAAATTAATGCACGATTTCAACTGCACCGAGGCTGATGATATGAATTTCAAGCTGATGGCAGACCGCACAAGATATTTGAAGGAAAATCCAAAGGGAGTGAGTGAGATGTGCCGCATCATGGAAGATATGAGAAATGAATCCTTGAAAGAAGGAATAAAAGAAGGTATAAAAGAGGGTATGAAAGAAGCAGCACTCCGTATGTTAGCTGCCAGAAAATATGCCTTAGAAGAAATTGCGAACATTTCAGGGCTTTCCCTTGAAGAAGTAAATAAACTGAAAACAGAGCGAAACACATAAAGTACAGTCATAGAGCCAGAAATCTTAAAAATGGATTCTTGGCTCTATTTTTTATCCTGAAATGTAAAATTAAAAACAACAGCTTCTTTACAAAACGTTTCTGGATTTGCTTATTGATACCTTGTTATCTTACTCTGATAAGTTATGTAGGCTTAAACAGAAGGTTTCTGTCTGTGTCAATGTTGACAGCAACGGGGACCCATTAGAAATTTATACAGATAATGATGGGGAAGTTATTTTTAAAAAGTATTCCCCTATTGGTGAACTTTCTTCTTTTGCTTCCCAATATGCGGAGGTTTTAGG
>RAZJ01000102.1 GCA_003612625.1 bacterium 1XD42-1 | reverse complement strand
GGCGGTCACATGGACTGCGGGCTGGTACGCGGTCAGCGGCACCGTCACCATTGACCAGCCCATCACCGTCACCGGGGCGGTGAACCTGATCCTGGCGGATGGCTGCACCCTGAACGCGGAAAAGGGCATTGTGGTGGAAACCGGCAACAGCCTGACCATCTACGCCCAGTCGGGCGGCACAGGGACGCTGAACGCCACAGGTGTGTTTTTCCGTAATGGAGCCACTTATGAGAGTAACGCCAGCGCGGGCATCGGCGGCTCTGGAACTGCCCCTGACAGCGGCGCGATCACCATTCACGGCGGCGTGATCAACGCAACCGGCGGTGGTCAGTCCGGCTACTGTAGCGGTGCGGGTATCGGCGGCGGCACCCTCAGCTCTGGAAATGGCGGCAGCAGCGGTGCGGTCATTATTTTGGGCGGCACGGTCACCGCCAACAGCGGCGAAGGGTTCGTCGCTGGCGCAGGGATAGGCGGCGGTGGTAGCCCACAAGATACCGGTGGGACTGGCGACAACATCACCATCTATGGCGGCAGCGTCACAGCGGCGTCCACTGGCATACAATCTGGCGGCGCGGGCATCGGCGGCGGTGGCGGTTTTACGGGCGGAGGTGCCGGCAGCAATATCCAAATTTATGGCGGCACGATAAAAGCCACTGGCAGCTCCTTTGGTGCAGGGATTGGCGGCGGTGGCAGCACTTCCAGTCCGAACTCCAGCTATAAATCCGGCGATGGCGCCGTCACCATCAGCGGCGGCACAGTGACCGCCGTTGGAGGCGACTATGCCGCAGGCATTGGCGGCGGCGGTGGGTACTATTACAGCACCCAGTACACCAGTGGCGGATGTACCGGCGGCACCGGCAGCGTCACCATTTCCGGCGGCATTGTGGACGCTTCCAGTCCCACAGAGGTCGCTTGGGAAGGTTATGAGGGCGCTCCCATCGGCAACGGCGGGAACGCAGGCGATACGGCGGCGACCGTCAGCAAAACCAACGCCATCGTGTTTGAGAATGGCGCGGGGACTGTCTGCGGCGCTGTGACCCTTGACGGGAGCTATACTGTCCCTGGGGACTATACGCTGAACATCCCCGTTGGGGCCAGCCTGTCCGGTAGCGGCACATTAAGCGGCGGCAATGCGTTCACCACCGAAAATCTGACGGCTGATATGATCTCTGTCCCCACTAACCTCTATTATAACGGGGAGGACAGGACGGCGGATATTACAACCGAGCTGTCCGGCGAGCTGGACAAAGGCATTACGATTTGCGGCCAGACCTTTGCGGTCAGCGGCTGGACGGTGGAGGTCAGCAGGACAGACGATTTGCACTATACTGCTACTTATACGAATACTGACAACTCCACCACTTTCCAGAAAACCATCACGCTCCAGCAGTCCGGCACGACGCTTGACGGCGCTGTGAAAACCTACAACGGCGACACGCAGACTACTACTTTCACCGCCAGCGACACCATCACCGTCAAGGCCACGCCCACCGCAACCGGGGAGGCTCCGGCCAAAGCGGCGGCACGTCTGAGGGGTGATCCTACTGCGGGACAAATGGCGGTGTTTGTGGGTGATACGCAGGTGTCCGCTCCTGCGGACGTTGGCGAGGACGGCGCCTACACCATGACCGTCAGCGCCGCCGATGTGCTGGTTGCGGCAGGAGGCCCAGGTACGGGAATCACCCTGACGGCGAAATTCGTTGAGAATGACAATATGGCGGACGCGGCAGGGACGGTGCCAGTCAACATTTCCGCCGTTGCGAAGGTCGTAAATGGCAGCTCCACCACCTTCGTGGGCGCTTTGGCCGATGCGTTCACAGAAGGAAACTCCGGCGCAACAGTAACCCTGCTGTCGGAGGCAGATTTAGGTACCAACTACATTCGCATCTTCGATAGCTGCACCTTCACGTTGGATTTGAACGGTCAAACTGTCAAAGCAACTGACTATGGCGCATTTAATATCTTAGGTGGCAGCATTACCATTCAAGACAGCGGAACCGGTGGAAAGATTGAGAGTTCAAATATTACAGTCAGTGTAATTGGCGGAACTCTATCCATCGAAAGCGGGACTGTTTCGGGATTTTACGGTGTGGCAATTACCAGTGGAACCGTCAATATTTCCGGCGGAGTTATCTCGGGAGAGGAAACGGGATTGTGGGTAGACAATTCCGGGAAAGCAGTTCTCTCCGGCGGAGTTATCTCGGGAGAGGAAACGGGATTGTGGGTACACAATTCCGGGAAAGCAGTTCTCTCCGGCGGAACCCTCATAGGAAGATATGCAGTATCTATAAATGCCGATGCGTCTGTCACGCTGAAAAATCTACTTGCGGAGGGCTATGCCTATCACAGAAATAACCTACCTGTTACAAAGGCAGAAGGATGGGTGGATAGCAATACTTGGGGGGAAGTATCGCTTGATACAAAAGCCGTGCTGACCGGCACAGTGACGGTGAAGAAGTGCAACCATACCGGCGAGGGTGTCTGTGAGTACACGCCGAATGAAGGCGCGGAAACCCACGCCATGACCTGTCTGGCCTGCGGGTATGCGGGAGCTGCGGAGGACTGTCAGTACACCTATACGCCCGACAGCGGCGGGGAGCATCACATCACTGCTTGTCAGTTCTGCGGCAGGACCAAAACAGAGGCGCATACCTACGGCTCGTGGACGCCGGAACACAATGAGAACGCTGTTACCATCCGGCGCAGCTGTGAAAACTGCGGCTATACGAAAACGGATGGTACGATCACAGCGCCGGCCCCCGACCAAATCATGCAATATGGAAAGCCGATCACGCTAACCTGTTCCTCCACCCTGCCGGGGGCAACTTTTAGCTGGTCCCTTATTGGAAGCACTGCCGAGGGGACGGGAGCCAGCTTTACACTGCCGGAGACGCTGGCGGCCGGGGAGTACGGCTGGACGGTTACAGTGGATTGGTCTGGCTCAGGTGGCGCTTCCTGTTCTACACGAGGGGGATTACAGGTCACTCCCGCCCCGCTGACCGCCACCGGAGCAACGGCGGAGGGCAGGGCCTATGACGGAACCAATTCGGTGGAGATCACCGGCGTGACGCTGGCCGGAATTTTGAACGGCGATGATGTATCCGTTGATACCACCGGCCTGACCGGAACCCTGAACGGCTCCAACGCGGGAACCTATACCAACCTCACCCTGCCCGCAATGACCCTCACCGGCGCGGACGCGGAGAATTACACTGTGACCCGGCCCGCAGGAGCGGTCCCGGCCAGCGTGACCATCCGCAAAGCTGCGCCCCTCACCCCCAAGACCGGCGATCTGGCGGTTGCCAATAAGCAGGAGCATACTTACACCTACGGCCTGGGCGCTCTGCGGCCCGATGTGCCGGAGGGCATAAGCCTGGGCAGCACCGCCGTCACCTACGAGCTTGGTCCGGTCAATCTGGGCAGCTACTACGACAGCGGCGCAAAGATTGACGGCCAGACCCTCACCCTGCCCATTAAGGCGGTGGAGAGCGACAGCGAAACTAAAATCGGAACCATCACCGTTACCATCCATACCCAAAACTTCGAGGATATGACCGCCACCATCAACGTGCGGAGCGTCAACAAGCAGTCCGTGGACATTTCCGGCGTGACACTGACCGGGCGTACCTATAATGGCAGTCCTATTGAATACCAGCAGACCGCCACCGCCTCTGTGGACGGCAAGACGGTAAACGTAAATGGCTTTGTCTACACCTGGGATACCCCGAACCATGCGGCCCCGGTCAATGCCGGGAACTACACCCTCACCGTTTCCGTGGACCCGGAGGACCAGAACTACACTGGCAGCACAACGATTCCCGTTGTGATTGAACAGGCGGAAATCAGAGTTACCGCCCCAAGCAAAACGATTT
>RAZJ01000101.1 GCA_003612625.1 bacterium 1XD42-1 | reverse complement strand
AGCGGAATATGCCGCGCTGCTGGAAGAAAAACGGGAACAGTACGAACAGTACAAGGCGCTGCGGCAGGATATGATTACCTACCAGACCGCACTCCGCAACGTGGATAAGATTTTAGGATTGGAACCGCCGGAGCAGGCGCAGGAAAAAGAACAGCCCAAACCGGAACGGTGACGCAAAAGTGCCGCCCCTTTCCAACCGGGACGGCACTACTTTTTTTGCAGCATTTGTTTTGCTTAACCGGCAGACGGGCGGCAGGATTTGTTTTTAAGTATTCGCTAATAAGCAATAATAAAATACGAAAGGGGAACAGAAATGGAACTGAACTATTTTAAGGACAGGCTTTTTGATTTACTGAATGACAGCGAGGGGATGGGGATTGCCGACCTGAACACAGACGAGCGGAACGGATTACTTACTGTCATGACTGACGACGGGAATGTATTTGAAATCGTATGCCGGCAGGCAGCGGGAAAGGGGGACGGATGGATGACCGCAAGCTGACTGTATGTAACGGGCGCGGCAATTATAAAAAGGCTCCGCCACAGATTCTTTTACAAGGCAGATGGCTGGAACAGACCGGATTTTCCGCCGGGGACAAAATCACCGTGAAATGCCAGCAGGGGCAGCTTACCATTACAAAGAACGGAACAAGGAAAGATTCAGAAAAATAAAATTTCTATCAATCCCGGAAACCTCCTGACGGCGCATTTTGCGCCGCCCCTCTCCTGCGCGGATGTGCAGGAGGAAGCGACCGCAGGGAGCGCAAAGCCACGCCGATAGGCGTGTTCGGTCGGACGCGCAGGCGGACGCCTGGGGCTTGGGGGAACCCCAACAAGCGAGCCGGAATATCCCAAAAGGATATTCCGGCTCATTGCTTGCCTACGTTATCGGAAATTTCAGATACTGCCGGCCTTTTCGCTTTCCCCCGCCCGCCGCGCAAGGATACTTTGACGTTAGAAAAACGGTGTGCTATAATACCCCTTGTATGAAAAGGGGGGAATGCCTATGTACCGGGTTGCCATCTGCGATGATGAACCACACGCCGCAGAGCAGAATGAAGCCATGCTCTGCCAAATCCTGGAGGACAGGGGCCTGAAACGCGATATTGATTATTCCGTCCATTGTTTTTCCTCCCCTGTGCCTTTGCTTGCACAGATGGAAAAACAGCCATCCGCTTTTCACCTGCTCCTGCTGGACATTAAACTGGAAAATGATAATGGACTTTCCCTTGCCGCGCATCTGCGGGAAATAGACGCAGACTGCTCCATTATCTATATCACTGCTTACCGGGATTATGTTTTCGACTGCTTTGACACCCGCCCGCTCCACTACCTGCTCAAACCGGTAGACCAGGAAAGGCTGGCAAGGGTAATCGGGCGGGACTTGGAGGAAAATTACCACCCGGAACAGATCAAGCTCATGGTGGATGGCTGCTGGCAGACAGTGGATGCCCGGAACATCCTCTATGCAGAAGCCGCCAGCCATAAATCCGCCGTCCACCTGCAAGGGGGAAAGGTTTTATACATCAACCAGAATTTTTCCGACCTGCTCCCCCGACTGAATGGGAAACGGTTCTGCCGCATCCATTTCAGCATCCTTGTGAACCTGGAACACGTTTACCGCCTGACGGACAGCGCCCTCACACTGGATGACGGCAGGGAGCTTCCCGTCAGCCGCTCCCGACAGAAAGAAGTCAAAAGACAGTATATCGCTTTCATCAAATAAAAAACCAGTCCTTTCCGGTTCACAAAAGGGCTGGTTTTTTTATGCCATTGGATACAGCAGATCATTCAGCGCGGAAATCCCGCCGCAGGCAGCGGCTCCGGTTTTACAAAAAGCACTGTCATTCTTCCGGCATCTGCAAAGCTGTGGCGGCAGAAAACATTCCAGTCGGAAATTCCAGCAGCAGCTCACTCTGATATTTCTGTGCCACGGCCTGCACTGCTTTCAGGCCGTAACCGTGAACCGTCCTGTCCGCCTTTGTCGTGTGGCACAGGCCAGTTTTTTCGTCATATTTTACCGGGCCGAACCGTGGATTCTCCACGCCGATGTATAAATGCGCTCCCCGGATGTGTATGCTGACCCGGAGCCATTTTTCCGCCCCTGCGGGTGCAAGGGCGTTGGCATCCAGGGCATTTTGCAGCAGGTTCATCAAAACAGTGCAAAGCTCTGTATCTGGAAACGGCAGCGTTTCCGGCGCGCTCACCTCATGCTCCACTTTAATCCCCTGCTTCTGTGCGTGGGCCAGGATCGTGGTCAGGACTGCGTTGATGGCCGGATGAGCAACGTATACCATAGCAGGAACCGCCTCCACATCCGACAGCAGGCCGTCCAGATATGTTTCCAGCCTGTCCCATGCCCCAGCCTGGGACAGTTTCTGCATGACGGTGTAATGATTTACAGTTTCATGCCGCATCCTGCGGAGTGATTCATCGCTCTCCTGAACCACCGCAAGCTGTTCCTGGGCCATGCTTTCCCGCGCGGCCAGCACCTGCATCTGTGTTTCCCGCGCCGCCAGAAAGCGAAGCTGGGACAGTACGCTCACCAGAAAACAAAGCAATAACAGAAAGGCGCTCCACCAGTACAGCGGGAGGTCTGGCTGATGCCAGGTGATTTCTGAAACGAGCCACTGCATATAGGGCAGCAGCCCGCCGCCGCACAGCCCCGACAGCAGGCTCGCCGCACCGATTCCGGCGGCGGATAACAAAAGCCCCGGCAGGAACAGGCGGAATACCTGGTTTTCATCCCGGTATTCCAGTACGGCGCACACCACAAGCGCCGCCACAGTCAGATAAAACACTTCCCCCATCCGGGAGCCGACCATGGAGAACGCAGGAACCACCGTCTGAAACCCCGCGACTACAAAATAAGCCAGCCCCGGCAGAATGGCGAAAGGCAGAAACAGCTTCCGCCATTTTTTCATATGCAGCAGCAGAAAGAGCGGCGGGAGGGCGAACAGCGCCGCCCTGGACAGGCAAAGCCACAGCCCATAAATTTCCGGGGGAAGGATATACCCGCCCCGGCTTTGTGCATGGAAATAAAATGCCTGGGTCAGCGCCGCAAAACCAAGCAGCAGAACCGGCCAGTCACAGTGTCCCTCTGTCAGCCCAAAGAAAAACAGCCCAAGGACAAGCAGCGACACCACGGCAAAAACGGCTGCCGGGAGTGTGCTTTTCGCCGTATAAGCCCGCTCAGTTTCTCTCGTTACGCCGCTGTCCGTAAGGAACAAAAGCGGGAGCGGCTCCTCTGCTTCCTTTGCTGTTTCCAATGTCACCGTTTTTCCCGCACAGTCTTTCGGCAGCATAAAGACGGCATTGCCCAGCGTTTTCCCGTCCCATGCCTCCATACGGCCTAACATCTCCCCGTCTAAAAACACTTCCGCTTCACCCGTGTGCCTGACTTCCAGCATCGGACGCCACTGGCTCTCCCATTCGGGAAGCGTCACCGCCAGCGTCAGCGCGCCGCCATATTCATAGCCTGCCTCCAGCGTCATCTTGCCGCCATTGACGCTTGCTTCCAGCATGAGCTGTTCCCGGCGTGGAGTAACCTCTGATGCCAAAAGCCCTGTCATTGCCAGCGCACAGATTAGAAATACCGCCCCTGCCAGCCATCGGGGAATTGCCCTTTTCCTTTTCCAAAGCAGCATATTTCCTACCTCCTGCAAATTCTCTGCTATTAGCGTAAAGGGTTAAGCGGCCAGTGTCAAGAACAGAAAACTGCAAAGTAGGTAAAAAAATTGCAAAGTAGGAAAGCCCCCTTGTTATCCGAATCCAATTTTTTGTATGATGTGCAATAGAGAAGTTTGTGAACCATACATTTTTCAAAATATCAGGAGGGCATTTTATGAGAAACAAGTTAAGGAGGCCGCTGGCGTTCC